>NZ_CP119559.1:2719332-3038664 GCF_029278565.1 Haloarcula halophila | reverse complement strand
ATTTCGTTCCCAAAGAGCAATAGTGGTTCCGCGCCTGAGAGTGGATATGAACGAGGAGGCCGGCGGACGGCCCTGTCCGCGATGTAGCCGGCAGTTGTACCATCGCCACTGCAAGTACGTCTGTCCGGATCACGGTGTCGTCTATGACTGTGCCGATACGTTCTACTACGATTGATGGGCGCGTCTCCTGCTGGGCGGATTTATAACGATGGCTCCACTGATCTGTGGTAATGAGTAGCGGACCCGGCGAGATCCGCGTGCTGCACGTCGACGACGAACAGAACCTCGGCGAAGTCGTCGCGATGCATCTCGAACGGATCCACGAGGAGATCACCGTCACCCACGTCAGGTCGGCACGCGAGGGCCTCGACCGACTCGGCGAAGCGGCGTTCGATTGTGTCGTCAGCGACCACGATATGCCGAACATGGACGGACTGGAGTTTCTGCGGTGTGTGCGAGCGGACTACCCGGACCTCCCCTTCATCCTCTTTACCGGCAAGGGGAACGAAGAGATCGCGAGCGACGCGATCTCGGCCGGTGTCACCGAGTACCTCCAGAAAGACGTCGGAACCGACCAGTATACGGTGCGCGAACCGCATCGAGCGAGCGGTCAGCGAGCGGCGAGCGAAGACCGCACTCGAAGAGTCAGAGCGGATGCTCTCGACGCTTATCTCGAACCTCCCGGGGATGGTCTACCGGGCCCGTAACGAGCCCGACTGGCCGATGGAGTTCGTCAGTGACGGTGTGAGTGATCTCGTCGGCTACGAGGCCGAAGTGATCGAGAGCGGGAGGTGCCGTGGAGTTCCCTCATCGACGACACCGAGCTCGACCGCCTCTGGAACCGTGTTCAGACCTGTATCGACGCCGGAGAACCGTTCGAGGTGAGCTACCGCGTCACGACGGCCGAGGGGCGGACACGGTGGCTGTGGGAGCGCGGACGGGTCGTCAGAGAGACGGACGACGGCGTCGAGATCCTCGAAGGGTTCATCACCGACATCACCGCTCGAAAGGAACGGGAACAGGAACTAGAGCGCGAACAGGAGTTCACCGAGGATCTCATCGACGCCATCGACGACGCCTTCTATCTCATCAGTACCGACGGGTGTCTCCTCCGCTGGAACGACACGCTCGCCACGGTGACTGGCTACAGCGACGAGGAACTGGCGGGGATGGACGGCGCGGAGTTACTTCCCGAAGCCTACCACGAGAAACTGGACGCGGCACTCGATCCACACACCGACATCGGCGACGGGGCGTTTCAGGCCCCCTTGTTGACCACGGACGGCCGTGAGATCCCGTACGAGTTCCGGGGCTCAGTCATCAAAGACAGGGACGGCGATGTCATCGGAATCGCCGGCATCGGCCGGGATATCACCGAACGTCGCGAGCGCGAACGGAAGCTCGAACAGTACGAGACGCTCGTCGAGAACGTCGGCGATCCGATGTTCATCCTCGACGAGGACGGGCGAATCCAGATGGCCAACCGAGCGGTGGCCGAGCATCTGAACGCGGATCGTGACGATGTCATCGGCATGCCGGCACGGGCGTACATCGAGGACGACGACTACCAGAAGGGGCTCGAGTTGACGAGAGAACTACTCAGAGCGGGGGGAACGGAGTGGCGGACCTACGAGATGCAGGTCACGACCGCCGACGGGGAGACGCGAGTGATGGAGAACAACATCGCGGTCCTGACTGACGACGAAGCGTTCATCGGGACTGTCGGTGTCGTCCGGGACATCACCGAGCGAAAGGAACGCCAGCACAAGCTCAAACAGTACAAGACGCTCGTCGAGAACGTCGGCGACGCGATGTACGTCCTCGACGAAAACGGGACGGTCCAGATGATAAACGAGGCGCTGGCGGACCACCTGGGATACGACCGTTCGGCGATCGTCGGCGAACACCCGAGCGAGTTCATGCCCGACGCGGATGTCCAGCGTGGAGCCGAGATCATCCAAACGCTGTGTGACGACGACGACCGGATCTGGGAGACCTTCGAGATGGAGACGATCGACGCCTCGGGCCGGCGGACGATCAACGAGGACAAGATCGCACCACTGGTCGAGGACGGCTCGTTCGTTGGGACGGTCGGCGTGATCCGGGACATCACCGACCGAAAGAAACGCGAGCAGGAGTTAAAGCGATACGAGACGATCGTCCAGGCTGTCGGCGACCCCGTCTACACGCTCGACGACGAGGGGGTATTCACGTTCGTCAACGATGCCATCGAACCGTTGACCGGATACGAACCCGCCGAGCTGGTTGGCAATCATATCAGTACGATCATGACCGAGGACGACGTCCAGCGTGGCCAGGAACGAATCCGGGAGCTGCTGGCGGAGCCGGAACGAGACCACGTCACCTTGGAGATGGACATCGTGACTCGCTGGGGCGAACACGTCCCCTGTGAGAACAACATCGTGCTGCTGCCTTCCGAAGACGGGAGTTTCATCGGAACCGCGGGCGTCATCCGAAACGTCGCTGACCGTGTCCAGCGGGAACGACAGCTCTCGAGTTCGCGAGCGTCGTCAGTCACGACCTCCGAAACCCGCTCAACGTCGTGCAGGGACGGCTCTCACTGGCGGTCGAGACGGGTGACATCTCCCATCTGAACGACGCCATCGACTCCGCGGACCGGATGGAACAGCTCATCGACGAACTGCTCACGCTGGCCCGAGAGGGAGAGATGGTTGGCGAGACCAACCCCGTCGATGTCGGTCTCATCGCCGAACAGGCCTGGGAGAACGTCGACGCTCCGGTTGCGTCCCCGTCGGTAGTCGACTCACCCGCGATCGAGGCCGATGCCGCTCGGCTACGGGAACTCATGGAGAACCTGTTTCGCAACGCCGTGGAGCATGGCTCCACGGGCAACCGGACGGCGTCCGGTGACGCGGTGGACCACGACCCCACGAACAACCGGACGAAGTCCGGTGACCCCGTCGAACACAGCGCCGACCACGTGACGGTTACCGTCGGGCCTCGAGGAGCCGACGGGTTCTACGTCGCCGACGACGGCTCCGGCGTCCCCGAGTCCGAACGGGAGCGGGTGTTCGAGCGAGGGCACACGACCAGCCCCGACGGCACCGGCTTCGGGCTCGCGATCGTCGAAGACATCGCACAGGCCCACGGCTGGACGATCGAACTCACCGAGAGTCAGGCTGGTGGCGCACGGTTCGAGTTCAGGACGACTCCGGACGACCGTTGACGTGTCGGTACGCCGGCCCGGCAATCAGGAGTACCGCCAGCACACCACCGAGAACGAGGACGTGTGGGAGCGCGTCGACCGAGAGGCCGTCGAGCGCGAGCGATCGCATCGACGCGCCGGCGATCACCTCGACGACGACCCAGGGGATCTCGCCGACGAACGTCCCGACGACGAACGCCCGCGTCGAGACGCCGGCGAAACCCGCTCCGTAGGAGACTGGGTCGGCAGGCACCGGCGAGAGCCGCGCGGCCAGGACCCCCCGTGTCTCGCCAGTCACCTCGATGAGTCGCCGGCCGGAGTCCCCGAGCCAGCCGAACATCCCGCCTCGCTCGCCGGCTTCCAGGGCGAACCGGTACGGGATGAGACAGGTGACCAACGCGCCCATCAGTGCGACCGGGATGCCGTACTCGATTCCGAGGACGAACCCGACAAACGCCGACAACGGCATCGTCGGCCACGCGAACAGTGGCCGGATCAGATAGAGACCGACGATGACGCCCGCGAGATAGACGGGGTGGTCCGCGAGATGCATCACCTCCGAGACCACCCGCGCCGGCGAGAGCAACAGGGTCGCCAGCGCGACTACCACCACCAGTCCGGCGCTCCCGACCAACTGTCGTTTCGCGAGACGATCCATCTACTACTCGTACCGACTGGGATCGGCAAACCTCTTGTGGTAAGGGTTAATCCGCCGGGGGTCCCACAGGCGGGTGTGCCAGCCGACGACCAGGACCCCGTCGAACTCGGGGTCGAACTGCTCGCTCACCTCGAACACGCCGAGCTATCGGTCGCGGACGCGATCGACCGCATCGAGACGGTGACGACGAACCCACAGCTCCAGCGGGAGATCCTCGATACCGCGGTCATGCGTGGCGTCGTCGATCGCGAGGACGGGCTCGTCCGCCCGCGTTCACAGGGCACGTACGTGAACTTCGAGGCCGACGTGATCGTCCGCGAGGGGTCGTTCTCGTGTGCGCGCTGTGGTGCGTCTATCAGTACCGGGCACTTCGTCCAGCTCGACGGCGGCGAACTCGGCCCGTTCGGCTCGACGTGTATCAGGAAAGTCCTCGGGCGTGAGAACTGAACCGCGGACTAGCGGCCCTGCCGGAGTTCCGCGATGAGTTGTTTGATGACCTTCTCCTGGCGCTGGAGCTGTTCGTTCTGTTGCTCGACCAGCTCGGCCAGTTCCTCGACCTGTGCTTCCAGCGCGGCGAAATCGCCGTCGGTCCCGGACCCGGAGGCGCCCGCGTCGGCCGAGTCGGTCGGCTCCCAACCGCTCTCGTCGGGTCCACTCGCCTCCGTCCCCTCGGCCGCGGCTTCGTCGTCGCCGACCAGCGGATCGATCCCAGCGTCGAGTCCCAGTCCCGACACGTCCGACTCTGAGTCCTCGTCCTCGCCCACCTTCTCGTTGAGCGCATCGAGCGACGATACGTCGTGGTACGCAAACAGCGCTTGCTGGAGCGTCCGGCGCAACGACGGCGCCTTGTTCGACGGGGCTTTGATCCGCTCGGGGCGGCCGTCGACCGAGAGGACGATCGCCGTGGCGACGCTCCCCTCCTCGAACTCCAGACCCGTCACCGCTTCGAAGGCGAACTGCTCGAAGTCGCCGTCCCAGGTGACGCTGCCGACGTGTTTGAGCAGTTGTGCGGACGTGACCACGAGCGTGAGTTCGCTGAACCGATAGACGCCAGCGACCGTCTCTTCCTCGTCGAGGACGCCCGCTGCACTGAGTGAACTCTCCAGCAACCGTTCGAGGACCCCCTCGCTGCGTTTGACCGGGACCGAGAACTCACGTTTGGTGTCGACGTAGGCGAGCGAGAACGTCGCCTTCCGCCGTCCTTCCGAGACGGAGAGACGCTCGAACTCGTGGGGGAACGCCTCGACCCCTTCGTCACTCAGCAACCCCTCGCCTCGGTAGACGAGCGTCCGGGACGGCGTGAAACAGACGATATCCTCGTCGCCGAGGCTGACGCCGGCCTGGACCTCCTCGTCCCCGAGTTCTTCCCGGACGAGGTCTGGTATCTCCATGGTCAGTACGTCCGGGTCCGGTGGCTTAAATCCGCGGGTGGGAGTGTCCCACAGGACCGACGGAGATGGGAACCTTCAAGACGGAAAGCGGCCAAGCAGGCATTGCACCCGCGCCCGGGTGGCTTAGCTGGACATAGCGCCGCACTCATAGGGTCGTCAGACTCATGCGGTACCAACCGGCATGACCCGTGGGGTACTCGTCACACCCCGGACCTGGGCCATGCGGAGATCGAGGGTTCGGAGCCCTCCCCGGGCACTTATCTGAAACGTTACATCCCCAGAGATATCGGTCCGTAGATTACCGAATATTGGCGTTGTCCGCACTGCCGCGCCCGTATCTCCGCGTCACCGACCGCAGCCGTCGAGTACGGGCACCTCGGGGGCTGTCCGAACCTGCTCGACGAGTCGGTGACGCCAGCAAAAACGCGCTCTCACGGCTGTGGGACCACGCTCGGTCCGATCGACCCGGTGCTGCTGGACTACGGCCGCGACGACGGCCTGCTGCTGGCCTGTCGGCTCTGCGAAGACTGTCGGGAGATCGTGCCGACGCACACTGCCAGTAACCCGGATCGGCGGGAACGCTGTGGAGTGGCGTATCCGTACACGACGCTTCGGCTCTACGAGTGTTCACGGGGTCGTGACGACGCGTATCCGCAGTGGGACCTGGTGTCGCTAGATCTCGATGGCGAGCGTCGGGAGAGGTAGAGCCGGTGAGTAGTGTTCGAAAGTGTGTATCGGGGCCGAGGTGCCGCGCTCGGCGAATCAGCGAGACAGACTGTAGCTGTCACTGTCCACGACGTCCCATACTGCAACCGCTGTCGGTCCCGAACACATGGGAAGCCAGGCTTTGCTTCCATGTCAGAGGCTCCTGGTCCCCGGCCTGTTGTCTCGGATACAAGTATAACAACCCCTGTATTCACCAGCATCCTCACAGGCGGTCAACGTACAGTCCTGCAATTTGGGTAAGCGGTGACCGATGCCCGCCACCACACAAGGGGGCGCCCGCGACGAGCGACTGCGCTGTGCCTGAGCGCAGGAGCGCATCGGCGAGGACCCGGCGAGCGGGCTCGATCGGGATCTGGGTACCGACGCCGATCGGCGCCGGATCGTCCTGACGCTGATCGACAGGATGGACTCCATCGAGCGGGTGCGTGCCTGGAAGGCATGTGTGCGCCGGCTATCGAATCCACTCCCGAAGGGCATACCGCGGAACCCGCTGGCAGAACCGCGAGCGATGATCGTACAGCGGTTGGACCAGCGCGAGGCGTGGCTGGAGCATGGCGAGCGGCGCGAGCGCCTGCCACGCGGTCCAATCGGCCGTGTGACTGCTTGGCAAGGACGGCAGTGTCTGGCCGGCGTCGGTCGGTGGCATACCTGTGGTATCCCTCGCGGCCCGTCCGCGGGTTGGCCGCGTGTTTCTGGGCTCTACAAAAGCCGCGCCGCTCTGTACAATTTTTTGGCCAAAGGTTCCACAAACTCTGGTATCGTCGGGGCCATTTATCAGCGAATAGCTGGGTGGTTCTGCTATGCCGCAGAAGCTACAGGACAAGAACGGCTCGGGGCTGGTGCCGATCCCGAAAGACTTCCCGGAGCGAGACGGGTTGCTCACCGAGGACGGTCGCCGGAGGATCGGACGTTCTCGGTCGAACGCCTCGACTCAGGAGCCTCTATCCTGCGCGTGTGCGACGAGCGCGGTGACCTTCCGGTGTGACGCGATCCAGCGGATCGCGGCCCAGCAGTTGCTCACCGACGACGTGTACGGTGGCCCGACTGACGAGTGAACTGTCCCGCCCTACTCACTCGCCGCTAACGCGGCTCGTTCCTTGAGCGAATAATCTTCGTGGTATGGAATTTTTACAGGATCTGTCGGAATTAGTGTGCGCGATAGGAGGGTGAATATCACGAGGAGAGCGTGTCGTAGAACCGTTCCCAACCCCGTACCAGTCATCCGTGGGTGGTCAGTACAGGTTGCTCACTTACTGATCCCACCGACTACTTCTCAGAAGTCTATTAGAAACGCCATGCAAGATATAGAGGGTGTAGTCAGCACAAGAGCAGTGACACTGCAGGTGTCGCTGTAGCCGAGGCCAATATGTGAGAGAACTCGGCTCTCAGGTTTCCCCTTTTACTACATCTTGATACGTATTCCTCAGCATCAACACTCATTTCGAGACGAGGGCGACAGGCATGCAGGCGATGGGATCAGGATAGCTTCCGGATAATGGGGCTGCGTTAGCATCGCTATCGGCCAAGCGTTGATCTAGTACCGTTTTGTCGTTGCTGTGTGCCGTCAAGCCGGCAGCTCCGGTCGGCTGCCCCGAGGTAGAATGAGGTGAGTTGCTCGGGAACAGTTGCTTCGTCTATGACGTTGACAACGAGATCGTCGTCGCTCAACACGTCACCATCATTCTCGTAGGTATTTTCCCTGACGGCCTCTTCGCCCATGAGGTCCAGTTCGCCGGCGATATTGCCGATGACAAACAGCGGGCGGTCGCGCCGTCTATCGACACGTGAGTTAGCCGTATCAAGCCCGTGTTCTGTGACATTGATTACGTTCTCATCGTGATTCCACGATCCGAACAGATCAAGCACGAACAGTCGGTTGCCTGCTAAAGCGTCGGTGAGTGTCACGTCGGCCCTCGCACCGAGGGCATTGTCAAGGGTGTGACGGTCAAGCGTAGCCGTCGGCGACAGTGAGGCGGCCCATCCAGCGTCGATAGCCGCCGCACAGCAGGTGGCGACCGCACTGTCAACGACATCAGTGGAGACCGACTCGTCGCCTGTGTCAGCCGCGATTACCGACCGTGAACCGGCTGGGAGACCACCCATTCGGTCGAACTCGTCGATGCCGGTTGGGACAGTGTCGGCGTTGCTGAGTCGGGCTTCGCGCCCTTCGCGGGCATCCGATAGCGCGTCGTCGATTTCGTTGAGGAGGTCAGTGGTGTCGGCGCGTTCGTCACCAATATCGTCGACCGAACCGCTAATTTCCCGGGCTGCGTCAGCGGTTTCGTCGGTTACGCCGGCGACGCGGGTCGCTGCCTCGGCGCCCTCTTGTACGGCCATTGAGACCTCGTCGATCCCAGTGGCGGCCGACTGAATTTCGTCGCTCACGAATTCGAGTTTCTCATCGGTCGTCTGCACTCGATCGGCTCCGTTTTCGACCGCTGTGACGGCCTCGTCGAGCGCCTCGGTCACGTCAGCGGTCAAATCCTGAATTTCAGTGAGTGTTGCTTCGATTTCTTCAGTGCGGGACTGAGACTCTTCGGCGAGAGATTTGACCTCGTCAGCGACGACCGCGAAGCCATCGCCCGCCTCGTCTGCGCGGGCGGCCTCGATTGAGGCGTTCAATGCGAGCATGTTGGTGCGCTCGGCGATCTGGTTGATCATATCGACGACCTCGTTGATCTGGGTGACTTTCTGCTCTAAGGCTTCGACGTTCTCTTGTACCTGCTCTGTCGAGTCGGAGGCCGTTTCCATCGCGTCCGTTGCCTCGTCGGCGGCTGAGCGGCCTGCATTGGCCATCTCGGCTGCGCGGTTAGTTGTCTGATTGACCTCTTCGGCAGACGAAGAGATCTCCTCGATGGTGGCACTCAGCTTGGAGATATCGTTGGCCACGGCGTCCATCTCCTCAACCTGTGTGGTGGCTGCGGTTTGAATCCCTTCGAGCTGATCGTCGACCGATTCGGAGGTTGTGAGCACGACGCTCACTGCGCCCTGCGCGTTGGCGATCATGCCGTCATTTACATCGGTGTCTCGGTCGGCAGAGGATTTTCCGCTGCTTGGCATTATACACAAAGGCAGGTGAGGGCATAGCAATTAAAATTTTGTCCGTACCATCTAATGAAATATTAACACATAATTATTTCAGATTCACTCTGTCGTCAGTATGCACGCTTACTGACCGGGTGATTCAGCCAGATGTCGGTGAAAAAATATCGTGAGGATGTTTCTATGACAGGCTCTACATTCCACGAATTTCGTCACTCGGGATCGAACTGGCCGTCACCAGTTGGTATTCGCAGCCTTAGTATCTGAGCGTCCGCTTGACCAGCGTATACGACTCGCCGGTATCGGGTTGTGTCCAGACGACACGGACGACTTGCCCCTCCCGGAACACTGGCTCCGTAGCACTGGCATCCGCATCGTCTTCGAGAATCAGTTGTTCACCGGCCGCGATTTGGTCGCTCGACCAGCGAAGATCGTTGCTGGCGGCGCCATCGTAATTGGCAGGCTGGTAATACGCCGCACTCCCTGTCTTCGACGGGTCGAACAGGATTTGTCCCTCCAAGTAGACAGCTACGTTCTCGGCGTCGAGTGTCTCACCGTGGGTGAACGTGATATTCAGGAAGTTCGTCGTTCCACTCCGACTGGGATCGTCGGCGAGCGCCAGGCTTCCACAATCAGTACAGGTATCGACCTCGAACTCAGCTGTCGGCGCGGACCGCGTGGCTGAATCACCGATCTGGAGTGCGAACACGGAGAGCAGCCCTGCCACGATGACGGTCACACCAACCAGTAACAGTACCCCGATTACCGACGACGCACCACGACTTCTGCCACCCATTGCAGTCGTCTTGGCACGTGCAGCATAAAATCGTTTGATCAATTTCACCGACAGATATCGGCACCGGCCACTGTCAGGACGACCCGTTACCGGTGAGGCGGGTCAGGGTGCAGCCTCGACATCGCTGCCCGACTCGAGGCCACAGAGTCCAACGTCACCCGAGAACTCGAGTTCGAAGACCTGGCCACCGATGTGCAGCTCGTGCGTGGTGGTTGTCGAAGCGGATGATGTGGTCGTCTGCGCCGGCTTCGCCGTAGTGGAAGGCGTACTTGCCCTCGGGATACTGCTCCGAGGCCGGCACATCGAGGATGCGTATCCGAACGACGGTGCCATCGTCGTAGGCCTGAATCTCGTCTTCGAGCACCTCGACATCATCGGCCATCGATGTTTGTTAGTGTGTTCCCTAACAGTTGGAGTGTTAGGGTGTGGCCTAACAAGTAGACGGTGACGACCGGCTAGACGGGCCGGTTCGGCCGGCCCACCTGTTCGCAGGCGCCTATGTGAGCCAGTCCCACACCACCACAACTGATTTTGGTCCGACAGGACAGGTGTTGATGCATGCCTTCTCGCGAATCAGTATGTCTTGAGGAGATGGTCTGGCCAGAAGTCGAGTCCGCTATTGAAGATGGATCCCGGACGGCAATCGTAGCCGTGGGTTCGATTGAACAACACGGTCCACACCTCCCGTTGAATATGGATACACTGGACGGGGACGAGATCTCACGTCGAATTGCGACAGAACTGGGTGATGCCCTCGCAGCCCCGACGATTCGCCCTGGCTGTTCAGGCCATCACATGGAGTTCCCCGGTACGATCACCGTTCCACCGGAGACACTCATGAACGTGATCCGGACGTACTGCCGATCTCTCGATGAACATGGCTTCGAATACATCGTCCTTATTCCGACTCATGGTGGGAACTTCGGACCGGTCAAGACCGTCGCTCCCGACATCGCCCGCGAACTTAACGCAACGGTAATTCCGCTTGCTGACCTTGACGAACACATGAACTTACTGAACGAGGGGCTTAGCGATGCAGGTATCGAGTACGATCAGGACGTGATCCACGCTGGCGCTGCCGAAACCGCGATGGTGATGGCCATCGATCAGGACCTCGTCAGAGCAGAGGCCATTGAGTCCGGACCCGAAGGCGATATCTCGCCAGCTCGTCTCTTGAGTGAGGGATTCGAATCAATCACCGAGAACGGTGTCCTTGGCGATCCGACACAAGCAACCGCTGAGGCAGGAGAGGTGATTATCAAGAATGTCGTTGAGACGTACGTCGACCAGATCAAAACCGAACGTGACGCAGTGTGACTGACCCTTCCTGCGGGACACGGATAGTCAGGATCCTGCGGGTGGTACCGAAGAGAGTGAGAATACAGTAGCGACGACTTGTCTGATAGATCGTAATAGAAACCGTCGTTTTCACTCGAAACACGGTGTGTCGTCGAGACTCGAACCCGGTTCGTAGTGACGAAGGGAACCGAAGAATCCCGGTCTTCGCGGTTTCGGCGCGACCGCCCGCGGTTGTGCGTCGACGCGAGCGCTCGCAGCAATATGAACACGAACCCCGGCATCGATGTGTTCATATCCAGTTGGTGGTCGTAGTTCGCGGTCGGTGTTGTCTCAATCTAGTGAAAGGTCCCCGGTGTTTCGAGTGTTCTGGGGGGCCAGGTAGGCGAAAAACTGGGATTCTGGGGGTCGTGTTCACGAGTATGGCCGAGGAGATACCAGGGTCGATCCGGATTCGGACCGGTGACGGGAACGAGTATCGGTACCACGCAGTCGAGGGGGCCAGTGAGTTCTACGGGTGCAACCGGTCGGACGCCGTGGCCTACGCGTGTGACAACGTGCCCGCACCGGTCGAGGCGATCGAGGATGTACTGAGTCGAGAGGATATGACGCTCGAGCAAAAGCGGGAGATCGCTGAAACGTGCGCGGTTCACTGGCTGGAGTTCGAGGTCGATGAACTACTTCACATCCAGTGTAAGTTGCCACGGCCGCAGTCGATGAGGCCGGTAGCGAATAGGGCTCCTCTTTCTTCGATACTAAGCGCTGGACGCTATAATTGTCCCCTACGTCCCACCGTGTTTCCGATACCAGACCCGTTCGCCGATCGGGGAGTCGTCGTCGAGGTCCAGTCGTCGGAGGAAGAGATCGCGAACGGCCAGTGTGACGACGAGTTCGACGGGGCCGCCCTCGGGTGGGCGGACAGTGACGTGGCAGTGGCCATCTCGTTGTTCGAGTGTTTCGATCGTGCCTTCGGTCCAGCGGTCGGCATGGTGGGTCGGTCGTCGAGCGTGGATGCGGTCGTGGGTCATGGGCAGGTGGTAGGTAACCGCGAGTCAGCGGGAGCACTTCGGTGTCGGTGTGTAGGATAGCGGGTGGGCGTTCTGGTCCGATTGACAAGTTCATAAGCAGTGATGGTAGTGTTGACTATCTGCGTGTCACTCTCTCGAAGGTCCGTCTGTAACGGTGTTGACTACTGCAGGAGTTGTCCACCTACGTTTCGCTTCGATATTCTGTAGTATTTAGAACGTACAGGTAAACAGTGATTTATGATCGCCGGGAGTATCTCCGATATTATTCAACGCAGTCACCGTACTGCATCGAGTGTCGTGTCGAGATGGTCCCAAAACTCGGACTTATCGAAGGTGACCTTCTCTCTGGTAACCACCGACTCGTCTCCTAAATCAGTGACGACCGTGACTGTGAAAGACTTTGGCAGTCCAAGTTCGTTGCGCTCGAAGGTAGTGTCGTCGTATTCAAAGTAGTCACCAGGGACTTGGATGTGAGCTTCTATATATCCTTCTTCCACCCGGTTTCGGAGTTGATCAACGAGTTCGACAACTGCGTCGTCGTCCGACGTCGTGGTGTTAGCGCTGTAAGACTGCCCACTACCGGGGTGTGTCCAGTCGTCGGAGAGGGATGCCTCGTCCAAGTCGACTTCATCCAGACGCTCTCGTACTTCTCTGAGTAGATACCGGTTGTCGAACTCCGTTGTCCCGGTACACCACTCGATGAGGGTTTCGGTATCAGCAAGTGGCGTGTATTTCAGTCTGACTTCGTTGGTGTATTCGGTCCTGATCGTCTTCCGTTCCCGGTCATCAGTCTCCACGAGCGTCTCGTAGAATTCCGCTGAGATCGGACCGGTGATGGCAAGCGTATACTCGCCGGGATCGGGCGCAGGGATTTTCCACTGGTATGTGCTCGTGGTCGGTGGATCGACTGGCGACGGCTTTGGATGGACGAGCCGGTCGTCTCGGCGGAGGTATTCGAACTCGTATTGCTCCGGGATTTCCAGCGTAATGGCGCTGCCAGCACGATCGAGTACACTCCGTGAGATTTCGACCGTAAACTCCAGTTCGGCTGTTAGCCGCTTACCATGAATAGCGACCCTGTACAGCTCAGGGTGGAAGTCGGCAAGCAAGTCTTTGATATCACCAAGCAGTCTGAACACCGTCGACGCCCGAAGTGTCCCCGTCCCGGTGACGTCGGTCATTATTCCTCCTCCGCGTGGATTCCGCGAATTCGTGGGTCGATACGGAGCGGTTCAACTCGGTCGGTTGTCCCCGGTATAGTGACCGTGTGGCTATGTGGTGGGTACGGGTTACCGGCACTATCCGAATACCAGATCATAATCTCGAATTCCGACGTGTCGGGCGGTAGCCGAAACTGGTCGACAATTTCGTTAAGCCGGATCGATTCGGCTGGATACTCACGCCCTTCTACCCGCAAGACGCTCCTGATTACCTCCGGGTAGAAGTCCGACAGCGGCGTCATATTGTCTTTGTTGAGCATCGATTGCAGTGATTCCAGCAAATCGGCTAAGACTGGTTGCTCGTACGGTTCTGGCGGATCGACGGTGCCCTCGGCCAGGGCTTGTTCGACGGAACGGACAGCGTCGGATAGCGTCGCCTGCTTCGTCTCATCGTCAATGAGCGGTCCAGCAACCAGTTCCGCTGCAGTCAACCGGTGGAGTCCGATGTTGAGGAATCCGGTAACCAATTCCTTGACTGGGCTGGTGTAGACAGCAACCGGGCGGCCATCGGCGAAGGCCTTGATATCTACGTCGAGCCGGAGAGGACTGGTGTTACGTAACTCGATCGCCAATTCCCGAGTCTCCTCGTCAGATTTGCGGGCGACCGTTGACACCCGGGTGTCTAACTCCGGCCGTTGGATTGTTACAGACTCAGTATACGTTCTGACTTCCTGTTCGCTACTTCTGAGCCTGATCTCGATTTCGACAGACGCTGTGGGTGAGTCAGGGAGCCGCGTATACACGCATTCCAGCTTCCGGAAGACGTCACGCTCGTCTGTAGTTTCGACCTGAAGTGACCTTGCTCCAGTCGCCTCCACAGACGGCATCTCCTCTGGATCGGTTATGTAATCGATGCCCTCGGGGAGTACGACGGAGAGCGTATCAAACTCCCCGTCGACGTGAATATCGAGATCAAACGGATCGTTCGGAAGCACCTTGTCGGGCGCTTCGACAGCAGCAGTCGCTGGCTTCGTCGCTCGCTGTCGGGCCTGCCGGACGCCTTCTTCGGACTCCTGTCCGACCGGTTGTGCTGTACCACCCTGGGCACCGGATATGTCGAGCTGTTCGCCCGCACTGATGACATCGTCGATGCGAACAATCATCCCAGCGGCCTCGGTAGCGTAGTCGATGGCCCGGACGAGTACCGAGAGCGGCTGAACGACACCAGCCGCCCCCATATCAACAACCTCGCCGGTCCCAGCATCCACCCCAGCGGTGAGCACCCCATCGTCGTGCTGTGTGCGGAGTTCGACAAGTGTATCTATCGAGTCACTGCCTGCGTTCTCGGCAAGTGTTTGCGGAATGGTATCGAGGGCGGCGGCGACGGCTTCGATGGCCTGTTGCTCCTGCCTGTCAATAGTCGTAGCATACTCACGCAAACCCATCGCGAGTTCCGTCGCTGCGGCACCACCACCAGGGAGGAGCCGCTCATCCGCCACTGTTGTGGCGACCATCGAGACGGCATCTTGTACGGCCCGTTCGAGTTCGGTGACGACATGTTCGGTGCCCCCTCGGATCAGCAGCGTAACAGTCGCAACGTCAGCAGCGCCCGTGACTACGAGCCGCTCCGCCTCACCGAACTGTTCCTGTGCGATATTTCGTGCGAACCCTAGATCTTCAGTCCCGATATCGGTGGGCGCGCCGGCGATGCGAGCGCCCGTTACCTGCGAAAGGCTCTCGAGGTCGGCTTGGTCCACATCGCTCACTGCCAACAGACCCGCTTGGGCCAGATATGCCTGGGCCAATCGGTCAATCATACCCTGACAGACAACGACATCCGCCCCGGCATCCACCAGTGCCTCGGCTCGTGATTCGAGTTGGGCAGTTTCCTGATCGAGAAAGGCCTGTAGTTGATCCGGGTCGGAAACCGTGATTTTGGTATCCAAATCCGTCTGAGGGACTTCGAGGGCTGTGTCCAGCAGGGCGACGTTGGCGTCTGTGACCGCGGTTGGCATGGTCTCGTGGGCTGGACTCGCATCTAGCACGACGCCCTCGAGTAGCTCAGAGTCTTCACTGGTTCCACTGGTTGTCTCGATCCGGATGCTGTCGGAGTCGACTGCCCCATTCACCTGCACTGTTTGGACCGCACGGGCGACCAACTCGCTCAAATGGTCAGCTGTGGCACCCTTCCCAGTCATGGCAGTCCTGGCCACACGCCGAAGGGGTGCCCTGTCGGTCGTATCCACGTGAGTCACGATACGTTCGAGAAGCTGTTCGCTTTGGCTGGCGGCCTGTCGATATCCCGAGACGATTGTCGTGGGGTGGAGACCCTGGTCCAGAAGGGTTTCAGCCTGAGACAGTAACTCACCGGCGAGAGTGACGGCAGTGGTAGTTCCGTCACCGATCTCGTCAGCCTGCGTTTCGGCTACCTCAACGAGCATCTGCGCCGCTGGATGCTCGATATCCATCTCCTCGAGAATCGTGAGCCCGTCGTTCGTGATAACGACCGTGCCATCATCGTCGACGAGCATCTTGTCCATGCCATTTGGCCCAAGCGTGGTGCGTACTGCCTCTGCTACGGCCGTCCCGGCTGCGATATTGCTTGATTGGGCTGTCTCGTCGGTCGTGCGACGCGTCTCTTCGGATAGAATGAATAGGGGTCGGTCGTACCGATGTCGTTCAGCCATACGTCGGGTTGGCGCGGACGTCTGCCTTGCTACCGATTCTATCGCTTCGAGGGTACAAAAAATTACAGGGAACTATCATTTTCTTTTGGATTCACAGCGGTTAGTGGGACCGCTTTAGGATACTCTCGAGAGCCAAGGGCGGGCCAATCAGTAATTTGAGGTGTGCAACGGGATACCGACGGAAGCCCCACTCGTGTGGGCTGGCGACGAACTCTTCGGCTGCTTCGAACGGCTCGGGATTCGTTGGGCTTACGTGAACTGTCTCTCGGTCAACTCTCGGACCGGTGTCTTGCACGAAGCAGTTCGGGACGCCGACCTCGGTGCTGACCTCCGGCGTGAGGGGACGCCGGCCGTCGAGGCGGTTCGGCGGCTCCGGAACTACGACGATCAGGTCGTGGTCATCCTCGACGAGGTGAGCGTCGTCGACGAGAGCGCGCTGCTGGCGCTGGCGGAGGTCTCGAACGTGTCGGTAGTAGCGATCACAACCGACGAGGATGAGTGGTTCTCGGCGCTGTCAGGGCAGGCGACCTCACGGATGCGGTCGGCCGCGACGATCCATCTGGACAAGTACAGTCACGAGGAGTTGTGTGATAGCCTTGCGAGCCGGGTTGCCCAGGGGTTGGTGGGGTCGCAGGTCGACGACGTGGTGCCGTTTGTCGCCGATCTAGCAGCCGGTGACGCTCGACACGGGCTCGCGCTGTTGCGTCGCGGGGTCAAGCACGTCCAGGACCACGATGATGAGCGGCTGACGACAGATGTGATTGAGGAGAGACCGTTGCTGAGCTGGAGTCCTCTGCCAAGTGAGGATCCTCGGACGGCTGAGTCACGCGGAGTCTTCCTCGCTCCTCGCTCTCTGAGACAGATATATCACTAGACCGACTAACCCGAGAGCCCCGTATGCAACACCCCGAGCTTTCGGCAGTGATAGACTACGCTTCGTGGCGTCGCTATAGATATAGTAACCGACTGTCGGCCAGAAAATCAAGAGGTACAGGGCAACACGGATGGGGACGCCATTGTACGCGGTGAGCCAATCCATGGGTAAAAGAGATGGCTGTCAGTGAAAAAGAATCGCCTCGATCAGTGGGCAATGCGTTCGGGTAGAGGACGAGAGGGACTGTTTAGAACTCCCCGTTGACGATGGCTGCGAGCTTCTGGCGGTCGAACAGCCGTTCGTCCTCGGGGATGTCCGGGTAGGGTTCTCCAGCGACGTACCCCGGCCACTCGCCGAACCGGTCCGGATAGAATTGTTTCGCGGTCATCTCCAACTGGAAGAGGTTCATCAGCGGACCCTGCCGTGGGTTGCCGGACCCGTAGAGACGATCGTTCTGGACGGCGGTCAGTTCCGCTCCCACGCTGTGATCACGGATGGCCTGTTTCGTCTCGGGGACATCGTAGTACGAGGAGATGCCGTGGTTCATGATGATGACGTCCGGGTCGGCATCGAGCATCGCTTCGTAGTCGATGAGTTTCCCACCGTATTCGTCGGTCTCGATGTCCGTGAATACGTCACCGGCGCCCAACGGGCGAGTGTGTGCGAAAAAGTACCCTGGCTGGTTGAGTTTGTGGACGTAGAACGAATCTTCCGACAGCCGGGGGTACACCATACCGACTGTCGGTCGGTCGTTCGGTGACGGGAGGTTCGATCGGATGTCGCTCAGAAGGGTCTCTTTGAGAGCGAACAGTTGCTCGAAGCGCTCCCGTTCCTGTAACAGTTCGGCGTACTTTTCGGTGAGTTCCCAGACCGTGTAGTACTGATACGAATCCCGCCAGGATTCGGGCGGTTGACGGTGCTTTCGGCTGTACAAGTTACCGAAAAACGGCCCGACGTTCCCCTCGACCTCTTCGATATCGGACCTGTTCCATCCGTCGAGTGAATCGACGTACGATGGATCGAGGAAGTGGGCATCACTATCCAGTTCGTACAGTGTCTCCTTGCTGTAACCCCCAGCATCCGTGAAATCGATCCAGTCAGTTGTAGTGTCCAGCGTGGAGTAGTAGAATTCCAGCGCAGGAACGGAGGTCGACGGACGTGTCGTTGATTGTACCGCAGTTCCGTGACCGAGCGCCGCCGTGATATCGATCGTGGCCGTCGAACTCGCCAAGACGTTCTGTGGAACCGTCTCAAACGTGACCGTCCCCATCGGGGCCATCGTCACCGAATACGATCCGTCTTCAGACGCGGGCGTCCCAGTTGTCGGCGTCTCAGTCGATGTCGATCCCGATCCCGATTCGCTGGTGGTACTCGAACAACCGCCGAGCAGCGCGCTGCCGACGATCGCTCCGCTATACTTTACGTAGTCCCGCCGCGTCGGCCCTTCGTGACTGCACTCATCGGCTCCCATGTTTTTAGGCTAGCCTAAATATTGATAACTGCTTCGGTTCTTCGGCCGACCGGACTCACTGCTGTGGCACGGTCGCCGTTCAGTTCCCGGTGACGATGCTCGCGACCCGATCCCGGTCGAACAGTTGTTCGTCCTCCGGGAATTCGGGATAGTGGTTGCCGTCTTCGTAGGCGGGCCACTCGCCGAAGATATCGGGATAGAGCTGTTTCGCGGTCATCTCGATCTGGAAGAGGTTCATGATCGGCCCTTGGTAGCGCATCCCCTGTGCGTGGACACGGTCGTTCTGGACGGCGGTCAGTTCCTGCCCGACCGGATGAGAGGTCAGCGTCTCCCGGACAGTCGCCATGTCGTAGCGCGGCGTCATCCCCCAGAGATGGAGGACGACATCGGGATCAGCCTCGAGCATCGTCTCGTAGCCGACAGAGCCCCAGAGCCCGTCCCACTCCGCACTGCCGAATGCGTCGGTGGCAGCGAGCGGGCGGGTGTCGGCGAGCCAGAACCCCGGACGGTTCAAGTGGTACGTCCAGAACTGTCCGTCACCGAGGGTGACACGGACGGCAGTCGGTCGGTCCGATTCGGGTGGGAGGTTCGACTCGATCGTCGCGAGGAGATCCTCGTGGATTGTTTTGAGCCGCTGGTATCGGTCACGCTCCTGAAAGACGTCGGCGACACGTCCGAAGAGTTCCCACAGCGTGTAGTACTCGTACTGGCCGCTGTAGGACTCCGGCGGGGTATCGTTTGTACCGCTGTAGAAATTCCCGAAGAACGGGCCGAGCGTCTCGGAGATCTCCTCGATGTCACTCCTGCTCCAGTTGTCCTGCGTGAGCGCCCACGCGGAGTCCAGAAGGTGAACGTCGCTGTCGAGACCGTAGAAGAACTCCTTCGTGAAGTTGTTGAACGGGTTCGGGAGCCCCTCCCAGTCGAACGAGACGCCGTCGAGCCGTTCGTAGTAGTGGTTCATCGTCGGGCCGGCCATATCGGGGACGAACATCGAATTGACGGCGTCGGCGTGGCCGAGCGCGACCAACATATCCGGGTACTGGTTGTAGATCGTGAGGACGTTCTCCGGTACCGAATCGAACTCGACCTCGCCGACCGGTGACAGCGTCGCGGTGTAGGAGCCGTCAGCCGTCGCTGTGGTCCCAGGCGTCGCGGTCTGGTCCGTTTCGGGAGTCCCCTCCGTCTCAGCGGACGCGTCGGGAGCGGAATCCCCACTGCTGCCCGTACAGCCTGCGAGGAGTGCGCTGCCCAGCAGCGCACTGCCACCAGCGACGTAGTTCCGCCGCGTCAGTTCGTTTGCATCGTCGAGAAAGTCCATAGTTTGGCAAGCCTAGTGCAGGTATAAGTCGCTTCCGGATTTTAGGCCAGCCAAATAATAGACGAGCGGCCCCTCCACAAGAGCCTTACCGGAATCGTCACGAAGTTCGCGTATGAATCGCCGTGCCCTCCTCGCCGCTGTCGGTGCTGCCGTCCCGTCTCTCGGTGGATGCCTCGCGAGTGCGCCAGGCGGATCGCAAGCGCCGGAACCGACAGCGACTCCCCAGGCCCGAACAGAACAGTCGCCGTCATCGACAGATTCACCCACGGAGACAGCCGTGTCGACCGAAGCCACGACGGACGATCAGCCGACGCTCTCGGATTCACGGGGTCCGACGCGCGGTGAGAGCGATGCCGAAGTGACGACCGAGGTCGTCGAGACCGACGAGAACGTCGAGTACGTCGAATCGGAGCACGCGGTACGGTACGTCGCTGCCTGGAAGCACACGAACCACGAGGAAGTCAAGGAGGGTGCGAAGCCGGAACGGGAACCAGTGTACGAGACGGTCCCGTTCGAGCAGTGGGCTCGGACGGAGGCGTTCACGGCCGCGGCCCGCGCTGCTGCGGAGCACGCGAACGGGGCGCTCGGGACCGACGAGGTCGGTAGCGGGATCACGAGCAGTGTCGACGGGACGGATCTCGCGCCTTTCGTCTCGGTAGAGACGGTTCTGGACCGTGAGGGCGAGATCGTCAGTGAGACGTCGGTTACCTTCGACCGACTCGTTGCAGTCACACCCGCGACCGTCGGCGTGACCTACCGTCTCGACGACCAGTCGGTCCAGTCGGAAGCGCCTATCTATGCCCGCTACAGCGTTCTCCAACAGGCGTAGCGGAACGGGAGACACTCTCGCGTCGATACAGTTGCACGACCCTGCGATCCGGTTGGGATCCCAACCCGGTAGCTGAACGGAGAGCCAGAGACGGGCCGAACAGTTCACCTTCGGCGGTGTGTGGATCGACTCGTCTGCTACCGCAAACGTCTCCGGGACCGGCGTTCGACGGGACGTTTATCCCGTTGGTCGCCACAGATCCACCCATGACCATCGAAGCGGGCGACGGCGTCACCATCGAGTACGTCGGGCGGTTCGAGGACGGGACGATCTTCGACACCTCCCGGTACGAGGTCGCAGCGGAACACGGGCTGGCCGAGGCACAGGACGCCGATCCCGACAGCTACAAAGCCCTCTCCTTTCGGGTCGGTAACCGGGACGTGATCGCCGGGCTCGACGACGCACTCGTTGGCCGCAGCGAGGGCGAAGAAGCCACGATCACGGTCGACCCCGGGGACGCCTACGGACCGGTCGAATCCGAGAAGATCAGGGAGTACGATACCGCCACGTTCGAGGCGATGGTCGGTACGGAGCCGGAGGTCGGGATGCACGTTCACGCGGAGAACGACCTGCACGGCGACGTGACCGCCATCCGCGACGACGCCGTCGAAGTCGACTTCAACCACGAACTCGCCGGAAAGACGCTGGTGTTCGAAATCGAAGTGGTCGACGTCTGGGGCTAGCTGGTATCGTACTTGTAGGTCGCCTCTTCCGGATCGATCCCGAAGTCCTCCGCCGACTCGTCGGGCTCGGATTCGGCCGCTTCGTCGGCCGACGCGGCCTTGAACCGCTCCCGGAACCGGTCGGGCATCCAGAACCGCTCGACCTGGAGCCGGAGCGGGACCGCCCCGGGCTGGATGTTCTCCTGTTTGGTCACCAGCCGGTCGCGGAGCTTCGCCGGCAGCTGTTCGGGCTCGATCGGCTCGAATCCGAACTGCGCGAGGTAGTCGGCTGCGTTCGTCAGCGAGTACACCACGTCGAACCCCTCGTCGGCCGCGTACTCGACGAGCCGTTCGATGACGTGGGCGCCGACCCCCTGGCCGCGCCACTCTTCCAGGACGCCGATGCTCGTCAGTTCACAGTAGTCGCCGTCGTCGGTCTTGTGGATACGGATGCGGCCGAAGCCGGCCTTCTCGTGGCTCTCCTCGTCGATGGCGACGACGTAGTCACGGGAACGGAACGCTGTCTCGTCGAGCCCCATCGCTTCGATGTGGTCCAGCAGCCAGACCTCCTCGCGGTTTTTCGCGTCCCGGACGTACATATCCCGACGTTGGCCGGCCACGGCAAAAGGGTTTGCTGGTGGGCGGTCGGACCGGTCGGTGCAACCCCACACAACTACTTTGGGTCGTGTCATCGAGAGACACGTATGGGCAGCGACGGCGGCGACTACCGACACGTACCGTCCGAGGCGTTCGTCGAAGCGACGAACGTCCGTGAGTTCATGCGGACCTACGGGATCGAGGACTACGAGGGACTCGTCGAGCGGACGACCACCGAACTGCCGGACGAACCGGACTCCGGCGTCGAATGGTTCTGGGACGAACTCGTCGACTACCTCGGCATCGAGTTCTTCGAGACCTACGACAGCGTCAGGGAGCGCCAGTCCCGGACGGTCGCCGGCGAGACCTACGACGGCCCGCAGTTCACCGACTGGTACCCCGGCGGCCGGATCAACGCCGCTCACAACGTCCTCGACAGACACGCCGCCCGGGACAGCGGGTCGCGCAACCACGCCGCGCTCGTCTGGGAGGGTGAACCCGGCGACGTCCGCGAGGTGACGTTCCACACCCTGAACAGGCAGGCCAGCCGGGTCGCCAGCTACCTCGACTCCGTCGGCGTCAGGACCGGCGACACCGTCGGCCTCTACATGCCGATGGTCCCGGAGGTCGCGGCGGTCCTCTATGGCTGTCTGAAGGTCGGTGCCGTCGCAGTCCCCATCTTCTCGGGCTTCGGCGTCGACGCGACCGCGACCCGTCTCGCGGACGCCAACCCCTCGGTGCTGTTCACCGCCGACGGGTTCTACCGCCGTGGCTCGGTCATCGATCTCAAGGGGACGGCCGAGGAGGCCATCGCCGACGCTGCCGACCGTGTCGACGGCCCGGGCGTCGAACACACTGTCGTCTACGACCGGGTCGGGACGGCGGAGCATCCCGATCGGACCCTCCAGTGGACCCGTCGCGACGAGTGGTGGGACGACGCCGTCGGGGAGCAACCCGACAGCTACGCGGCCAAATCGCTGCCCAGCGGCCAGCCCTCGATGCTGTTGTACTCCTCGGGGACGACCGGGAAACCGAAAGGGATCGTCCACACCCACGCCGGCGCGCTCCTCCAGGCGGCCAAGGAAGTGTACTTCGGGTTCGACCACGATCCCGCCGATCGGTTCTTCTGGGTCAGCGATATCGGCTGGATGATGGGTCCCTGGACACTGCTGGGCAACCACGCCTTCGGCGGCACCGTCTTCATGTACGAGGGTGCACCCGACCACCCCGAACCGGACCGCTTCTGGGCGATGATCGACCGTCACGATCTGACCGTCTTCGGCGTCTCGCCGACCGCGATCCGGGCGCTACGCAAACGGGGCGAGGAGTGGCTTGCGGGCCACGACCTCTCCAGTCTGCGGATGCTGGGTTCGACCGGAGAACCCTGGGACGAGGAGAGCTGGGAGTGGTTCTACGAGCACGTCGGCGGCGAGTCGTGCCCGATCGTCAACATCTCCGGCGGGACCGAGATCATGGGGTGTTTCCTCATGCCGTTGCCGATCCAGCCGCTCAACCCGGGCACGCTCGGCGGTCCGGGACTGGGGATGGACGTCGACATCGTCGACGATGCCGGCGAGTCCATCCGCGACACCCACGAACGGGGCTACCTGGTCGCCCGGGACTCCTGTCCGTCGATGACGAAGTCGCTGTGGGGCGGCGACGAACGGTACGTCGAAGAGTACTGGTCGACCTGGCCCGACGTGTGGGACCACGGCGACTGGGCTCAGCGGGCCGAGGACGGGCTCTGGTACCTCCACGGACGAGCCGACGACGCACTCAACGTCGCCGGCCGGAAGGTCGGCCCCGCGGAGGTCGAAGGCGCGGCGATCGAACACCCGGCGGTCAACCAGGCGGCCGCCGTCGGCGCACCCGACGAGACGACCGGGACTGCAGTCGTCCTCTACGTGGTCCTCGGTCCCGACCACGAGGCCGGCGAGGACCTGGCCGACGCCATCCGGGAGACCGTCGGCGCGGAGTTGGGCAAACCGTTCCGGCCCAGGGAGGTACTGTTCGTCGACGCCTTCCCGAAGACCCAGGGCGGGAAGATCGTCCGCCGGGCGATCGCCGCAGCCTATCGGGGCGAGGCCATCGGCGACCGCTCCAGCATCGAGAACCCGGCGGTTCTGGAGGCTATCGGCGACGCCACGTAGCTCCCGCGGCTCACCGTCAGTCGGCCGGCCGTTCCTGACCGGGAAGCTCCAGGCGCAACAGCCCCGGGAGCGCGACCAACGCGACCACCAGTTCCGCGCCACCCGCGACGACGAACGCGGCGAGATAGCCGACCTCGCCGGCGACCAGTCCGCCCACGAGAATGCCCGCCAGGAACCCGACGCTTCCGGCGGCGTTGAACCCGGCCATCGCCCCGCCCCGTTCCGCGTCGCCGGCCAGATCGGAGACGAGCGCCATCGTCGCGGGTGCCATCAGCGCCCCGATGACACCGACGACGACCATCCCCAGACCGGCCGTGAGAGCGGTCGGCGCCAGGCCGACGGCGACGACGGCAAGTCCGTACAGCGAGGAGCCGACGGCGACCGGGACCGTCCGTCCGACCCGGTCCGAGAGGACCCCGAAGGGGTACTGCAACAGCGCGAACGGCGCGAAAAACAGCGCGAGCATCACCCCCGTCTCGGCGGGCGTCAGCGAGAACACTGTCCTGAAATATAGTGTACCCACGAGGGCGAAAAAGCCCGCTGTCATTCGGTCGACGAAGCCGAACGTGTAGGGAATCGCCAGCGTCGGCGTCGTTCGGAGACCGGTCAGCGCGTCGCCGATCCGGCTCCCGTCTGCCGGGGCGCGATCCGTCGCTAGGGTGGCGAGAGCGGCGACGACGAACAGGAGTCCGCCGGCCACCGCCAGGGGAAGCGTCGGTGCGACGCCGTACAACTGGCCGCCCAGCGGCGCACCCAGGGCCGTCCCGGAGCCGATGGCGATACCCGCCGCGCCCATGTTGCGCCCGTGGCCGCCGGAGAGGTCCATCAGCATCGTCATCGACAGCGAGAAGGGAGCGATGGTCGCCGCACCCTGGAGCGCGCGGACGAGGAGGATCGTCTCGAAAGAGACGCTGGCCACCCCCGGGAGCCACGCCAGTAGCCCGTACAACAGCCCACCCGTGACGGCACCGCCGACGATAAAGGGGAGACGGCGACCGCTCGCGTCGCTCAACACGCCCCAGACCCCGGCGAAGGCCACGAACGCGGCGAACTCCGCGGCGAGGAACCACATGCTGGCGTCGAGGTCCGTCTCGGCACCCAGTGCCCGCACGAGGGTGTCGACCCCCGGGTAGAGCAACACCTGTGCGAGCAGGACGGCGAAGACCACCCCGGCGAGGACCATTCGCTCCCGGCGGACGCTCACGCGAGAGCGTACGGCGAGGGAGGGAAAATACGTGTCGGCGAACGGTCGGCTCCGAGTGTTTTTCCCTGAAGCCGCACGAACGGCGCCCACGGAGATGGTTCCAGCCACGGAACGGGGGGTATCGCCGGTCGTCTCGACGGTCCTGTTGGTCGCGGTAGTCGTCATGCTCGCCTCGACGGTGTCGGTCGTCACCCTCGGCTTTCCGAGCCAAGTCGGCGAACCGGCGCCGGTCGTCGCCCAGTCCAGCGGCCAGCTCGTCCGGGACGTCACTGGTCCCGGTGGTCGTTACGACCAGGTCGTCAACATCACACACGAGGCTGGCGATACCATCCAGGTCGAACACGTCGAGGTCGCCGTCGACGCCACCGACGCCTGTGGCAAGCGCGGTCGACTGGTCGACCTCCCGGACGAGGCTGTCGGCTCCGGTAGCCCGAACCATATCGAGGGCGACCACATCTTCGACTACCACTCCCCGGAGGGAGGCGCGCTCGATCCGACCACGGGCGACACCGCGTTCAGCGCGGGCGACACCATCCGCTTCCGGCTGACAAACGGGGCTTGCTCCCTCGCCGACGGCGACAGGATCACCGTCCGTATCGTCCACACCCCCTCGGGGGCTGTCGTCGTCGAGAAGACGCTAACTGCCTCCTGAGTCCGCGTCAGCGGTCAGCCGCCTGATCCGCCGTGTCTCTCTGAGGACGGCACGCCACTGGTCGAGCGTCCCGGGAAGGTCGTCAGTACCACCCTGAAACCGCTTTAGATACGCACTGATCTGCCGGTGAACGTCGTCGGGGTCGTCCAGCGCCCGCAGTGTGAGTTCCGCTCCCTCACTGCTGGCTGTATCGACGGTGACGGTTCCGTGGCCGAAGACGACGCCGAGCATCCACAGGTCGTAGGCGGTGTTCTGGATCTTCCCCAGTGGGAGTTCGGTCACCGTGACCGAGAGGACGCCGGTTCGGTGATAGAGCGCCCGTTCAGTCAGAACGTAGTGGGTCGTCCGTCGCCAGAGCCACACCGCTCCGGTGGGCACGGCGACCGCCAGTACCGCGATCGGGACCCCGACAGCGAGGCCACCGACGAGCGAGAGTGTCCCGGAAGCGACGAGTTCGACGGCGACAGCGGCGACGACGGCCCCAGTGAGGACACCGACGGCGAGTCCCTGGAGGACGACCCGGTTGCGGGGCCGACCCTGCCAGACGATGTGTTCGTCGCCGGCCGCCGGGAGCCACTCTACGTCGCTCATCTGTCCCGCGGCTGGTCGCCGGTCGGCGGCCGTGAGCCGTCGTCGAGCGACTGGCGGATCGCGCGGAGTTCGGCCAGGATCTCGTCGAGAACGTCGGCGGTCGACTCTTCCTCCTCGGACTCGGTCCCCTGGACCTGCGTGACACGCCGAGAGAGTTGCTTCTGGACGGCCTGTGGGTCCTCGACACCACGGAGCGTCATCTCGACTCCGGAGCCACCGGCGGTGCTGATCTCGACGGTCCCGTACCCCAGCGAACGACCGATCGGTCCCGCGGAGTAGGCGGTGTTCTGGACCTTCTCGTACTCGATCTCGGCGACCGAGCGGCTGAGGATGCCGCTTTTCTTGTAGACACCCTTTGTCGTGATGACGTAATCGGTGTGGGTCATCGTCAGGTACCCCCCGAAGATGACGAGCAGTCCCAGTCCGACGAGCGGGATCAGGAGCGCACCGACGATGTAGGTGCCGTACAGCGATTCACTGGAGGGCTGGCCCTCCCAGACGATCTCCTCGTCGTCGTCCAGTGTGAGCCAATCGTACGCGGCGGACATGGGAGAGGGTGCGCCCCGGACCGAGTTGAGTGTTTCCGTGACACGGCGTCAGGCTGTCGTCGTGACCTGCTGGAACAGCCCCAGGAGGCTGATCGCCAGGCCGACCGCCACGCCGAAGAAGCCGACGTTGCCCTACGGGTAGCCGATCGTGTGGCCGATCACGACGACCCCACCGGCGAGGATGGCCGCGGTGCCGAACGACTGGAGGGCGTAGTCGTCTATGGGGGCGACAGCGAACGCGAACGAGATGACCGTGGCGGCGACAGGCCGGTCGAACGCCGGCGGTAACCGTAGCTACGGACGGTACGTACGAAAAGAACCAGACAACCAACTATCGCGGTAATCGTTGTCCGGATGAGCGAGTTTTCCCGCGAACATGAGTTGTATATAAGGTATTGTGAAGAAATTAGTCGAAGAACTCTTACCGGAGTATCGTGGTACGATTTGACATGCACCACCGAGTGAGCGCCACACGATAACCCAGCGACCGGCGTATCACTGGTGAACGGCCGCTGCCCGCGGGCCGAGCGTCGGTTGCGGTCCCGGGTCGACGGATGGAGACCACACGCGTCCTGCGGGACGGGTGCTCGCTGCGAGACGAATGCCACAGACTGTGCCATCGAGAGATCAGATCAGACGGAGCATCGAGGTCGAGTATTGGGTGATCGACGAGGACGGGCGCCTCGTGGAACCGGAGGGACTGGTCGACGCATCCCCGGGTGCAGAACGGGAGTTCGTCCGGCCGATGCTCGAAGTCAAGACGACACCCTGCGAGACGACCGCACAACTCGAAGCGGAACTGTTCGAGCGTGTCCAGCGCGTGCTGGACCGCGCTCGTGAACTCGACAAACGGCTCGTCCCGCTCGCGACACCCCTCAACGCCGAGGAGGTCCGGGAACTCCCCAGCGAGCGGACACGGATCCAGAACGCTGTCGTCGGGACGGACTTCGAGTACGTCCGTCACTGCGCTGGGACACATCTCCACTTCGAGCAACTCCCCGGACGGAAGGTCGACCAATTGAACACGCTCATCGCGATGGACCCCGCCCTCGCACTGGTCAACTCGGCGCGGCACTTCCGGGGACAACCCGTGGCGAACGGCGCCCGGTCGAAGCTCTACCGCTGGCTCGCCTACGACGGCCTCCCGAACCAGGGCGTACTCTGGCCGTACGTCGAGGACGCTGCGGAGTGGGAGGGTCGTCTCGACCGCTGTTACGAGGCGTTCGTGCAGTCGAGCCTGGACGTGGGGCTGGACCGGGCGACAGTCGAGGATAGTTTCGAACCCGAGAGTGCAGTGTGGACCCCGGTACAGCTCCGGAGCGAGTTCGGGACGGTCGAGTGGCGCTCGCCCGACACCGCGCTACCGAGCCAGATCGTCCGGCTCGCCGACGATATCGGTTCGATCGTCGAACAACTCCGGGATGCCGACGTCGTGATCCACGACGAGACCGACCCCGACCTCGGAGCAATCGGGCCGGGCGGCGACACAGTCGGGCTGCCACCGTTCCAGACTGTCGTGGACCACACCGAGGCCGCGATCCGGGACGGCCTCGACTCCCGGGCGCTCCGGTCGTACCTCGGAACGTTCGGGTTCGATCTCTCGGCGTACGAGCCACTGTCCGGGGCGATAGAGCAAGAGACGGTGACGGTGAGCGAAGCACGGGACCGCCGGCTCGCACAGGCCGACAGACTGGAGCGTGATATCGGGGGGTCGGGACCGTCCAACAGCGTCTCTAGGAGGGTCTGATCCGTGAGACGGGACGGAGACCACACTGTCGATCACCGGTGTGGCAAGTTGTGACAGAACACCGGGTCACTTGTGCGTCGAGATCGTAAGCACAGCCGATGCCCTCGCCACGGCTCGCACTCCTGAATGCCGCACACGCCGCCGAGGACACCCGACGCAACTTCCGGCGTGAGATCGACGCCGAACTCGTCGAGTACCACTGTCCGTCCGGCGAACTGCCCGAGACGTTCGCCTTCGACGGATGCGTCGTGACCGGCTCGTCGGCCTCGGTCTACTGGGACGAGCCCTGGATCGGGCGGCTGAAAGAGTGGGTCGGCGAGGCCATCGAGACTGGGATGCCGTTTCTCGGTGTCTGTTACGGGCACCAGCTCCTGGCGAACGTCCTCGGGGGCCGTGTCGAGCCGATGGGGGAGTACGAAATCGGGTATCGGACGGTCCAGCAGGACGGGCGAAACCGGCTCCTCGAAGGGGTCGACGACGACTTCGTCGTCTTCACGACACACTCCGACAGTGTCACCGAAGCACCACCCGGAGCGACGGTGTTCGCCCGGAACGACTACGGGATCCACGGGTTCCGGAAGGGCCGTGTCTTCGCCGTGCAGTTCCACCCGGAGTACGACAGAGCGACCGCCCGTACCGTGACCGAGGGGAAAGATGACCAGTTGACCGACGAACGGATCGCTGCCGTGCTGGACGGGATCACCGACGAGAACTACGACGCCGCCTGCGAGGCGAAACAGTTGTTCGATAACTTCCTCGCGTTCGTCAGAGAGGTCGGGCGGGAGACGGACCGAGCCGTGCCCGACGACACCGACTGACCGCGCGGCCGGATCTCGACAGGGCCGGCAAGCTTACATGTAGCCGAGATCGCGCAGGCGCTCCATCAGGTCCTCTTTGTCCTGGGCGCGGCCGGCGCGCTCGGTCGTGTTCGCCATGTCCTGGAGCCACGCGGGCTCTTCGGCGGACTTGTCCGTGCTGACCTCGCTCCCCAGCGATCGGAAGCCAGCGAAGTACTTCGGCGAGACGGGAACGTCTTCCTTCTCGATTCCCTCGGGCAGGTCGTCCTGCCCCTGCGGGACGTAGCCGTCGTCGGGGTACCCCTCGACGGTGTCCGGCACGACGAAGTTCCAGAAGGCTTCCCAGACGTCCGGCTCTGCGAACTGAAGGATCGACTGGACGCGGTCGTGGGGCGGGTAGATGTCGGGGTCGTGGCGCGGCGAGAAGAACGTCTCGTCGGCGCGGGACTCCTGTTCGTCCCAGCGGATACCCGAGATGATACCGTCGACGTCGTGCTCCTCGATGGTGTCGTTGAGCGCGACGGTCTTCAGCAGGTGGTTGCCGACGTACGTGTCGAGCAGGAACGGGAACGTCTCTTCCTCGTATTCGAGGATGTTCCGGATGTGGTGCTGGTTGTGTTCCGAGAGGGCGTCGACGGGGATATCGTCGCCAGGTTCGAGGCCGTTCTCGTCGACGTAGTCGCCGACGTCGGTGTTGCGAGCCCAGATGACATCCAGATCCCACTCCTCGGCCCAGTGCTCGACGAACTCGATGAGTTCGTCGAAGTGCTGATAGTGATCGATGAACACGACCGGCGGCACTTCGAGATCGAAGCGGTCCGCGACCTCCTTGACGAAGTACAGCGTGAGCGTCGAGTCCTTCCCGCCGGTCCACATCACGACGGGGTTCTCGTACTGTTCGAGGCCCTTTTTGGTGACCTCGATGGCCTTCTCGATCTTGTGGTTGACTGTCGGGTAGTCCGCTGGCGACTCGCCCTCGCCGTCGCTGTAGTCGACGTCGAGATAGTCCGGGAACTCAGTTGTCTTGGACATCGTGTAATGAGATATAATTAGACGTAGTAAGTATTTTTTGTTCCGTCGACAGATGTGTGAGCGGGAGGCACGCGTCGTTGGGCGGTAGACCCCGAAACCTATAGCTGTCTACGACGTATTCCGAGAGCGTAATGTACGGGCCGCAGTCCTCTCCCGGCGAGATCGCTCGGCGGTGGCTGGCGCTGTACGTCCCCGCTGCGGCGTTGATCCTCGGTGGAAGTACGCTGTTGGGGTTAGTGCTTGGTAACGCGATCCCGCTGGATGCGCTCCCTGCCGGGGGCGGGGCCGGGTCGACCCCCTTTCTCCCGTCGGAGATCACCACCGTCTCGATCGCCGTGAACAATCTGACGGCGGTGTTCGTCATGTTGCTCGGGGCCGTCTCGATCGGTATCGTCACGATCCTCGGCCTGGTACTGAACGGGCTTCTCATCGGTGTCGTCGTCGGACTCGCCGGTCAGGAACTGTCGCCGATCGTGATCCTCGCGCTGCTTTTGCCACACGGTATCATCGAGATCCCGGCGTTGCTCGTCGTCGCCGCGATCGGACTCCGCTTCGGTCGCCTGACGGTCCGCTACATTCGCGGGACCGAAGCCGAGTTACTGACCGAACGAGACCTCAGAGAGGCGGGATGGCTCGTCGCCGTTTCCTGTCTGCTCATCGTCGTCGCCGCCTACATCGAGGCGAACGTCACGTTCGCGATCGCCGAGCGTGTCGCCGACGGGTCGCTCTCGGGACTCCCATCGTCGTGATAGCCACGAGTGGACGGGTCTCGATACTGAACGAGAACGTCGCGGAGACCGTCACCGAGCGACAGAGCGAAAAGCCGACCAGAGGAGGGCGTCTCAGTTGATGAACTCGTTGTCGCGCCAGTTGACGCCGTCTTTATCCTCGTCGTCTCGTGGCTCTTCGGCGACGTTGATGACAGCAGGGCGCTCTTCCCCGTCGACGATCCGTACCGCTTCCAGTTCCTCGTCGACGGCGGCGATCGCTGTCAACGTCCCTTTCTCGGCGATCTTGGCGACCTCACAGAGGACCTCGAACATCTCGTACTGGAGCGCGGTGTTCTGGAGCACCGTCTCGCGATCCCCCTTGAAGCAGGCGTACTCGACGAGTTCCGATTCGATCTCTTCCTCTTCCTCTTCGAGAGCTCCCCACTGTGGCCCACCGCCGGTACTTCCGGTGCTTGCCGCGCCGGGCGGCCCCATCTCGTCGGGGTCTTCCTCGTAGACACGGTTTTCGGTGACGCTGGCTTTGAGCTGTGCAGTCGGCGTGTACTTGCTCATGCTGTCGTCGTCCGCGACGGCACTGACGATGAGAGTGTTGTTCCGTCGGGTGATGTCGACGTCAGCGACGCCAGGTGGCAGGTCTGGATCCTCAAAGAAATCGTAGGCGTCTTCGAGTGGCAGTTCGAGTGTCGAATGAAGTCTGTATACGCGGCTGGTCATAGTTGGGAACGTGTGTGGGTGGTCGACGGCCGTCCGCTGACGCTACAGTCAGCATGATATACGAGACACTCGCTTATATCATCTGTCCTTCGCAACTCGACCGACACGAACAGGCAAGAACCGAACGGACACGTCGATCGACCGCCGAAGAGTTGCTACGTACGTGACTTGAAGGGGAGAAACGCGACGTTCAGTCAGTTAATCGTCGGCGGCCACAGTATCGGTATCATCCGCCACACCGGCCTGATCGATGCTCGGCGGATACTCGCCACGATCCAGCACGAGATCGGAAGCCGGGCGGGCCATACACGTGAGCGCGTACGACTCCCGTTCCTGCTCTGTCAGTCCGCGTGCGGCCGGCTGGACGACCTCACCTTCGAGAATCTCGGCTGAACAGGCCAGGCACATTCCGACCCGACAGGAGTACTCCTGTGCGATACCCTCTTCGAGACAGCGCGAGAGGATCGTCTCCTTGTCTGAGACGGTGAGCTCCTCGCCTGTCCCCACGAACTCGACGGTGTAGTCGGTCATAGATGGCCGTTCGGAACCCCGGGACAAAACTCTTTATCGGTCAGTGTCCGTGGAGCGCGACGGACCGCCGTCGTCCCGCTTCGAGCGGCCGACGCGTCGACGACGGGGTCTGGATCGCCCCGAGGAGTTCCCACCCTCTGCACCGCGATCGGGGCGACGCCACTCGACAGCGAGATGCAGCAGTCGAGAGCAGTCCAGGCTCCCGGCGATCAGACCGCCTCGACGCGGCGGAACAGCGCCGCCCCCAGGGCGACCATCATCACGCTGGCGACGAGCATCGCCGCGAAGTCCAGCGACAGGGATCGCTGTGAGACACCGACCAGCGCCCCCCGAAGCCCGTCGACACCGTAGGTCAGCGGGTTGAGGTAGCCGACGACACGCAACGGTGCCGGGAGGTTCCCGAGCGGGTAGAACGCCCCCGAGAGGAATGCAAGCGGGAACAGCGCGAAGTTGACGATGAGATTGTATCCCTGGGTGTCTTTGAACTGTGAAGCGATCGCAAGCCCCAGACCGATGAACGTCGCGGCGATCAACACGAGGAACCCGACGGCGACGGCGACGCCGACTGCCGAGACCGGCCGAAACCCCAGGGGAATCGCCAACACGAGGATGAGCAGCGACTGCAACAGTGTCGTCGTCGCGCCCCCGGCGATACGCCCGACGACGATCCCGGTCCGACTGACGGGCGCGACCAGGATCTCCTTGAGGAAGCCGACCTCCCGGTCCGAGAGGACGGCCAGGCCGGTGAAAGAGGCCGAGAACAGCATCGTGAACCCGAGAATACCCGGGACGAGGTAGTCGAGGTAACTCACGCCGGCCGGGACGGAGCCGAACTGTACGTCACGGAAACCGAAGCCGAAGAACACGAGGATGAAAAACGGGCCGAGCAACAGGCCGACGACGCGGCTCTTCGCTCGCCAGAAGCGAACGAGATCCCGCCGCCAGAGGCCGTAGACGGCGACAGCCTCACGGCGGAGCCAGCTGTCTTCAGTCACTGTCGTCGCCCCCGGATTCCGTCGCCGCTTGCTGCCCGTCCGCCGCCTCTGCCTCCGTGACCGTCCGCCCGGTCAGCGACAGAAAGACCCGTTCCAGCGTCGGTCGATCCACCGAGACCGTCGTCACGTCGGTGACCCCGCTGGCAGCGGTGACCAGTGCCGCGACGCGGCTCGGCCCGTCGTCGACACCGACGTCGAGGCCGTCGTCGCGGCCGGTCAGCGACCGGACCCACGGCGTTCCCCGGACCGCTTCGGCGACCGCGTCGGGCCGGTCAGTTCCCAGTCTGACCACGTCGCCACCGAGGTCGGCTTTGAGCGACGCGGGCGTGTCCAGTGCGACGATACGCCCGTCGTCGACGATCGCAACTCGATCACAGAGGGCGTCCGCCTCCTCCATGTAGTGTGTCGTCAGAACCACGGTAACGCCGGCCTCGCGGTTGAGCCGAGCGACGTACTCACGGACGGTCTTTCGGGTGCCGGCGTCCAGGCCCACCGTGGGTTCGTCCAGAAAGAGGACGGCAGGTTCGTGGAGGAGTCCACGGGCGAGTTCCAGTCGGCGAGCCATCCCCCCGGAGTACTCGCCGACGCGCTTGTCGGCGTCGTCCGCGAGATCGACGAGGCCAAGGACCGTCCGGACACGCTGGCGGCGGTGCTCGCCGCTGACGCCGTACAGCCGAGCGTGAAAACGCAGGTTCTCGACGCCGGTCAGCTCCTCGTCCAGGGCCGGTTCCTGGAAGACGACGCCGATGTTCGAGCGGACGGCGTCGGGGTCGGCCACCACGTCGTAGCCGGCCACGCGGGCGCTGCCCTCGCTGGGCCGGAGGAGCGTACAGAGCGTGTTGACGAGCGTCGACTTCCCGGCTCCGTTGGGTCCGAGCAACCCGAGAATTTCGCCCCCGGAGACGGTCAGGGAGACCTCGTCGACGGCGACGAGGTCCCCGTAGCGTCTGGTCAGCCCGTCGACCTCGATAGCGTTCATACCACCCTCTCGGACCCGGACGGGCTTGAGAGTGGTCCCGGTCAGTTGAACCGGAGTTCGACCGACAGCGCCCGGTCGAGCAGGCGTTCCTCGTAGTACTCGGCAGTCTGTTCGGGATGGGTCTCGTCGACCGCCCGAACCGTCTGGACGGTGTTGGCGAAGTTCCTGTAGGTCGCCTCGTCGACCATCTGTCCGTCGACGACGACGGCTCCGGTCCCCTCGCGTTTCGCCTCGTTGAACGCCTCGACCTTCCGTAGCGCCTCCGTCAGTTCGTCGCTCCGTGGCATGTGGATGCGGTTGGCCTGGGCGGTCTGTTTCGGATGCAGCGACCACGAGCCGTCGATGCCGATCGTCGCCTCGTGTTCGACCTGGTCGGCGTACCCCTCGGCGTTGTAGTAGGTGACGCCGGCCCGCTCGTGGAACAACTGGTCGAACGGGCCGCCGATGGCAGCGACGCCGGCGGCGCTGGTCTCGTTCGAGAGCACCTCCAACAGGCCGTCCCAGCGCGGGCGGTCGCCGTCCAGCGCCCGCCCGCCCAGTTCGGCGGTGTAGTCGACCGGCCCGAATATCAGGGCCTCCAGCCGCGAGTCGGCCGCGAACTGGCAGATCTCTCGAAGGTCAGAACGGGCCGTCGCGGTCTCGAAGATGATCGCCATATCGAGCGCGCCGTCGTCCAGGCCTGCGTCGCGTTCGGCCGCTGCCAGGACGCCGGCAGCGTCGCGCACGTCGTCGATCCGTCCCACTTTCGGGACGACGAACCCGTCGAGGTGGTCGCCGACTTCGGCGGCCAGTCGGCGGACCTGCTCCCGGCCCCGGTCGCGGAACCGCTGGTCGTCGTAGGCCCACTCGACGCGGGGAGGACGTGCCCGGCGAAGTCGGGGGCGTACTCGGGGAGCTGTTCGACCACGTTGTCGACGGCCTCGGCCTTCATCGACGGGGCGGTCCCGTCCTCGATGTCGGGGACGAGCCAGTCCGGCGTCTGGAACCCGTCGCTGGTGAGGCCGGAAGTGAGGAACTTCGCGCTGTCGTCGCGGGGGACGGCAGCGGGTGCGGTCTGGAACGTTCGGCAGAGTCGTGTGGCTGTCATCGGTGGGATCGCTGAAGCAGTGCGGTTCGCCGGCCGGAGTAGACCGGGGTGCGGTGCTGGTTGTACGCGACGTGTTCGAAGGTGACAGCGCCGGCCCGCTCGGGGCCGGCGTCGGCGTCACAGTCGAGGACCCGAGTGAACCCGTAGATCGTATCACCCAGCGTGACGAAGTCGTGGAACCGCTCGGCGTCGTAGCGCCACTCGCGGTAGGTCGCTTCGTCCGACCGGGCGTGTGCCAGCGCGATGGATCGGGTAACGTCGCCGTAGGCGACGATGTCCCCCGACGGCGAGTCGGTCATCACGTCGCGGTTGTGGTGCTGGCGGGCAGTGTTGAGCGTCGAGAGCGGGAGCCCAGAGACCAGCCCATCGTCCATCGTTCGACCGCGTTCGTGGGCGTACGCGACGGCGGCGTCGGTCTCGTCGGCCCGGTTGAGCGCGGCCCGGAACTCCTCGAAGTGACCCCCCTCGGGGGTGACAAGCGTGTCTGGAACGGCTGGACCCGCGGTGCTCTCGTCCTCGCCGTCACCGGAGTCCGTGACGGTCCCGCTCCCGTCGGTGGCGGTCGGTTCGCGCCGCGGGATCATGTTGGTTCGTTCGTAACTGACCAATCGGTCGCCGGTCTCGCGGTTCCGTCCCACCGTCTCCCAGGTGACGATCCCGTACTCGGGCCGCGACGACGACGGGGTCGTCTCGACCACCGTGGAGGAAACTGCCAGTTCTGTCCCGGGTGTCGGGCTCCGGTGGATCGTCACGTCGTCGCGGCCCAGGAAGTAGCCGCCCTTCTCCGAGAGGTCCTCGACGGTCGCTCCCATCACGCAGGCCAGGAGATAGTCCGGGTGGACCGGGACCGCCTCGAACCCCCGGTCGCGGGCGCGGTCGGGCCGCCAGTAGGCCGGGTCGTGGTTGAGCGTCTGTCCCATCCAGTCCTCGCTGCCCGCCTTCGAGAGGACGAGCCCGGGGTCGTGGGTCAGTTCGTCGCCGGGCTCGAAGAACTCGAAGTAGTGGCCCTTCTCGCGTGTCTCGGCGCGGTCCAAGAGCGTCTCGAACGTCTCCTCGTCCGAGAGATCGACAGCGTCGGGGTCAGTCCAGTCGGTCATCGGCGGGTCCCCCCGTCAGAGGCCGTCGGGCGGGTCCCGTCGTATGGTCCGTCAGCGTGTTCGCTGTCTGTGGTCTCTCCGCCTGTCCGGGCCAGCGTCCGGCGCATCTCGTTCGTCACGATCATGAACCCCTCGTCGAACCCCATACCGGGCTTCGCGAGCACTTGGGCCGCATCGGTCGCCAGCGCGACGTTCGCACAGGCACGTGCGGAGGTGGCCGTCTCGTTGCAAGTCCCGCCCAGATACGCCCGAGTGTCGGTCCCGTCACAGTACAGCACGGCCTCGGCCGAGCGGTGGATGCCGCCCAGGTCCGGCGTCTTGATCTGGACCACGTCGGCCGCGCCCGCGTCGACGAACGCCCGCACGTCGTCGAAGGTGTTGCACCACTCGTCGGCGACGATGTCGACGTCGACGCCCGCGTCGGCCAGCCCGTCCCGGAGTTGGGCCATCCGACGGATCTGGTCGGCGCGGTCGCCGGCGTCCATCGGTCCCTCGACCTGGAGCGGGTACGGCCCCGCCGCCTCGGCCAGCGACCGGAAGTAGTCGACGACCTCGTCCCGGTCGTACGGCGGTTCGAACACCTCACCGAGGATGCCGTAGACGTCGAGGTGAAAGCGTGGCGAGTACGTCGCCGGCCCCAGTTCGTCGGTCCGCTCGCGGAGCCAGGCGACGTACTCCCTGAGCCCCTCCCCGTCGGCCCCGACCTTCTCGACGCTGTTGAACAGGCCGTGCGGGAGAACGGGGACACCCTTTATTAGCATCTTCTCTGCGTTGATCCGCCGTTCGTCGCCGGACTGTCCGAACACCGGGACGGGCGATCCGGCCATTTCGGACCGGTAAGCGGCCGAGACCACGCCGGCGGGCGTCTGTCCGGTCGCCCGTGCCGCCGCGTTCAGGAGCGCCTGGGAGACGCCGTACCGGACCGCGGTGTGGAGGCGGTCGCCGTCCGAGCGAGCGGGATCGAGATCCTCGACGACGGTCGCGTTCTGGCGGAACATCGTCGCGTCCCGCCCTCGCAGTTCGTCGGCGACTTTCTCCTCGACCACGGGACGGTACTCGCTGGCCCGGAAGAGCGGGTCGCGTCCACCGGCCCCGGAGTACTGTACCGCGGCGCAGTCGCCGGTGACGACCGTGCCGTCGGCCAGTTCGAGTTCGACGATGAGCGACTCGCCGGCCTCCCGGATGCGGTCGAAGCCCGCCGTCGCGGGCTGGCCGTCGTAGTCGAACCCCTCCCGGGTCGCACCTTGCTTGATCGCGCGCTGGTCGTCGAAGAAGAACCCGGAGAGCCCGGGGACCGCGCGGACGGTATCAATCCGCATCGCCGGCACCCCCCTGGGGCCGCCCGATCAGCCGGCCGTCGCTGATGGCGTCGACGTCGTCGGCGACCATCCGGAACGACTGGTCTCTCCCCTCCGTCTCGGCGCGTTCGCCCAGCCGAGCGGCGTGTAGCTCCCTGATCTCGGCCGACAGCGCCAGGTCGCCGAACTCGAAGATCCGGACCCGGCCGTCGTCGTCACGCGCCGGCAGGACCGCGCCCGCCGCCGCGTCACTCGGGGCGAAGGGCACGTCCAGCGCACCCGAGTCGAAGGCTCTGACGACGCCCTGTGCCACGTCGCCGTCGCCGGCGTCGATGACGGCGTCCATCAGGTCGCGGGTCGCCCGCTCGATGAGCCGCTGTTCGTCGTCGATACCACCCAGGTCGATGTCCTGTTCGATGAGCATGTCGATGAGTTGTCGTGTCGTGCGGAGGCCGGCCGCGTTGGCCTCCTTCGTCGGCACTCCCTGGAACTCCTGAGGAGACTTCGTGATGACCTTGTCCGGTTGTGCGACGGCGGCCGTCGCGCCGCCGAGGCCGATGACGCCGCTGGCGCGGGCCTCGTCGGGCGGGAACCCGCCCATCCACTCGTGGAAGACAGTCGTGACCGTCACGGCGTCGGGGAGATACTCCTCGCCCAGCGAGCGCAACGCTCGCAGCGCGGCCACGTCCTGGACGAGGTTCCCGACCTGGCCGTAGCCCAGCGTCAGCGAGCGAACACCCTGCGTGGCCGCGAGTTTCCCCTCTATCAGCATGACCGCGATAGCGATACAGGGCGGGACCAGGGTCCCGGTCAGCGGGCCGAACGGCTCGCGGTTGATCGTGACGCCGCGCTCGGTGTAGGCCCCACAGAGTCGGTCGACGAACTGCCAGTGTTCGATCGTCGTCGCCAGGTCGTGGCGCTTCGTGTAGGGAATGTTGTAGGAGATCGGGCCACCCTCGAAGCTCTGGAACCCGCCGGCGAGCGTGACCATCGCCAGCAGGCGGGCGTCGGGCGTCCCGTGGCGCACCTCGATGGGGGCGTCAAGGGCCCGGACGAGCCGCCGGCAGTCCTCGACCCCGTGGTTCACTGCCGGGAAGCCGTTTAGTTCGTCGGCCTCGCCGTTTCGGGAGGCCGCGAGTCCCTCTTCCGCTTTCTCGTACTCGTTGTCCCGCGTGTACGAGTCGATCGTCGTCGGCAGGAGGTCCGCGCCGCCATCCTCCTGGAGGTACTCCAGGAGCGAGATCTGATCTTCGAGGCAGGGGACGCCGGCGCGTGGCTGGAGCAGCGGCCGATCCGCGGATTCGAGAACGGGGGCGAACTGCTTGCCGGCGGGTAGCGACTCGTGGAAGGCGACGGCCTCCTCGAAGTCGACTTCCCGGCCGGTGTGCCAGTTGTCCCGCAACTCCGATGCGATGCGCTGTAGCTCGTCGGCGGCGAGCCGGCTGTCTGTGGGCATCGCTCAGCCCTCGACGCTGACACGGTCTGTCTCTGCCGTCGTCAGCTCCAGGTCTTGGCGGAGCGCCGCGATGGCCTCCTCCGGGTCGGTCTCGGCGTCGAAGACCCGGTCGAAACCCATCCCGCGGAACGTTCGGCGGGTCTCCTCGAACTCGTCCTGACCGACCGCGAGGTTGCCGCCGACGTACGTCCAGACGTCGAGTCCGGCCGCTTCGAGGCGGTCGTGGAACCCCTCGCAGTCCTGCCGGGCGTGCCCGTACAGTGAGGAGACCAGTACAGCCTCGGCGTCGTGGGATTTGGCGGCGGCGACGAAGTCGGCCTGTGCGGTCTGGACGCCGAGGTTGACGACCTCGAAGCCAGCGGCCGAGAGCGCCTGCTCAAGAATCGTGATACCGACGACGTGTGCGTCGGAGCCGATCACGCCGAGGATGACGGTCCGGGGCATGTACCCTGTGGTGGTGGAGGGGGAGAGATAAAGTTAATGGTTTATAATGATAAAACCACCTTATACAATCTATAATGATTTATCACCAAGATTTATCAGGAGTACTCTCCTCGCTCCGCTATGGGTGCGCTTGCCGACCTTCGGGTGCTCGACCTGACCCAGGTCCTGGCCGGACCGTACTGTACGATGTTGCTCGCGGATATGGGCGCAGACGTGGTAAAAATCGAGCGCCCCGGGGGGGACCTCATCCGGTCGAACCCGCCCTACGCCGAAGATCCAGAGTCGGAAGCCTACGGCGGCTACTTCCAGAGTGTCAACCGCGGCAAGCGCTCGCTGGAGTTGGATCTGCGGACCGACGAGGACCGCGACGCGTTCCGCTCGCTGGTCGAACGGGCCGACGTGGTCGTCGAGAACTTCAAAATGGGGACGATGGAGCAGTTCGACTGTGGCTACGAGACGCTGCGGGAGCACAACCCACAGTTGATCTACTCCTCGATCCGGGGTTCGGTGATCCGCGCACGGGCGAGACCGAACGACAGGGGCAGCCCTCCTTCGACCTCATCGCCCAGGCGCTCGGCGGCGTCATGGAGATCACCGGCCAAGAGGACGGCCCGCCGACGAAGGTCGGGCCGGGCGTGGGCGACCTCTTCACCGCCGCGCTCAACGCCGTGGGCATCCTCGCGGCTGTCCACCACCGCGAGCGGACCGGCGAGGGCCAGTACGTCGACACCGCGATGTACGACGCGATGATCTCGCTCTGTGAGCGGACGGTGTATCAGTACTCCTGTGACGGGGACTCCCCCACACGGCGGGGCAACTCCCACCCGACACTGTTCCCCTACGACGCCTTCGAGACCGCGGACGGGTACGCCGTCGTCGCGGCGTTCTCCGACGGTCACTGGCAGACCCTCTGTGAGGCGATGGAGCGGCCGGAGTTGGCTGCCGACTACCCCGACGCGGCGTCGCGGCTCGCGAACCGTGACCACCTGCGGGGAGAAATCGCCGACTGGACCCGCCAGCACGAGACCGACGCCGTCGTCGACCTGCTCGACGGTCGTGTCCCGGCTGCACCGATCCAGACGACCGCGGATATCTTCGAAGACCCCCACGTCCACGCCCGCGACATGCTCGCAGACGTCTCCCAGCCCGGTGTCGACGCGGAGATGACTGTCGCGGGCAGCCCGATCAAGATGACCGAGACGATGCCCGAACCGCGTGGTCGCGCTCCCAGGCTGGACGAACACCGGGCGGAACTGCTGGAGGACCAGCAGTCGGGAGGCGACCCGCGCCCGGCCGAGAGCGACGACTGACGGGACCGAACCCGGCGGTTCAAATACCGGGACGCCCAACCCCGTTCCGATGCGAGAGACGGCCTCGACCGGCGACCAGTCCTGGCGCGAGTACTTCGGCTTCGCGGAGCCGTACGAAAACCAGGCAGACGCCGTCGAACGCGCTATCGAGGCCGGGAAGTCCCGGGGCTTTCTCGCCATGGAGGGTCCCTGTGGCACCGGAAAGACGATGGCGGCCCTGACCGCCGGCGCCCACCTCGTCCGCGAGACGGAGCTGTACGACCGGATACTGGTTGTGACACCCGTCAAGCAACAGCTCCAGCAGTTCGTCGACGACCTGCGGACGCTCAACGCCGGTATCGAGGACCCCCTGGACGGCATCGCGCTGGTCGGCAAGCGCGACCTCTGTCCGTACGGCCGCGAGGGGAAGTTCCCCGATGACGCGGGCACACACGAGCGCTGTGAGGACCTGCGGGAAGCGACCGCTCGCCTCGTCGAGGACGACGGCCGCAGCGACGGGACCGCCGTCGCCGAGACCGCGATCGACGCCGAGATCGACGACGAGGACCAGTGGTGGGACCCCAGGAAAGGACAGGACCTCGCCGCTGCGGCCCGCCCGGACGCCGCCACGCAGACGCGCCTCGGGGAGGACACGCTGGCGACTGCGGGGGCCGCTTCCCCGTACCGGCCAAGCCAGCCCAGCGCCCCCGAATCGATGGCCGAAGGCGACGATCCGCCGCTGTACTGTCCGTTCGAGGCCGACTGGTACGCCCGGAACAAAGGGTCGCCCGTCGACTTCTCGGCCGGGCCGGAGAACGTCGTCACTATCGAGGACTACCTGCCGGCGGCCGTCGAGCGGGGCACCTGCCCCCACCGGGTGATGAGTGTGATGCTGGATCAGGCCGACGTGGTCGTCGGGAACTACAACCACCTGTTCGATCCCGGTTCCCGGCCCCTGCTGTCTGGCGTGCTCGACGACTCGACGTTCGTCGTCGTCGACGAAGCCCACCGCCTCGAAGAACGGGTTCGGGACCTGCTGTCGGACCGGCTGGGCAAGCAGACGATCAAACAGGCCCGCAACGACTGCGATCTACTGGTCCAGCGCGCCCAGCAGAGCGCCGACCACAAACGGCAGGTCAGGGACGTTCTCTCGGCACGGGAGGTCCCTCTGGACGCGGTCGACCAGGCCCGGAAATTCTACGACGACCTCCTGCGGTGGCTCGACGACCGGATCGAGTCGTTCCTCGACGCCGAACACGAGGGGTGGCGGGCCGACCCGGCGACGCTCCCCGACCGGGACCGGGAGATTCCCCTCCGGGACCCCGAGGCCGTCGAACGGGACGAACTGACCGAGTGGGCCGAACGGAAGGGCTACGACGGCGGCGTCTGGCGGACGCTTGCCCAGGTCGGCGCGGCCGTCGAGGACGTCATCGACCAGTTGGGACTGACGCGCCAGCCGGTCTGTGCCGCCGTCGGTGCGCTGGCCGGCCAGTGGTGGGAACGGGACCACTCGACGTTCCTCCGGGAGATCGAACTCGAACACTCCCCCGCCGACACCCGACAGACGGACGCCGACTACGAGGCCGTCTACACGCCGGGACTGCTCTGTTACAACTGCATGCCGGCGACGGCGCTGCGGGACGTCTTCGACGATCTAGGCGGCGGTGTCCTGATGAGCGCGACGTTGGAACCGCTTGACGTGTTCACGCGGGTCTCGGGACTGGACGCGCTGGCAGCGGCCGACGGCGATGACGAGGACGCGCGCCCGGTCCGGTCGACGACCTACGACCTGCCGTTCCCGCGGGAGAACCGGGCGTCGTATCTCGTCGACGCGCGGCCCTTCACGGCTCGCAACCGCGGGGACCCCGAAGCGATGGAACCGCTCGGCGAGGAGTGGAACCGGACCCGCGACGAGTACGCCCAGGCTCTGCGGGCACTGGCGCGCTCGCCGGGCAACGTCATGATCGCGATGCCGAACTACCGAGAAGCGGCGTGGGCCGGGGCCTACCTTCGGGAGACCGTCGACAAGGCCGTCCTGGTCGACGAAGCCTCCAGCAACGAAGCAACGGAAGACCGAAAACAACGGTTCTTCCGCGGTGCGGGGAAGGTCCTGGTTACCTCCACTCGCGGGACGCTGACCGAGGGGGTCGACTACGACGGCGAGAAACTGTCGACCTGTGCGGTCGTCGGCGTCCCGCTCGTGAATATCGGCTCTCCCCGCGTCCGGGCGGTCCAGCGGGCCTACGGCGACGCTTTCGGCGAGGACAACGCCTTCGAGTACGCGCTGACCGTCCCCGCGGTTCGTCGCGCTCGACAGGCCATCGGGCGGGTGATCCGGGGGACCGAAGAGGTGGGCGTCCGGGCGTTCGTCGGCCGACGCTACACCCCCGACGCACGACACTCCGTGTTTCCGTATCTGCCCGCCGGCGAGCGCGAGGAGTTCACGCGGATGACCCCGGAGTTCCTCGCGGACCAACTCGACACGTTCTGGCGTGACCGGACGTGAGCCGCTGGATTCGACAGTTGTCGCTGAATCGGAGTATGTCGCGGGCAACAGAAAACATATATTCTTTGAGGAAAGCCTTTCATGAGATGCCCGAGTGTCAGAATTGCGGTGAATTCGTGACGGAGCAGTACGTACGGGTGTTCACACCCGAGGCAACCGAGGCTCACGGGCCACGCGTCTGCCCCAACTGCGAGGACAAACTCCGGGACGGTGCCGAAGTCCGCGAAGCCCGCTCCTCCAGGCAATAACGCGGTCTGTTTTCGGGACATACTCAAGGCCAGCAGTGCCTACCTCGCGCATGGACCACGAACTCGATGTCGAAGCTGTCGATCGTATCGACGCGCCGACCGGCGTCGACGCCGCCGAGTACGTCCTCTACGGCGGCAAGGGCGGCGTCGGGAAGACGACCTGTGCGGCGGCCACGGCACTGGCGTCTGCCCGGGACGACACCGCGACACTCGTCGTCTCGACGGACCCCGCACACTCCCTCTCTGATACGTTAGAGACAGATATCCCGGCGACGCCGACCCGCATCCGCGAGGAGATCCCGCTGTACGCCGCCGAGATCGACCCCGAAGCGGCCGTCGGCGAGGGGCCACTCGGGATGGACGACGACGCGCTGGGTGGCCTCGGCCAGATGCTTGGCGGCGACGGGCCGATGGGTGGTGCCGGCCAGATGGGCGGTGAGGCCGGAGCGGGCGAAGACGTGCTCGGCGACGAGGGCGGCCTACTCGGCGGATCGATGCCCGGAGCCGACGAGGCTGCGGCGATGCGACTGCTGCTCGATTACGTCGACGACGACCGCTTCGATCGGGTGGTCATCGACACCGCACCGACCGGCCACACGCTCCGACTGCTCGAACTCCCCGAGACGATGGACTCGATGGTCGGGAAGATCCTCCAGATGCGCGAGCGGTTCTCGGGCATGCTCGGGAACCTCACCGGGATGTTCGGCGACGACGAGGAGGTCGACGCCGAGCAGGGGATCGAGGACCTCCGGGAACTGAGCGACCGGATCGAACACTTGCGGAGCATCCTCCGTGACCCGACACGGACGGACTTCCGCATCGTGATGGTTCCCGAAGAACTCTCGGTCGTCGAGTCCGAACGGTTGCTCGGTCGGCTCGGTGAGTACGGCGTCCCCGTCAGCACTGTCGTGGTCAACCGCGTGATGCAGGACCCAAGCGAGGTGCTCGGCGAAGCGGTCGACATCCCCGGGCCGAACCACGCGGAGTGTTCGTTCTGTGCGCGCCGCTGGGAGGTCCAACAGCGCGCCCTCGCCCGGTCACAGGAACTGTTCCAGGGCCACGACGTCCGTCGGATCCCGCTGTTCGCCGAGGAGGTCCGCGGCGAACGCCTGTTGAACGTCGTCGGGGCCTGTCTGGACTAACCCATCAACTGCCGGAGCAGACCGAAAGCGGTGTCGCGCCACCGCTCGGGGACGTACTCGGCGAACAAAAGGAGTTTCGCACCCTCGCCGACGGGGTAGCGCGGTTCCGGGTCGCTGTTGTTGGCCGCGTCCCGGACGGCGAGCGCGACGGTTCCGGGAGTGACGCCCAACGCGTCCTGGACGCCGGTCAGTCGGGAGTCCTCGCGTGCCCGGTAGAGCCAGTCGTAGGCGCCGCTCGCGCTCTCGGGTTCCGCTTCGGCCGGTTCCTCGCCGTCCCGGATCGGCCCGGGTTCGACCACGACGACGTCGACGCCGAACGAGTCCGCCTCGACGCGCAGTGCGTCGCTCACCCCTTCGAGCGCGGACTTCGCCGCGGCGTCGGCACCGCGACCGGGCGTCGAGAGCCGGCCCGTGATGCTGGAGACGTTGACGACGGTCCCGTTCTCGCGAGCCCGCATGTGGGGCAACGCTTCCCGAATCAGTCTGTGTGGTCCGTAGACGGCGACGTCGAACTGCTCGTGGAGTTGTTCGGTCGAGATATCCTCGACAGCGCCGAACCGGGAGATCGAAGCCGCGTTGACCAGACAGTCCAGTCGGCCGGTCTCCTCGATCAGGTCCTCGACGACCCGTTCGCACTCGCGGGCGTTCGTCACGTCTAGTTCCGCCGTGGTACAGCCCTGTTCGGCCAGGTCGGCGATCGCCTCCTCGTCGGGGGCAGTCGCCCACACTGTCCAGTCGTCGGCCAGGAACGCCTCGGCTGTCGCCGACCCCACTGCCGCGGACGCACCCGTGATCAGCACCGTCTTCGCCATTGTCTGTCCGAGGGGACACGCCGCGGGCAGTTAAGCACACCCGGTCGCCGTCGGTCACGGGACCTCGGTTTTCGCCTCGTCGGCCGCCCGGTCGGCCAGCCGAGTCGGCTCCGGGAGTTTGTACCCCGCTGCCGTCGCGAGCACCAGATCCGTCGCCGTCTCGGCGCTCACGCGGTGGCCGGGACTGACGATCAGCGGGTTGACGTGGCGGTTCGGCGAGTCGTACTGTCGCGTCTGGACGGCGTCGCCGACGTGGGTCCCTGCTGTCGCCGTTTCGATCGCGTCGTCGGCGTGGATCGGGACGCGGGTTCCCTCGGGAAAGCCGCCGTCGAGCGGTCGCTCGGGCGCGCCACAGAGGAGGTTCTTGGCGACGCCGACCGTCGGCACGTCGACGGTGACGCCGACGTGTGTCGCCAGCCCCGCCTCCCGGAAGTGGATCCGACCGCTGCCGTCGACCAGCAGGACGTCGGGGTCGTGTTCGAGTCGTTCCAGTGCTGCGAGGATCGCACCGCCCTCCCGGAACGAGAGCAAGCCAGGAATGTAGGGGATCTCGGTTCGCTCGACGGCGTGAGCCCGTTCGACGACCGCACCGCCCTGCGTGACGACCACCGCCGAGACAGCCCGGTCGTCGACGAACGCCTGATCGACGCCGGCCACCAGCGGTGCGCTCGCCGCCTCACCCGAGAGTGTCGTCTGCTCGCTGTCGCTGGACGCGGTCTCGGGATCGACCGACAGATCGTCCTCGAAGACGGCCGTCTCGGCTATCTCGCGCTGGAGCGTCTCCATCGCTTCGCGGGACAGCGACGGGTCCGGAACGAACCCGGGACGGACGACCCGCATCGTCACGGCCGCCGGCGTCCAGGCCCGCCGGGACCACCTGGACCGCCCGGGCCGCCGCCACGGCCCACCTGGAGTTGCTGTGGGACGCTCGTCTGGCCCTTGATCCGGTTCCCGTACCAGAGCCCGATCCCGAGGCCGATGAGGTGAGCGGCGTGTGCGATGTTCCCGCCGAGTAACCCGCCGGTCCCCGGTGCGAACGTTCCCAGGACACTGAGCAACAGATAGAAGCCCGTAATCGCCCAGATCGGGACCGGGATCAGGAAATACAGCAGGACACGTAGGTCGGGGTTCAAGACGGTGAGGAAGGCGAGAATCGCCAGTGCAGCGCCGCTTGCCCCGAGGACGCCGTAGCCCCCACCGGACTGGATATACTGGAGCCCGACCTGTCCCAGTCCCGCGAGCGCGCCGGAAGCGAGGAAGAAGACCGTGAACCGTTTCGACCCGAGCTGTCGCTCGACGATGCGGCCGAAGAAGTAGATGATGATACCGTTCCCGAGGATGTGGAAGAAGCCCGAGGGGTCGTGCGAGAAGATCGACGTTACCCACGTCCAGACGTATGCAGGGTTGTCCGGGTGGAGGACGAAGATCGACTGCCACAGCTCCGACCGGGAGTAGAAGAGGGGGTTCGAGATGCCCAGGACGAGCCGCCCGACGATGTGTTCGAGGACGAACGTGATCGCCATCGCCGCGAGGAACACGTAGGTCATGTTCCCGCGGAAGTAGCCGAACACGCCGCCGGGGCCGGTATCGATCCCGAGCCTGTCGGCGAGACCGGCCGATTGCTGGCGGCCGGGGTTGTTCACGCTGTCGTCGAACCCGCTCTCGAAGACCGCCTGCGGATCGTTCCAGTTCTCCAGGCCGGGGCAGTCGTGGGCCTCGGGGAGCCGGTGCTCCGAACAGTAGGTCCCGCCACAGTGCCCACACTGATAGGGCATACTCTCTGACTTGCCACAGGCGTCGCACTCCGACATTACCGGGGGTACGTGCGGACGGGGCAAATGAATTGTGACTGTGCGTCTCCGGACCCTGACCGGCAGGTCGCCGTCGGGCTTTTGTGGGGCGGTTCCCAACGACTGGCATGCGCGCTGCCCGCTATCACGGCCCGGGAGAGATCAGCATCGACGAGGTGCCGGACCCGACCATCGAATCGCCGACCGACGCCGTCGTCCGGGTGACACACACGGCAGTGTGTGGCTCGGACCTGTGGTTCTACCGCGGCGAAAGCGACCGCGAGGAGGGCTCTCGCGTGGGTCACGAGCCCATGGGAATCGTCGAAGAAGTCGGCGAGGAGGTCCGCCACGTCCAGCCCGGCGACCGAGTGTTCGCCCCCTTCTCGATCAGCTGTGGCTCCTGTGAGTACTGCCGGAAGGGGCTACACACCTCCTGTAAGAACGGCGGGTTCTGGGGGAGTACGACCGACGGCGCACAGGGCGAACAGATCCGTGTTCCACAGGCCAACGGGACGCTCGTCCGGGTCCCCGACCGGTACGCCGACGACCAGGACGTGCTGAAGTCGGTCCTCCCGCTGACGGACGTGATGTGTACCGGCCACCACGCGGCGGTCAGCGCCGGCGTCGAGGCCGGCAGCACGTGTGCGGTCGTCGGCGACGGCGCGGTCGGGCTCTGTGCCGTGCTGGCAGCCAGACGACTGGGAGCGAACCGCATCGTCGCGCTGGGCCACCACGAGGACCGCCTGGAGATCGCGGAATCCTTCGGCGCGACGGACACCATCTCCGCTCGGGGCGAGGCTGCCGTCGAGGAACTACGGGCGCTCACCGCCGGCGGCGTCGACCACGCCATAGAGTGTGTCGGCATGGGCGCGGCCATGGAGACCGCGATCGACATCGCCCGGCCGGGCGGGACCGTCGGCTACGTCGGCGTCCCCAACGGGGTCGAGGACGGCGACCTCGTCGATTCGCTGTTCGGAAAGAACGTCACGCTCGCCGGCGGTATCGCCCCGGTTCGCGCCTACGTCGACGACCTGCTGGAGGACGTCCTCCAGGGGACGCTCGATCCCTCACCGGTGTTTACGAAGACCGTCGATCTCGAAGGTGTTCCCGAGGGATACCGCGCGATGGACGAGCGGGAGGCGATCAAGGTGTTCGTCGATCTGACCTGAGGTCAGTCTTCGACGGCCCGGAGGACGCCGATCCAGGCCGGTTCGCCGTCGTACTCGATCGAGCCGCCTGAGACCTCGGCGGTCACTGTCTCCCCGCCCTCGCGGACACCCGTGAACTCGGTGTCGAACGACTGCGGATCGTCGTCCTCGGCGCCACGAACGGCATCAAGGAAGCGTTCGCGGTCCTCCGCGGTCGTCAGCCGCTCGGGACTGGCGCCGATGAGTTCGTCCTGCGTGTAGCCGAACGTCTCCGCGAGTTTCTCGTTGACGTAGACGAACTCCCGGTTCTGTATGATACAGACCCCGGCAAGCTCCTGCTCGACGAGTCGCTGGTACCAGGACAGCGCGTTCCAGAACTGCTGTTCGGTTCGGTACTGCTCAACCGCGTTCTCGACCCGGTTTGCAAGCACCTCGTACTGGTCGGTGCCCATCTCCTTTTGCATGTAGTCGGTGACACCAGCAACGATCGCCTCGCTTGCGATCTCCTCACTTCCTTTCCCGGTAAAGAGGATAAAGGGGAGTTCGGGGTACTGCTCGCGGACGATTTCGAGGAACTCAAGCCCGTCGGTGGTGGGCATCTGGTAGTCGCTGACGATACAGTCGAACTGCTCGTCGCTGAGCCTGTTCAGCGCGGCGACGACGCTGGTCTCGGTCACGACGGTGAAGTCATCGTTGATGCGTTCGAGAAACGTCTCGACGAGGTTCCCGATCTGTGGATCGTCGTCCACGTGAAGGATGCGGGTGGCCTCTCTGTCGTCGATCTTCGCCAGCGGAATCGGGACCTCGGTCCGTGTCGGATCGGGCGAGTCGGACGATTCGGTACGGATCAGCGGGACGGAGCGGTCGCCGGTGGCGGAGCTTCCCCGGAGGACGGACCGGGAGAGGTCGACAGTCGTCTGTCGGTCCGGCATTATCGACCCATCCCCAGCAGCTGATTCAGGGCGTCTCGCCGTCGGAGCTGGCCCCGAACTCCTGTCGGGACCACACCGCGCTCGGAGGTGTGCCGTCTGTTCATCGATGCGTGACTCTACTACCGTACAGAGTTGCTAGTTACAAAACGATACTGGTGGTCGCTATTATATATCGCTCCGCTATCATTCCCGGCAACCCAGCGAGGGGCGGTGACAGTCCGGGCAACAACACGCGTCGGTGACCGCCCTGAAACGCACTCTCAGCGCCGGAGCCGCCCCGTTGATAAATAAGCACGTATCTCAGAGTTGATTAATCGTTAATCTTATCTATAATATGTACGTTCTATTCAAATATTTTTACATATCCTCCCCCTGACAGAGTTCCTGTATCATGTCCGATACCACCATGAAGGAGTACCTGGCTGACCACCCACGAATGATCGGCGCACTGTTCACCATCCTGCTGTTGCTGTCACAGGCTGGGAACGTGGCCGCGAACAACGGTGCGACCATCAGCGGCCCGTAGTAGCATTCATAAAGACGGCGTGAGACGATGCTCCGGTTCGCGGTTCTCGCTCGTCCACCGGATGAAACGCTACAACAACTCCCGCAGTTCTGCTGACGTGCTCCAATATAGTTTATCGGCTATCCGCACAGGTACCTCTTCTAGATTCAGAAAGCGTAGGAGCTCGTCGTGCGATACGTGGAACGTGTCTATCGATCCAGAGCTTAGGAAGTATTTCTGATTGTCGTCAACGAACGGCATGAACACGCTCCCTAGTCCCCTGTCGTCAGTAGCATAGGTAACTATCTCGGCCTCGTAACCAGCGTCGCATTCAGTGATATCGAGTAGGTTCGGTGTCCCGCTCGGAGCCTGTGTCACCGTGATTCCGCCGTCACCGACGACGATGTACTGCCCACCCATCGGACTGACCTCACGGGAGACGGTGAGGGCGGTCCGGAGCGGGAACCCGCTGTTGAGCAGCCGGGCGGTCGAACTCCCGATCTCGATGGCGGCGTCGTTGAGGATCTCGTTGAGGGTGACGATCCCCCCGATCGCGCCGTTCTCTATGAGCGTGAGCCCCTGGTGATAGGAGTTACACGCGTTCAACAGGAACGTATCGACGCCGACGGTGTCGACGGTCGCGGCGTCGAGTTTCCCGTCCTCGCAGGTGAACCCCTCGTGGTCGGTGTGGCCGATGTAGTGGAAGAAGTCCGTCTCGGTGGCCATCACGTCGGCCAGTTCGTCGGTCGTCAAGTTCTCGCGGACGGTCACGTCGAACGGAAGGTCGGCGCGGTTGCCGTACACCTCGTCGGCGACGCGGCGCTCCTGGTCCATCCGGGCGTCGTTCTGGACGACCGTGATCGAGATATCGCCGGCCGTCTCGTCGCGATCGAGGCGGTTGCGGAACGCGTCTGCGGTCAGTTTGCTCGCGCCGATAGGGATGCTATCGCCGATCCAGGCCTGTTCGAGCGTGTCCGCCGACCCCGGTTCGACGTACTCGGCCTCCGTGTCGGTTCCGGTGCTGGTGGATCGGGTGATAACGTCGTCCCGGGTGAACTCCCCGTCGAGTTCCGCGGGCACACTGGGTTCGCTGGGGCCGGTCCCCTGGCGCGTCCGGACGATCGCGAGGTCGTCGACGACGAACGGAAGCTGCTCGGCGTTCGCCGCGACCGGGTCGATATGGGTCGTCAACCGCCACTCGGGAACGTGGTCCGCGACCAGTTCGTAGGGAACGTCGAGATACGCCGCCACCTGTTCGGTGAGCGGACGGTCGTACAGCGTGGCGAAGTCGATATCGACGAGGGGTTCGATCTCCCGGCGCTCGTGTAGATCGAGTTCGTAGTACCCTTCGGTTCTGGTGACACAGTCGAAGAAGAACAGTTGTTTGAGCGTCTGCTCGACCGTGCGTTCGTATCCGTCTGGTCCGGAGAGGGAATACTCGAACCCGTCGTCGGTCGTCAACCGCGGCGTCGGCGCCGGCTCCAAAGAGGCGCCGAGGTAGTACGCGAGCGGTGCGGCGACGAAGGCGGCCGAGAGCGTCGGCGGGAGTTCGAGGGTGATCCCCGTCTCCGGGCGCGTGATCGTCTCGGGGATATCGAGTGAGTCCCCGAGTTCGAGCGCCGGCGGGTGTCCCCGAAGCGTCGGGTACGACCGCTCCGGATCGGTCGTCTTGAGCGCCGAACCGAACGTCTCGATGGCGGCCAGCATATCCATCGGGTCAGTCGTCGTCGTCACCGTGGCGGCCGGCCGCTCGTGGCGCGAACGTGCGCCGACCGCCACGGTCGTCGGCGCGTCGAACTCGATGCGGGTCTGGTCCATGTCGACGCTGACCTCGACGGCCGCTTCGACCCGGACGTAGGTCTTGATCTGCGTACAGAGGTCGATGCTGTAATCACCCGCGGGCACCGACGCCTGTTCGAACTGCTTGACCTCGGCGACCGTCTCGCCGTCGGCGTCGCGGACGTACACGGGAACGACGGTCGGGAGGACCAGTGAATCGGTCTCGAAGGTGACGGCGCGACTGACCGGGAACCGGAACGAGTCGGCGTCGGCCGGCTGTGGTGAGACCGATTCCGCTGTTCGGAGTTGGTAGCGCTGGCGCTCGACGCAGTCGATGACATCGATCCCTGGCCGCTCGGCAAGCGGTTCGAACGTGACGTTCATCTGTCTCCGGAGCGCGTCGCTGCTCGTCTGTACATACCGTGCAAGAAGCGGAAAAAGATATCGTCGCGAGCGAAACGGAGAAAGGTCCCGGTCCCGAACGGTCTGTCAGTGAAGGAGTTCGAGCGCAAACAACTGTTAGAGCGCATCGAACGGGAGGGTGCGACGGTCGGCGCCGACATCCCCGACGAGATCACCGTCCAGGGCGAGGAGATCGAACTGCAGTCGTTCGTCTTCGAGATCAAGCGCCGGGAGACGATCCCGCGGGGCGAGCGCGAGCGGGTCGACCGCGCGAAGAAGAACCTCCGCCGGGAGCGTCTGCAGCGCAAGCAGCGCATCGAAGACGGCGATGTCAGCTACGACCGGGGCGAGGAGCTGGCAAACGCCATCATCGGGATCGATCGAGCGCTGAACGCACTCGAACAGCTCGGTCCGGCCAACATCGAACAGGAACAGCGGGCACAGGAGGCCGCCGACAAGAAGCGATGGATGAAGTTCCTACAGAAGGCACTGGGCCACGAGGACGCCGACTCGGGCACCGGGCGTGCCGGCCGAGGGAGATAACATGAGCCGAAACGACGAGGTCGCGACAGAACTCGAAGCGTTCGCCGACCTGCTGGAGGCCAAGGGTGTCGAGTACAAGCCCCGCGCCTACCGGCGGGCGGCCGAGAACATCCGCGAGTACCCAGGTGCGATCGAGGGGCTGGCCGCCGACGGCGAGGACGCTGTCGGCGAGATCGACGGCGTCGGCGACGCGATCTCCTCGAAGATCGTCGAGTACGTCGAGACCGGCGAGATCGGCGAACTGGCCGAACTGCGCGAGGAGTTACCCGTCGACATGGCGGCGCTGACGGCCGTCGAGGGCGTCGGTCCCAAGACCGTCGGGGACCTCTACGAGGCGCTGGGGATCACGACGCTGGACGAACTCGAATCGGCCGCCGAGGCCGGCGAGATCCAGGAGGTGAGAGGCTTCGGCGCGAAGACCGAGCAGAACATCCTCGACAACATCGATTTCGCACGGGAAGCCCACGAGCGGTCGCTGCTGGGCGAGGCCCGGCCCTACGGCGAGGAGATCCGGGACTACCTGGCGGGCGTCGACGCCGTCGAGCGCTGTGCGCTGGGTGGGTCGATCCGGCGCTGGAAACCGACGATCGGCGACGTCGACGTTCTGGTCGGCAGCGACGACGACGAGGCGGTCGTCGAGGCGTTCACCGACTGGGACGGAACCGACAGCGTCATCGAGGCCGGGGAGACGAAAGCCAGCGTTCGCGCGGGTGGTGTCCGGGTCGACCTGCGCGTGGTCGTCCCCGAGGAGTTCGGTGCCGCGATGCAGTATTTCACCGGAAGCAAGGCGCACAACGTTTCGGTCCGCAACCGGGCGATCGAGCGAGACCTGAAAGTCAACGAGTACGGGGTTTTCGACATCGAGGTTGTCGAAGACGACGACCAGCGGGCGGGCCGCCTGGTCGCGGGCGAGACCGAAGCGGGGGTCTACGAGGCGATCGGGATGGCGTGGGTGCCGCCGGAACTGCGCGAGGACCGCGGCGAGGTCGCGGCCGCGGCGGCCGGGGAGTTACCGGACCTGCTGGCAGAGGGCGACGTGCGTGGGGACCTCCACACCCACAGCAACTGGTCCGACGGCGGCTACTCCATCGCGGAGATGGTCGACGGCGCTACGGAGTTCGGCCACGACTACGTCGCGATCAGCGACCACGCGACCGGTCCGGGGATGGTCGGCGGGGTCGGTGTCCCGGACGAGGACCTCTGGAACGAACTCGACGAGATCGAGGCCGTCGCCGCCGACGCAGAGATCGACGTCTTCGCCGGCGTCGAGGCCAACATCGCGCCCGACGGCTCGATCTCGGTCGACGACGACCTGCTCGCGGCGCTGGACATCGTGGTCGCGTCCCCACACGCCGCGCTCGACGGCGACGGCACCGACCGTCTGGTGACTGCGGCGAAACACCCCGAGGTCGACGTGATCGGGCACCCGACCGGTCGGTTCCTCAACCGTCGGCCCGGGCTCGACGTCGACGTCGAACGGCTGGCGACGGTCGCCGCCGACCACGGGACGGCACTGGAGATCAACGCCAGTCCGGCCCGACTGGACCTGACGGGGAGTGCGGTCAAACAGGCGACCGAAGCCGGGGCGACCGTCGTCATCAACACGGACGCACACGGTCCCGGCGAGTTCGAACAGATCCGCTACGGCGTCCACACGGCCCGCCGTGGCTGGGCCGAGCCGGGAGACGTACTGAACGCACAGTCGGCCGACACGGTCCGTGAGTTCATCAATGAGTGAGCGTGATCGCGACCCCCTGGTCCTGGACGCGATGCTCGGGACGCTTGCGACGTATCTCCGGATGTGTGGGTACGACGCCGCCTACGCGCTGGACCGGGACGCCGAAGCCGACGAGGACCTGCTGGCACTGGCCCACACGGAGGCTCGACGGCTCGTGACACGGGACGCCGACCTCGCCCGGGAAGCGCCCGACAGCGTGTTGCTCACCGAGCGGGCCGTCGACGACCAGCTCCGGGAACTGGCGGACGCCGGGTTCACGCTGGAACTCGCGGACCCGCCGACACACTGCGGGACCTGCAACGGTCGCCTCGAAGCAGTCGACCGGACGGAACCCACCCCGGAGTACGCACCCGACCCGGCCGACGAGCCGCTCTGGCGGTGTCGTGACTGCGGCCAGCACTTCTGGAAGGGGAGCCACTGGGACGACGTTGCGGAGACACTGGCGTCGCTATAGTTCGCGGTACTCGACGCCGTACTCCAGTTGTGTCGCCATCGTCGAGAGCACGTCCTGAAGACGCTCGAACTGCTCGGCGTCGTCCGGACAGAGCCGATCCGGCGGCGCCTCACGGAGCCGGTGTAACGTTCCGAACACCACCCGTCCGAGCGAGGACTTCGCCCGGGATCGATAGGTCCGCCAGTCGAGCGTGATCTCCTCCGTCCGGGTATCGACCAGGACCGTCTCCAGATCAGAGAAGTGATACACTTCCTGTATCAGCTCCTGGTGTGGATACATCTCGATCCGGGTCGCGTCGAGGGAGACGGTCCCCCGATCGGCGGTCTCGACCTCGATCTCACCGGCCGGGAACAACCCCGTCGCCGGGATCGGCGCTAACGCGGCCTCGACGGCGTCCTTGAGGGCACCGTTCGGTTCGTGGAACCACCGGCTGGCGGTCTGCTTCGGTACGGAATCGTACCGCCAGGACCCCTCACGGAGGGTCGTGATCCGTTTGATGCCACGCGCCCGCCAGGAGATGACCCGGTGGACCGGGATCGGCTCTTCGGTGTCCTCGACCGACAGTGCCGACAGCACCGCCTGGCGGTCGTCCTCGTCCGCCCGGAACACGGCCGTATCGGTTCCACCGGCACGGTCGAGCCTGTCGAGCGACCGGAGCGTCTCCAGCGACTCCTCGGCGTGGGCAGCGAGCGTCTCCTCGTCGACAGCCAGGAAGACAGTGTGTCCGTGAGCGAGACACGTCGAGACGACGGCGTTCTCGGCCCGGACCCACGTGGCTCTGTTCACCTGTTCGCTCGACATGTTCGTCACGACGCCGTGTGTCGCATCGTCGGTGTCCGGGTCCGGAGCGTCCACGGACGGGCGTACTGTGTGGACCGGTTAAATTCTGCCGGGACCGACCGACTCACCGGAGCTGGCTGGCGACGCCCGCGCCGGCGTCACGGTCGTGCCGGCGGACCTCGAAGTCGTAACAGAGCCGGTCGCTGATCAGTTCGAAGGCGGTCGCAGCCGTCGACAGCAGCTCCTCGTCCGGGGGATGGAGCAGCCGCGGCGGCGACTCCCGGTGACGGTCGACCAGCCCCCGCACCATCCGGCCCAGCGAGGACTGCGCCTCGTCGCGCCAACTGGGCCAGGAGAGCAACAGCTCACAGTCCCGCTCGTCGACGACGACCCCCTCCAGTTGCTCGTGTGGGTACCAGCGTGTCGTTCCGTCGGCACGCCCGAGCCAGATCCCTTCGACGGTCAGTTCCACGACAACGTCTGCAACGTCCCACCGAGCGAGCGCGCCGTGTGGGAACAACGCCGTACACGGAACGTCGGTAAGCGCCGTACGGAGATCGGACTTGTATGCACCCGGCTCGTCGACCGCACAGACGGCCGGCTTCCGCGGGACGGAGTAGTAGACCCACTGGTCGGCGTCACGGTCGAAGGCGACGATCTCGGCGATCCCGTGCTCGCGCCAGGTCGGGACCGCCTCCCTGCCGGGATCGACAGCGAGGTGTTCGGTCGGCAAGGTCGCGTCCGCGGGGGTGAGCTCCACCGTCGGTTGCGTGGTCGACAGTGGTGAGTAGTCGGGACCGGGACGGCTTCCCAAAGCGTCGTAGACCGCCGGCGCGTTCTGTTCGAGGTACGAGCCGGCCAGCGCCACGTGGACGGTCAGCCCGGCGGAAAGCAGCGTCTCCAGGACAGCGTTCTCCGCGCGGACCCAGGCGTCGGCCGGGGCGACATCGGCGTGTGTCACCACTCGGTGAGTCGCAGTCCCGTAATCGTCTGCGGGCGGCCTCACAGCAGGAGGTGGGGAGTTCCCAGGGCAAAAGCGATCCGGTCAACTCCACAGCGCGTCGACCGTGGGCTCCCAGGCGGCCCGATACGCGGGGTAGATACCGCCCAGGAGCGCGATTGCGATGCCGAACACGAACGCACCCAGCGGGACGATCGCGTTCTCCGGCAGCAGGACCGCCCACAGCGGGAGATCGGTGTGCGAGATCACAGCCACCACGGCCAGGACACCCAGCAGGGCACCGGCTACGTGACTCCAGAACGCTTGTTACACCCCTGGCGTTAGACGGAGGTGATGACCCTCTCGGACGAGGCCCGCCAGCGACTCGCCGACATCGTCGAGCGCCAGCCGACGAAAAACGGCGAACTACAGGAACTGTGGGACATGGACAGCGGGAGCGAGGTCCACCAGTATCTGGAGTCGGAACTGAAGGAGTACTACTACCGCAACGACGACAGCCTCATCTGTGCGACGCCGGAGGCGACCGCACTCATCGACGGTGAAGATTCGGAACGTGTCCAGACGATCACGGTGACACCGCTGCAGCAGGCCGTCGTCGACGTGATCGCGGCCCCGGACGAGGAGAGCCAGAGCGTCGTCGCCGTCCTCCACGCGCTGCGCGAGGCCGGCGAGGACCCCGAGGTCGACGACGTTCGCTCGGCGTTACGCAGTCTCGCCGACAAGGGAATCGTCGAGACGATCCAGAAGACGGTCCCGACGTTCCGGCTCGCGGTCGCCCGGGAGAACCTCGACATCGAACTGGCCGAGGCGTGAGCCGGGTCACCGCTCGCCCGGCAGTGCGGGTCGCTGTCGTCGTCGCCGATCGTCCAGCAGCCGTTTGATCGCCGCGCCCGGCCCGCCCTCGACGGGCCAGCCCTTCGACCGCCAGGCGGGCGGTTCCGGTTCGAAGGCCGGACACGAGCCACGACACTCCCCCTGGGTCGGGCGACACGTTTTCGCGTCACAGTACGGGAAGACGCCGCTCTGGGCTCGATCGAGCCGGAAATGTCGGCAGTCCGGCCGCATCGTCGACGCGTAGGCACGCCAGCCCCGTTCGTAGCCTCGCTCGGCGATGGCCAGCCGCTTCTCCCGTTTCCACTCCGCATCGACGTACTCGAAGCGAGCGCCGCTGGCTCCGTCGTCGGGCCGTTCGAGAATCCGGGTCCCCGGTTCGTCTGGCGAAAGCGTCCGGGGCTGCCAGACCCGCTCGGCCGTTCCGGCGTCGGTGTCGACGGTCAACACGCCGGCCTCGGCGGGCATATCTGTCAACAACACCGGCTCGACGTCGTCGCCGGTCGCCGCCGTGGCGACCCACACCTCGTCGGCCAGTCCCAGCGCCACGTCCCGCTCCAGTTGGGGAACCAGATTCCGGGCCGCGCTGGCGTCGAGGTCCGGCTTGTTCTCGATTGCGACGATCCGGTTTACCCAGTCGGGATAGGGTGCTTTCCGGCGAATCTCGATCCGGTTTCCCCGCTTGCGCGTCTCCAGCGCGTCCCGATCGGCCAGCTCGTGGATCGATTCCCTCACGTACCGCCAGGGGTAGCCGGGGTCCGGCAGGGCGTCCCGGTAGTACGTCCACGCCGCCGGCGCGTTCCGGAGGACGTGCAGGTGATCGGTGTCGAACGCGTCGGGACCGAAGGCCGCCCGTCGGCGGAGGCCAGTCGTATCACATTCCAGAACGATACTGTCCCATCGCCGGCGTTTCGTCCCGAGCTGTCGTGCGACGAGTACCGCATCGCCCTCGTGTGTTGGCTGCCAGTCCCGCTCGGCCCACTGACAGACGGCGAGTTCGAACACGAACTCGGAATCGGGACGGTCCACATCCGCAGTAGGCCGCCGCCGCCTCAAATAGCTGACTGCCTGGCTGCTCGACTGGGGGGCCGCTCGTTTGGTCCCGTGTGCCGTTCCAGTATGTAACCGGGAACACGTATGCAAACTATTATTTGCTCCCCAGAAGGCTTCCAGAGTGAACCCATGTCAGGACAAGGTACCTTCGATCAGTACACAACGATTCAGTGGATCGCGGCAGTGATCGTCGCCATCATCTCCTTCCCGATCGGACTGGCGGTCCCGATCTACTTCTACATCAAGTCGAACAACGGGACGGCCGCCGAGCAGGGTGCCTGGGAGGCGTGGGGCGTCATCCTCGCCGGGATCATCGGGATCATCGCCGTCGAGTTGGGCGGCGAGACGGGCGGGAAGATCGCTATCGCGATCGTCGTCCTCCTCCCGATCCTGCTCATCGTCGCCGCCGTCCTCGGGAGCTTCGCGCTGGGACTCGGCGGCGCCGCCGGTGCAGGGGCTCCTGTCGTCGCGGCGCTGTAGTCACTCACCGGAGTGCTTTTGTTTCCAGTTTACCAGCCACTCTCGAGAGCAGCGCGGCTCTGGCCGGAGTGACTGGCGGGTTACTCCTCTAGTTCCTCGTCGAGGAACTCGTGTGCCTCTTCGAGGATCTCGCGGGGGCCGTCCTGCGTGACCGTGTTGATCGCCTGGTCGTAGTCACGCCACTGCATGTCACGGTGTTCGTTCGACAGTTCCGCGGACGCTTCGTAGGACTTCGCGACGAACAGGTGGACCGTCTTGTGGATGGTGTTACCGTCCGCCTCGAAGACGTAGTCGTAGTCCTCGCGGAACCCGTCGAGCAACCGGAAATCGCTGATCCCGGCTTCCTCCTTGACCTCGCGGATCGCCGTCTGTTGCAGTTCTTCGTCGCCTTCGACACCGCCTTTGGGGAACTCCCAATCACCTGGCCGACTCTTGAGCAGGAGGTACTCACGCCGGCCACGCGTATCGCGAAAGAGGATCGCTCCCGCGCTCGTGGCCTCTATCATTACCCAGATTTACACGACCGATACTTAAGAGAATACCGGAGACAGCGGGGCCTCGGAGGCGATTGGTCTGGTTCCATCCTCGATCTAGTACGTCGCTGGGACAGACGGGCCGGCCAGCCGAAACCACGGGTATTTTGCCGACTGTCGTCAAGAGACGACCAAGAGATGCCTTTCGTCACGACACTCACGCTCACGAGCGGGAATCACGACCAACTCGACGAGACAGTCACGGAGATCAAACAGCGCGCCGAGCGCAAGGGCGTCGAACTGAAAGGACCGCATCCGAAGCCACCGACGGATCTCCGGGTCCCCCAGTCCAAGACGCTCGGTCCCGACGGCGGCCGGTTCGAGTCCTGGCACTACACAGTCTACACCCGGACCATCGAGATCGTCGGCTACGAGGAGTTCGCCCGCTCAGTGGCCCAGCGATCGTTCCCGGGCGGCGTCCGCGTCGAGGCCGGCGTCGAACAGCGCACGCAGGTCGGTAGCGGAGCATAAGACACTGGGGGCCGTCGCCCCCTCTATGGAGCAGTCCAGCCGCGACCGTCTGGTCGAACTGCGACGGGACCTGCATCGCTATCCCGAACCCGCCTGGCGGGAGTATTACACCACCAGCCGCATCGTCGCGGAACTGGAACGGATCGGTGTCGACGACCTGCTCGTCGGCCCGGAGGTTCTGGACGCCGACGCCCGGATGGCGGTCCCCGACGACGACGAACTCGACGCCTGGCACGACCGCGCGAGGGACGCAGGTGCGCGTTCCGACGTGCTGGAACGGACCCGCGGCGGACTCACGGGGGCGATGGCCGTCCTCGACCGCGGCGAGGGACCGACGGTCGGCCTCCGGGTCGACATCGACGCCTTGCCCATCACCGAATCGACGGGCTCTGACCACGCACCCGCCAGCGGCGCGTTCCGCTCGGAGAACGAGGGATACATGCACGCCTGCGGTCACGACGCCCACGCGACTATCGGCGTCGGCGTCCTCGAAGCCGTCGCCGAAAGCGACTTCCAGGGGACGTTGAAAGTCTTCTTCCAGCCCGCCGAGGAAGTCATCGGCGGCGGCCGGGCAGTCGCCGAGGGCGGGCACCTCGACGACCTGGACCACCTGCTGGCGATCCACATCGGGCTGGACCACCCGACGGGCGAAATCGTCGCCGGCGTCGATGGCTTTCTCGCGGTCCGGCAGTTCGAGGCGACCTTCGAAGGCGAGTCGGCGCACGCGGGCGGGCACCCGGCACAGGGACGGGACGCTATCCAGGCGCTGGCGACGGCCGTCCAGAACCTCCACGCGATCCGGCGCCACGGCGACGGCGCTACGCGGGTCAACGCCGGCGTCGTCGAGGGTGGGACGGCGACGAACATCGTGGCCGAACGGGCTCACATGGAGGGGGAGGTCCGGGGCGAGACGACCGAACTGAAAGAGTACATGAGCGAGCGGGCGGATACGGTCATCGAGTCCGCCGCGACGATGCACGACTGCGAGGGAGCCGTCGAGACCACCGCCGAGGCCCCGAGCGCCGAGAGCGACGCCGATCTCGCGGCGGTCGTCTCGGAGGTGGCCGGCGACGTCGCGGGCGTCGATAGCCGACTGGACAGCGACGACCTGGGCGGGAGCGAGGACGCGACCTACCTGATGAACCGGGTCCAGTCACAGGGGGGCCTGGCGTCGTTCGTGGGCATCGGCACCGACCATCCGGGCGGCCACCACACGCCGACGTTCGACGTGGACGAACGGTCGCTGGCGATCGGTGTCGACGTGCTCGCGGGCACGATCGAACGGCTCGGCGAGAATCCGGTGTAGTCGCCGCACTCAGTACTTCGGTTCGGCGCCGGTGACCTCGTAGATGTCGTCCATGATCGCGTCGCGTTCGCGCTGCCACTGCTCGAAGCCGGCGCGGTCCTCGGGGTAGTCCTCGTAGTGGTCCAGCAGGCGGTCGGCCAGTTGCTTGGTCTGGTAGAGGTCGTAGATCGTCCCCCAGTGGCCGACGCTGTTGACCGCCATCTTCAGCTTCAGCCCGAGGCCGACACTCGTCGACCCGCCGTACAGCGCCTCGGCGAGTTTCTCGCCGGGCATCGCGGCCAACAGCGCCATCAGGTCGTCGATGTCGTAGGCGGTCGTGAAGATGTTGTAGACGTCCAGGGCCGCGTACCGCGAACCGAAGTGGTCCATCACGTTGACGTTGTACTCCCAGAGAGCGGCCTCCTCGCCGGTCCGGCCGTCCTCGATCGCCTCGATGGCCTGCTCGGCGGCGTAGGTGCCGGCGTAGGCCGCACCGGCGATCCCCCCGCCGGTCGTGGGGTTGACGTGGCCCGCGGCGTCGCCGACGGCCATGAACCCGGGCGCGACCGCCGAGTCGTACGGCCGTCGGGTCGGGAGTGCGGCGCCGAGTTTGTCGGTGACTTTCGCGCCGTCGAACTCCTCGCGGCGGTCCAGGTCACGTTTGAGGCTGTCGACGAGTTCCATCGGTTCCTCGTTCATCTGGAAGCCCAGGCCGGCGTTGATCTCCGTGTCCGTCCGCGGGAAGTACCAGAGATAGCCCGCCGAGCGCTCGGTGGGTTTGAACACCAGGGCGTCGTCCCACTCGACGGGCTCGTCGACCTCGATGATCTCCCGGTAGGCGGAACAGAACTGCGAGTACTGGACGTTCGTATCGAAGGTGGCGTCTTCGAGGTCGGTCTTGTCCTGGAGGATCGAGAGCGCGCCGGCGGCGTCGACGACCATCTCGGCGTCGTAGGTGACCGGATCGCCCTTCCGGATGCCGGTGACGCCGGTCACACGCCCGTCCTCGTCCTGGCGGACGTTCTGGACGACGGTGTCGTAGTGGAACTCGACGCCGGCCTGCTCGGCGCCCTCGATGAGACAGCGGCCGTACTCCCAGCGGTCGATGACGGCCAGTTCGCCGGGCACGGGGATCTCCAGGACGGTGTCCTCCTGGGGGATCTCGAAGCGGCCGTGGTCGACGCCGGTGTTCGTAAACGCCGGTTCGAGTTGGGACTTCGGGATCGCTTCGGGGAAGTCGCTGGCGCCTTTCAGCGCGTCGCCACAGGCGATGTGGCCCGCCTCCTGCTCGTCCTTGCGCTCGACGATCACCACGTCGTATCCAGCCCGGGCGACTGTCGCCGCGGCGTAACAACCCGAGGTTCCGGCGCCGACGACGACGACGTCGGCAGACACCGACCGTGTGGTAGTCGCGCCCCCGGTGGTGCTGCCATCGTAACTACTCATAACCGCTGATCCTGCCCGGAAGGGCAAAATCGTTCCGACTGGGTACAGCGACCGCCGAGTCAGGCGAAAAAGCGCCGCAACCGTTCGGCCGCCGTCTCGACCCGTGGTGTCACCAGGGCAAAGCGGATCGCGCCCGCACTGGCACTCCCGAACGCCTCGCCGGGCATCCCCGCGACGCCACCCTCGTCGATCAGTTCGTAGACGTTCTCGAAGCTCCCGGGGAACGACGGGAACCGCGCCATCACGTAGAAGCCGCCCTCGGGGCGGTTGTAGTCGGCTCCCACGTCGTCGAGTGCGCTACAGAGCGTCTCCACACGGGTAGCCAGTCGGTCCCGACACCGGGCGTAGTAGTCCGGCGGCGTCGTCGCCAGCGCCCGCTCGACGGCGTACTGGGCGGGCCGACTCGTCGTGATGTTCGTGAGCATGTGTCGCGTTCTGGCCCGCTCCAGCAACTCGCCCGTCGGACCGTCCGCCGGCGGGAAGACGGCGTACCCGACACGGAACCCGGTGATCGCCATCGACTTCGAGAAGCCGTTGGTGGCGACGACGTTGGGCGAACCGGTCGCTAGCCCGGAACTGAACCGCCCGGCGTAGTCGAAGTGGTCGTACACCTCGTCGCTGACCAGGAGCGCGTCGTACTCCTCGGCGATGGCGGCGAACTCGGCCATCGCGTCGGCGCCGTAGACAGCGCCGGTGGGGTTGTTGGGCGTGTTGACGACGATGACCGCCGTCTCCTCGCTGGCGGCCTCGCGGACTGCGGCCGGACGGAGGTGGCCGCTGTCGTCGACTGCCACCAGCGTCGGCGTCGCCCCGAGGAAGTTCGCGCGGCCGGCATAGTAGGGGTAGACCGGGTCGGTCAGGACGACCTCGTCGCCGGGGAAGTGGTCGAGCCCGCCCAGCATCGCGAGGTGGTTCGCCTCGCCGGTCCCGTTGGTGACGACGACCCGGTCGACAGCGACGTCCCGGCGGGCGGCGATCCGCTCGCGCAGGCGGCCCAGCCCCTCGCTGGGCGCGTACTGGAACTGCGACGCGTCGGCTTCGGCGTAATCGCGGAGGCCGTCCCGGATCCCTTCCGGCGGGTCCCAGTCCGGGTTCCCCGAGACCATGTCGACCACGTCGCGGTCGGCCCGTCGGGCGTACTGCATGACCCGAAAGAACTGCGGTTCCTCGTAGTCCATACCCCTCCTCGTCGGGGCGGTGCCGTCTGTCTTTCCTTCTCAGGAGCGAACGACGAGCGTCACGACGCCGGCCAGCAGCAACAACACGCCCCAGAGGAGGTCCGGGCCGGGCAGGACAGCCAGGAACAGGGTCACGACTCCGGAGGAGACGAGCGACCACCCGAGCGTCGTTCGGTATGCCATACCGTCACTTGGTGCTGTAACCTGAAAGACCCTGTCCTGCTCAACGCTTATTCCGGGCGGGGGCCTACCGACGACCATGTCCGACTCGTCGACAGCGGTCGAAGAGCGCGTCGGGGACCGACTGCGCGAGCGTGACGAGACAGTCGCCGTCGCGGAGTCCTGTACCGGCGGGCTCGTCGGATCGCTGGTGACCGACGTTCCCGGCTCCAGCGATTACTTCGACCGATCGGTCGTCACCTACTCCTACGGCGCGAAACAGGACCTCCTGGCGGTCGCCCGCGAGACGCTGGACGAACACGGCGCGGTCTCGGAGCCCGTCGCCACGGAGATGGCGCGTGCGGTCAGAGACACCGCCGGGACCGACTGGGGCGTCGCGACGACTGGCGTGGCCGGCCCGGGCGGGGGGACGCCGGAGACGCCGGTCGGGACGGTCTACATCGCGGTCGCACACGCCGCTGCCTGGGAGACTGGCGAGTCGGGCGTGCGCGCCGCACGCTACGAGTTCGACGGCGACCGGACGACGGTCAAAGAACGGATCGCCAGACAGGCGCTGTCGGATCTCCTCGCGGCTACCGAGGAGCAGTAGGAAGACCTTTCGGCGTCCCCTCCAACGGTTTCCCCGTGAACAAACGCGGCCACGTCCTGAACGCCGTCCTGTTGAGTATCGGGCTGGGGTACGTACTCGATCCGTCGGGCGACATCTCGACCTTTGCGACTATGGCGGAGGTGTTCCTCCCGGTCGTGCTGGGAGCGCTGTTTCCCGACGTGGACACCGCCTTCGGTCGCCACCGGAAGACTCTGCATAACTTGCCCGTCCTCGCGATCTTCCTGGCACACCCGATCTACCACGCCGGCAACCTCCAGTGGGTCTGGCTCGGCGTCCTGACCCACTACGTGCTGGACTACCTGGGATCGAAACGCGGTCTCGCGCTCTTCTATCCGCTCTCCGATCAGGAGTACGCTTTCCCCTGGGGCGTGGCGACGACGAGTGACTGGGCCGAGCGGGTCACCGTCGCTATCACCGTGATCGAACTCCTGATAATCGCGGCGCTGGTCCACGTGCTCCCGCAGTATCTCCCGCCGGAGGTCACACAGGTGCTTGCCGAGAACACCGCGCTCATCGCGTAATACCGTTTAATAGACCTTGCAGTGGTCGAAGCGCCCGTCGTAGGCGACGTGGTCGGGATGGGTCGGCTCGGTTCCCTGGAGCATCAGCCGGTCGAACTTCCCCCAGGAGTTCTCGAAGCCGAGATGTGCGAACTCCAGGGCACGCTGGGCGACGTGGCTCAGCCCGTGCCGGTGAAACAGCCGCCGGGGCGCGTCGGCCCGGAACGCCCTCGCGAGCGCGTCGGCGTCGTCGACCGCCCGATCGAACGACAGCCAGGCCTCGCCGACGGTCCCACGGAGGTGCGCGTACGACGAGGCGAACGTCTGGATACCGGTCTCGCGGGCGATCTCACGCGCCCGCCGGTTGTCGTGCGGGAGGTGTTTGGGGTTGTACACCTCGATCGAGTCGATCGTGTCGGCGTAGGTCCGCACCTCCTCGCGCCCGAGGCTGACGTTCAGGAAGGTCGGATGAGGGATCAACACGGCCGCGTTCTGGCGCTGTAGTTCCTCCATCGTCGCTTCCAGCGTGATGAAGTCCGGCACGGGTTCGTCCAGCCCGATCGCCAGGACGTGGCGGCGGTGCTGCCAGGTTCCGGTGAACAGCTCCCTGCCCGGAATCACTGCCAGTTCGTCGTCGGAGTAGCGAGCCGCTTGCTCACGGATGTCCGACAAGCGCGTGAAGTGTGGTGCGTACACGATCGCGTCCATGCCACGGGCCTTCGCCCGCTCGACGACCCCCTCATCGAGGACCTTGACGTGCACGTCGACGTTGAACCCCTCACTCGTCACGTCGAATACTCCTGTCGTCGGCACATTATGGGTTTCTATTCGTCAGTCGTTTTCGGTCAACCTGCTATCAGGAACGGGCAGTACCCTTATACGAGCGGCTCGCGTCGTCTCCGCCAAATGACGCGGTGGGAGTGTGCGATCGAGGGCGACGACCGACAGTTCGACAACGTCGAAGATCTCATCGTCCACCAGTCGACGGACCACGAACGCATCACCTGCCAGGTGTGTGGCACCGTGATTCCGGACGGCTACTTCGCGATCAAACACGCGTTCGACGAACACTCCCGGGCCGAGTACGTCCGTGCCTACGACGCGTCGGCCGGCGACGTTCGCCGCCGTGAGAGCGTCAAAGAGGCGATCGAGGCCGCGGCCAACATGGGCGAGGTCATCGACCGCCTCGAAGGCGGCGACGGGTCGTACTGAGAATTACCGCGGCGGAAGCGTGGTCAGACCGTGCCGGCGTAACGTCTCCGGCACTGTTTCGCGTGCCTCGACGGTCTGTGTGAACGATCCCCGATAGCTGAGGATGCGCCCGGCCAGCGCGTTCTCGACGACGGCGTCGACGTGGAACCGCTCGTCGCTCTCGTCGTAACGGTCCCGGACCTCGACGCTGGCCGCCAGCGGTCCCGGGAGCGGGACGTACGTCGAACCGAGCCTGGCCCACTGGCGCCCGCCTTCGACGACGAGCGTACCGTCCTCGACCCGTGGCCGTAACTCGGAGGCGACGAGGCCGTGGCCGCCCAAGAAATCGAGCAGGCGTCCGTGCTCGTCGTCCCACACCGTCAGGGAATCGAAGTGACGGGTCGTCCCGTCGAACTCGAAGGTCCGCCGCGTCGTCATCGCCTCGTGACCGCCGTCGGTCCGGAACCCGACGGTCGTCACGGTAAACGGAACGTCGCTTCCCTGTTCGGGGAACAGTAGGTCGTCGACGGTCATCCCGTACAACACCGGAACCATGTGGAGCGCGCGGCTGATCGCCATCTCGCCGCGCCCGATACAGGCGTCATCCTCGGTCCCGACACTGTACCGCTCGCGGACCTTCGGGTGCAGATCCGCCGCCGCGTCACCCAGGGCACGCTCGTAGACGCCCGTCATCCGGATGCCCCTCTGTGACGCGCTCGCCAGCGACTCGTCGCCACGGGTGTCATATCCCGAGTTCGGGACGAGTCCGGATTAATCGTGGGGATGGCACTGGTCAGGTCCCCGCCGTTCTGAAACAGTGTAGGAAAAACCCGGACGGCTCGCTCACTGCTTCGCTCGCGTCCGGAACAAGATCTGCAGGGCGTCAGTTAGCGTTCTCCGCTGTGTTCTCGCGACTCCGTCGCTCGAAGCTGAAGCGCTCCTCACTGTCCGTTTACGGACGCTCCGCGCCCGTTCACGTGGTCCGAGGGCTACCGTTCCTCGCTATCCAGCACTCGGATCTGGTCGCCCCGAACCGTCACCGGAATCGGCACCGTCGCCTCGTACAGTTCGACGGTCACCTGGTCTTTGCCCTCGTCGATGCGCTGGACCTGGGCCTTCTCGCCTTTGAACGGGCCGGCGATGAGTTCGACGATGTCGCCCTCGGCGATCCCCTCGACGTCGGGTTTCGGCGAGAGGAAGTGTTCGACTTCCGCCATCGAGGACTCGCCCTGGACCACGCCGTTGGCGTGGGGAATCTCGTCGAGGATGCGGTCGAACACCGACGCGTCGTCGGCCTCGACCATGACGTAGCTGGTCAGCGAGTCCGGCGCCAGCGCGGCGTGGATGCTCTCTTCCTCGCGGTTGATGATCATGTCGGCCACGGTCCGTTCCTGGCTGGCCGTGGTCTTGACTGCGTAGATCCCCATCTGTTACACCGGCTTGCTACCGGGGACGAAGGTCATCACCGCGAAGATGATGAACCCGATCAGTCCCACCAGCACGATGCCCGCGCCGGCGATCTTCGCGATCTGTGAGAACTCGTCCCACTCCGGTGTACTCGCCAGTTTGAGTACACGGATATAGGAGTTGAGGTCGTACGGAACGTCCATAGCGAGCCGTACCCACTGACGGCTTTTCTATATTGTGGTGTCGGCCGCTCACAGTGATTATCGTAGATCTGTTCCGGATCGACTGCACGAGAGCGTGCGGTCGTCCCGGTACATCGCTACGATAATCACTATCAGTCGACGTAGTCGATGTCCTCGCCGAGTTCCTGGGAGGCCCGTTCCTCCTGGGCCTCGCCCTGACCGTAGATCTGGGGGCTCTCGACGCCGGTGACGACGATCATCGTCTCCATCTTGCCGTCGAACTCGTTGTTGACCGAGGCACCCCAGATGATCCGGGCGTCGGGATCGATCCGGTCGTAGATCTCCTCGACGACGCCCTCGGCCTCCTCGATGGACATGTCTGGACCGCCGACGACGTTGACCAGGGCGGAGTTAGCCCCGTCGAACTCGACGTCCAAGAGCGGCGAGCGCAGCGCCGATCTGATGGAGTCCTGGGCCTTGTTCTCCGAGTCGGACTCGCCCAGTCCGATCATCGCGACGCCGCCGTTCTCCATGATGGTCCGGACGTCGGCGAAGTCGACGTTGACGAGGCCGGGCTTGGTGATGAGTTCGGTCATCCCCTTGACCGAACGCATGAGCACTCGGTCACAGATCTTGAACGCGTCTTGCAGCGGCATGCTGGGCGCGTAGTCCAGCAGGCGGTCGTTCGGGACGACGATGACCGTGTCCGAGACAGAGCGGAGCCGTTCGAGGCCGGCGTCGGCGTTGGCCCGCCGGCGCTCCCCTTCGGCGGTGAAGGGGATCGTCACGATAGAGATGGTGAGCGCGCCGGCTTCCTGTGCGGCCTGTGCGACCACGGGGGCCGCGCCCGTCCCGGTGCCGCCGCCGAGACCCGCGGTGACGAACACCATATCGGAGCCGTCGATGGCCAACTGGATGTCCTCGATGTTCTCCTGGGCGGCCTCCTCGCCGATCTTCGGGACCGACCCCGCACCGCGACCACCGGTGCGTTTCTTCCCGATGAGGATCTTCGTGTCGGCCTCGACCTCGTCCGCGAGGTGCTGGGCGTCCGTGTTTGCGGCGACGAGTTTCGCCCCGTGGATCCCCTCCTCGGTCATCCGTGTGACCGTGTTCCCGCCGGCCCCCCCACAGCCGACGACCGTGATCTTCGTCTCCAGATCTTTGACGACCGACGCCAACTCCTCGTCGGTCATCTGTCCGGCAGTCGACATCTCTTCGGTTGACCCTGCTTGTCCGTCCGTCGTTTCCGACGCCGACGATGACCCCTCGTCCTCGGCCTCGTCGATTGCGTCGTCGATAATCGAATCCATATTTAAATCCCCGTTACAAGCGAACTGTCTTATGTTTTCCCCCTGTGTCGGACGCTCGGCAGACGCAGGCGACGGGCCGTTTCAGCTGGACATTACAGTTCGAACCGGCGTATACGCTCGCGTTGGAACCGCTCCGGGGATATCTGCTCTCCGTCGACCTCCACTGGCTCCCCTGCCGCGAGCCGTCCGAACTTCGGCCCTTCGGGGATACCCGCGGTCTCTGCAAGCGACGGATCGAACGCTGTCTCGCGGGCACGGAGTTCGCCGTCTTCGCGCGTGACGCTGTCGTATTTCCGTTCCAAGATAGCTGTCAGTTCGTCGACGATCGGCCGCCGACCGGCCTCGACGGGGACGGCGAACGGGCCGGTGACGACGGTGCCGTTCTGTTCGGTCACGAAGGCGAGTGTCGACCGTTCGACGCACTGTCTGGTCGCCTCGCGGTCGATCCCGCTGGCCGCCGTCAGGAGGTCCGTCGGCAGGTCGACGACCGACCACTCGTCGGTCTCGCCCGCCCTGTCACCGAACCGGAGTCCATCCTCGACCCTCACCAGTTCGGTTTCGAGCGCGTGGACCCGCTGGAGAGGGACCCCTGTCGTCTCACGGACGAACGTCTCCTCGACGACGCGGACGCCGACCGATTCGAGGTCGGCCGCGATCTCCGGCCGCTCGCCCTCGAACAGTGCGAAGTCCGCCCCGCTTGCCTCGGCCGCGTCCCGGAGGACCGCCCGCCGCTGCTCGTCGTCGTCCGCCCACGCCGCGAGGTCGTCCAGCGACCAGTTGGCGGCGATGTGCCCGACCGTCCAGTCGGTCTCCCGGAGGACGCGTTCGAACCGGGGCGCGTAGTGGCCGCCGCCGATCCCCAGGAGCTGTCGACGGGTCCCGTCCTCGCGTGGCGCGTCGGGGGCGACGCCGGCGAGGTCGAGGATCGCCCGCGCGACGGCGCGCGCTGCCTCGGGATCGCGCCACTGCTGCTCGGCGCTCCCGACCTCGACGAACATCGACGGGACACCGACGTCGGTCGGGCCGTGGTGGGTACACTCCATCCCGACGGCGTACTCCTCGGGCGCGTGTTCGGACAGCGCCTCGACGACTCGGCGGTGTGCGTTCGGACAGGCCCGGGCGAATTCGCCGTCGGCGCCGCCGAACTCCGCGGCCCCGAAGTTGCCGGTGTGGTGGGCCGTCAGGAGTTCGTCGGTCTCGCCGGCGTGCCGGGAGGCGAACACGAGCAGGTCCGGGTCGTCGAACGCGGCGGCGACCCCGTCTAAGTCCAGGTGGAGGGCGTCGAACTCCCGGAGTTCGACCCCGTCGGTCCGGTAGACGGTGCCGCCGCCGTCGGCGTCCGGTCGGTCGTCGTCGATCGCTTCGGTCCAGTCGGCTTGCTCCAGTAGCTGCTCGCCGACGTGTTCGGAGGCTTCGTCGGCCCGAGAGACGACGATAGCGAGCATCAGTCTGCGTTGTCGAGGTGGACCGGGTCGCGACCGACGGCCGTCCGTACGGCGTCGCCGGCTAACCCGAGGAGATAGACGAGCGCCTGCCAGCGCAGGGCGAACAGTACGACGCCGGCGACGATGTAGACGCCGGTGTAGACCAACAGCAGTTCGTAGCTGTCGACGGGCAGGACCACGTAGTCCCGGATCAGCGCGAATTCGAGCAGGACCTGCGAGATGAACAGCACGAACAGCGCCAGCGCCTCGCGGAGACTGATCGTGAAGTTGACCAACAGCGCCAGCGCGAAGAAGGACTGGCCGGCCGTGATCCAGATCTCGGCGGACTGTCGGGCGTCGAACGGGAGGGTTCCGTAGGCACCCAGCGCGATGGAGTAGATGACCGCGATCGTGCCGATCAGTAGCGTCCACTGGTTGAGCTTCGAGGAGATGAGCGCGTTGAACCCCGCCGTCGACCGGGCCTTGTTGACGAGGACGGCGACGACGATGAGTTCGGGCGACTCACTGGCCAGCGGCGCGATCCACTGGATCATGAAAAAGGAGGGGATTCCCAGATCGAGTCCGATCTCTTCGAGCCCGTGAGCGAACGGTTCGACCGCGGTGAAGATCATCAGGCCCGAGTAGCCAAACAGCGCCAGCACGGCCAGCGGCCGCCACGGGAGCGACCACTGCTGGAAGTACTTCGGGACGCCGACGGTGTGGTCGGACTGTTCGATGTCGGATTTCAACACCAGTCCGATGTAGGCGACGTAGAGGCCGACCAGAAACAGCGTATCGAGTCCGCCGATACCGCCGCCGAGCGGGACCAGAAAGGCCCACGCGGTCGCCAGCAGCAGGAAGCTGATCTCGGTCGAGATGTCGGTGTCCAGTTCCACCGCGTCGTTCAGGAACCCGTCGCGGCGCATCACCGCCGAGTCGCGGGTCGTCGTGGCGCGCCAGACCGTAAACAGCGCGATCCCGGACCAGCCCAGGCCGATCAGGATGCGGTTGGCGCCGGTCATGTTCGCGATGGCCAGGTTGGCGTCGTGACAGGCCCGGGCGAGTTCCGTCTCGCCGGCCTCGATCGCCGCCGACGAGAGCTCTCCACAGGCGGCGGCCGTCGCCCCGCCCGCCCCGGCGTTCCAGGCGAACAGTGCGTCGACGGCGTATTCGGGCGCGACAGCCAACACGGCGAGAACTGCGATGGCAAAACCCCTGGGCACGTCTTTCTCCGCGGTCTCGGCGCCCCAGGCCAGGAGGAACGAGGCACCGAGGATCGCCAGCCCCGAGACGGCGACCTCCGCGAGCGTACTCGGGTGGATACCGAGCAGCGAGACGGCGACCCAACCGGCTGTCAGCGCGACCGCGAACGCGACTAAGACCAGGGGATGACGGAGACGACTCACTACCAGTATTCAACAGAGGTCGTCGTGAAAAGGTTGCGAATCCGGGCAGAGAGCGTGACGTTCATGTCCGGCGCGGACGCGGACAGCGTATGGACGTGTACGCGCTCATCGGGAACCCCGTCGGCCACTCGCTCTCCCCGCCGATGCACGAGGCGGGCTACGACGCGGTCGGGCTCGACGCGAAGTACGTCACTTTCGAACCAGCGACGGACGCCGGCGCGGCCGCCGTGGACGCCGCCGACACGCTCGGCGTCGACGGGATCAACGTCACCGCCCCGTTCAAACAGGACGTGCTCGGGGCCGTCGAACCGGCACCGCTCGCCGAGCGGATCGGTGCGGTCAACACCATCGACTTCACCGGCGAGACGCCGACCGGCCACAACACGGACGCCGTCGGGGCCGTCCGCGCGCTGCGACACCACGACGTAACTCTCGACGGGAGCGCGGTCGTCGTCGGCGCCGGCGGGGCCGGTCGCGCGGCCGCGTTCGGGCTGGCCGACGAAGGGATGACCGTCAGGATCGCCAACCGAACCGAAACCCGCGCGCACGACCTCGCCGATGCGGTCCCGGGCGCGAGCGGCCACGGACTCGACGGGCTGGCCGAGTTACTCGCCGACGCCGACGTGCTCGTCAACGCCACCAGCGTCGGGATGGACGAGGACGAGACGCCGGTGCCGGCCGGGGCACTCCACGGCGACCTCGCGGTGCTGGACGCCGTCTACTCGCCGATCGAGACGCGGCTCCTCCAAGACGCGGCCGCGGCCGGCGCCAGGACCGTCGACGGCGCCTGGATGCTACTGTATCAAGGTGTCGAGGCGTTCGAGATCTGGACGGATCGGGACGCACCCGTCAGCGCCATGAACGAGGCGTTGCGGGCGGGCCTGGGGTCGGACGCTCCAGCAAGAGATTAGTGTCGGGCTGTGATAGAGGACGGTATGGGTCTGCTCCAGAAACTGAAATCCGCCCTCGGACTCGACGGGACCGAGTCGGCCACGAGCGCCAGTGGGTCCGGCGACGTGGACGTGACCGTCGAGCGCGAACCCGCAACCGAGTCCGAAGACGCCGTCAAAGGGACCGAGACGATGGTGTCGAACACCGACGGAGACGACGAGGCCGAGACGGCCGCCGAGTCGGCCGAATCGGAGACGGCCACCGGGTCAGCCGACTCCGAACCCACAGCGGAGCCAGAAGGCTCCGACGACGGTGTGACAGCGATCAAAGGGATCGGCCCCGCCTACGCGGAGCGGCTCTCCGGGGTCGGCATCGAGACGGTCGGCGAGTTGGCAGTCGCCGACGCGGCCGACATCGCGGCGGAGACGGACCTCTCCGAGAGCCGCGTCTCGGGGTGGATCGAGCGCGCACGGGAGTACTGATCGGACGAACCGCAAGCGAATTAGTCGCGCCGCTGTTTTGCATCGATGATGCGAACGGTCGAAACTGACCGCGAGACGTTCGAGCGGGTCGCGAGCGACGCGCCCGCCGACGCTCGCGTGCCGGTCGAACTCCGGACTACCGTCGATGACCCGTTCACTGCCTACCGGCGTGCCCGTGAGGGGACCGGCGGCGTCTACCTGGCGACGACCGGCGGCCAGTCCGGCTGGGGGTACTTCGCGACGGCACCCGCCGACTTCCACGAGGTCGGCCCCGACACCGGCGGGAGCCTGGACGCGCTGGCGGCCGTCCTCGACGGCGAGACGCTGGCCCGTGGGCCGTGTGAAATCCCCTATCCCTGTGGAGCCGTCGGCTGGCTCTCCTACGACGTCGCTCGTGAACTGGAGGCCATTCCCGACTCCGCAGTCCCCGACCGCGCGTTGCCACGACTCCAACTCGCGACCTACGACCGGGTCGCCGCCTGGGAGGAGCCCCGCGGCGACGGGCCGGTCGAACTCCGGGTGACCGCCTGTCCGCGGCTGGACGACCATCCGGACGTCGGGGTAGCCTACGAGTTCGGCAAACAACACGCGCTGGAACTGGCCCGCCGGGCCGTCGAGGGCGATCCGTCGGTCGGCGACCCGCCGGTATCGACCGACGAGGCGCGCTTCGAGAGCGACTGCACCCGCGAGACCTTCGCCGACCGCGTGCGGACGGTCAAACAGTACGTTCGGGACGGCGACACCTTCCAGGCGAACGTCTCCCAGCGCCTGACCGCGCCGGCGGCCGTCCACCCGGTCGAAGCGTTCGACGCGCTCCGGACCGTGAACCCGGCACCGTACTCCGCACTCGTGGAGTTCCCCGGGATCGATCTGGTGAGTGCCAGCCCCGAACTGCTGTTGCACCGCGACGGCGAGCGACTGGTCACCGAACCCATCGCCGGGACCCGGCCCCGCGGGGAGACCTCCGACGCCGACGACGAGCTGGAGCGGGACCTGTTGGCCGACGAGAAAGAGCGCGCCGAACACGCGATGCTCGTCGACTTAGAGCGAAACGACCTGGGGAAAGTGAGCCAGTTCGGCTCGGTCGAGGTGACCGACTACCGCCGGGTCGACCGCTACTCGGAGGTGATGCACCTCGTCTCGCTCGTCGAGGGCCGACTACGCGAGCGGTCCTCGCTGCGGGACGCCGTCGCCGCGGTGTTCCCCGGCGGGACGATCACCGGCGCGCCCAAACCCCGGACGATGGCGATCATCGACGAGGTCGAGGGGACCCGGCGTGGCCCCTACACCGGCTCGATCGGCCTCTTTGGCTTCGACGGGCGGGCGACACTGAACATCGTCATCCGCACGCTGGTTCGCTACGGCGAGCAGTACCATCTCCGCGTTGGCGCGGGAATCGTCGCCGATTCGGACCCCGACAGCGAGTACGAGGAGACCCTGGACAAGGGTCGTGCCCTCGTGACCGCGGTCGACGAGGCGCTCGGAGCACGGGCCGACCTCTCCGTGGAGGGACGACGATGACGGGCGGGACGGCGCCGACGGTCCTAGTCGTCGACAACTACGACTCCTTCGCGTACAACCTCGTTCAGTACGTCGGCGAGGTCGTCCTCCGCCTGGGCGGCACCGAAGACGACGTCATCGTGCGGCGCAACGACGCCGTCGACGTCGACGACATTCGTGAGTTGGACCCGGACGGTATCGTCGTCTCGCCCGGCCCGGGAACTCCCCAGGAAGCGGGCGTCTCGATGCCGATCTTCGCCGACCTCTCGTATCCGACGCTGGGGGTCTGTCTGGGCCATCAGGCGCTGTGTGCCGCGGCGGGAGCACCCGTCGGCCACGCCGAGTCGGTCGTCCACGGCAAGTCCTCGGCGGTCACCCACGACGGCGAGGGCGTCTTCGAGGGGGTCCCCGACGGTGTCGAGGTCGGCCGCTACCACTCGCTGGCGGTCGACCGCGACGAGTTGCCGGCCGTCCTCGAAGAGACCGCGTACACCGACGACGAGGCCGGCATCGTGATGGGTGTGCGCCACCGCGAGCGGCCACACGTCGGCGTCCAGTTCCACCCGGAGAGTATCCTGACAGACCACGGCAAGACCATGATCGAGAACTTCTGTCTCACATGCAGTATCACGTAGACGGCCGGCTCGTCCCAGCCGAGGAGGCGACGGTATCGGTCCGCGACCGCGGGTTCATGTACGGCGACGCCGCCTTCGAGACGCTGCGGGTCTACGGCGGCGATCCCTTCCGGTGGGACGCCCACCGCGACCGCCTCCAGCGGACCGCCGAGACGCTGGGGTTCGGGGCGGCCGTTCCCGACGACCTCCGTGAGCGGGTCGACGAAACCCTGGCGGCCAACGACCTCCAGGAGGCGTACGTGAAGCTCTCGGTCACCCGCGGGGTCCAGCCCGGGAAGCTCACCCCCGACCCCGAGGTCGAGCCGACGGTCGTCGTCATCTGCTCGGAGCTCCCGACGGGTGGCCGCGACGGCGACCCGGTCTGGGACGGGCCGGCCGACCTCCAGACGGTCCGGACCCGCCGGATTCCCAGCGAATCGCTGCCCGCCGACGCGAAGACCCACAACTACCTCAACGGAATCCTCGCTCGCCTGGAACTCCAGCGTGCAGCGCCCGACGGCGACGCCGCCGACGAAGCGCTCGTCCGGGACATCGACGGGACCGTCGTCGAGGGCGCGACGAGTAACCTCTTTTTCGTAGCCGACGACGCGTTACGCACGCCCAGCACAGACCTGGACTTGCTCCCCGGGATCACGCGGGACGTCGTCGTCGAGTTGGCCCGCGAGGAGGGGTTCCCGGTCGAGGAGGGCGCGTACACGCTCGACGACGTTCGCGAGGCCGACGAGGCGTTCCTGACCAACTCGACGTGGGAACTCCGTCCGGTCGGGACCGTCGACGGGATCGACGTGGGGACCGGGCCGATGACGAAGCTCCTCCAACGCCTCTACGACGAGCGAATCGAGCGCGAACACTACTGAGCCGGGGGACTGGCGAGCGTGGCTCGGCGGACCGGGGCGTTGAAAACAGTGTCGCCCCTACGTCGGCCAACGATGGACGAGGACAGTCGTATCGCGGCAGTCGACGAGATCCCCGAAGACGGGAGTTTCCTGTTTACCGTCCGGGACGGCTTCGACACCGAGGAGGCGATCCTGGTCCGTCTCAGCGACGGTGTCGTGGCCTTCGAGAACTACTGCCCACACTGGCGGGACATCCGCCTCGACAAGGGCAGCGGCGCGCCCCGCCGTGACGGCGAACTGGTGTGTGAGAAACACGGTGCCACCTTCGAGTGTGACACCGGCCACTGTACGTACGGTCCGTGTGAGGGGGCCGTCTTGGAGGAGATCGACGTGACGACGGCCGACGGGTCGGTCTACCTGGCGGACGACCGCTACGAGTTCGAGAAGCGGGGGTCGTCCGGCGACCACGATCTGTCCTCCCGCGGCCGGATCGGGTTCTCCGGGCAGTGAGGTGGTCCGGTCGGGAACACGCTATCCGATCCGGTAGGCCGGTTCGGTGATACTCTCGCACTTGCACTCGGGACACCGACTGGGGCGGTTCGTCAGGTCGTCGAAGTCGCTGAACCCACACTCCTCGCATTCGGGCGGAGCGACGAGCAACTGCTCGTCGGTCGGCTCCAGCGATTTCGCGATGTGTTCGACGTGTGTGAGCGCGTCGCTGGTCTGTATCTCGAAGGTAGTCGCGATAGCGCCCGCGGCCATCGCTTCCTCGCGTAACCGATCAGCGATGCGCTGGCGCGTCGTTCGACTTGCCTCGCGCATGGACGGAGTTGGGACGATCGGGTTATAGGTTTTGTTGCGCTCCCGTGTATCCCGCTTCGATCGGCACGGGTGTCGTCGGACACACCGGTCAGCCGAAGTTCTCGACTTTCGCGTCGTCGGCGTCGACACCGGCCGCACCGAGTGCCGCCGTCGCCGCGTCGAGGAAGTCGGCGAAGCCGTAGATGAACACCTGTCCGCCGTCGGCGACGGCGTCGGCGACGGCCTCGGTCAGTTCCTCGTCGTCTCCCAGCAGGTGGACCACCGCACCGGCCTCCCGCAGGGCGTCGAGACGATCGACGTGGATCGGGTCGTCGTCCTGGTAGACGACAGCGGCCTCGTTGCCGTCCGCCAGTGCTCGTTCGGCGATCCCGACGGCCGGGCCGACGCCGGGGCCACCGGCGATGACGACCGCCCGGGACTCACCCTCGTAGTAGTCCGAGCCGAACGGTCCGGCCACCAACAGGTCGTCACCGGCAGCCAGCTCGGCGAGCCGTGGGGCGACCTCGCCGTCGGGATCGATGCCGACGGTCATCTCGAAGGTTCCCTCGACGTCCGGCGAGGAGATCGTATAGAAGCGCGACTCGTCCTCACCGGGGAGCGTGACCTTGACGAACTGGCCCGGTTGTGCGTCGAACTCGGCGGGCGTCTCGATGTCGATAGCGATGGCGTCGGGCCCGACCGACCGAACCGCTGTGACGGGCAGTGAACGTTCGTCCATATCGGCGAGGAAGGTCGGCCCCGACAAGGTGGTTTCGGTCGATTCTACCGGCAATCCCATCGATTGTTTCACATCCGAGTACCCTCGCGCGTGCGGGCGCACACAGAAGCCTTTTCTTCCCCCGCAGGCTACCCGTGCGGTAGTATGCCAGAGGACCTCAACTGGGCCATCGGCGGGGAAGCCGGCGATGGGATCGACTCTACCGGGAAGATCTTCGCGCAGGCGCTCTCCCGGGCCGGTCGACACGTCTTCACCTCAAAGGACTTCGCCTCCCGGATCCGCGGAGGCTACACCGCGTACAAAGTGCGGACCTCGGTCGACCGCGTAGAGAGCGTCGTCGACCGTCTCGACATCCTCATCGCGCTGACCGAGCGGACGATCCACGAGAACGAGGACGAGCTCCACGAGGACTCGGTCATCATCTACGACGGCGAACGCTCGACGATGCAAGACGTCGAGGTTCCCCACGGCGCCACTGCCCTTGAGGTCCCGCTCAAGCGGCTCGCCGAGGACGCCGGCGGTGCGATCATGCTCAACGTCGTCGCGCTGGGCGCGGCGTGTGAGGTGACGAGTTTCCCGATCGAGAACTTAGACGAGAGTCTCCAGAAACGCTTCGGCGACAAGGGCGAAGCGATCGTCGAGAACAACAAACAGGCCGCCCGGATGGGCCAGGAGTACGTCCAGGAGGAGTACGACCAGAGCTTCGACTACTCGATGGAGACCACCGACGCGGACTACGTCCTGCTCAACGGCGACGAGGCTATCGGGATGGGCGCGATCGCTGCCGGCTGTCGGTTCTACTCCGGCTATCCGATCACGCCCGCCACCGACGTCATGGAGTACATGACCGGCCGGGTCGATCAGTACGGCGGCAAGGTGGTCCAGGCGGAGGACGAACTCTCCGCGATCAACATGGCACTGGGCGCGGCCCGTGCCGGCGCTCGCGCGATGACCGCGACGTCCGGACCCGGTATCGACCTGATGACGGAGACGTTCGGGCTGGTCGCGACCAGCGAGACGCCGCTGGTCATCTGTGACGTGATGCGGTCCGGCCCCTCGACGGGGATGCCAACCAAGCAGGAACAGGGCGATCTGAACATGACGCTGTACGGCGGCCACGGCGAGATCCCCCGGTTCGTCGTCGCACCGACGACCGTCTCTGAGTGTTTCTGGAAGACCGTCGAGGCGTTCAACCTCGCCGAGAAGTACCAGACGCCGGTCTTCCTGGTCTCGGACCTGGCGATGGCCGTCACCGAACAGACGTTCTCCCCCGAGACGTTCGACATGGACGAGGTCGAGATCGACCGCGGGAAAGTCGTCGACGAGGACGAGATCGACGCTTGGCTCGACGAGCAGGGCCGCTTCCAGGCCCACTTCCCGGCCGCCGACGGCGTCTCGCCGCGCGCGTTCCCGGGGACGGCCGACGGCGCACACATGACCACCGGCCTCGAACACGACGAACTCGGGCGCCGGACCGAGGACACCGACGTGCGCATCGAACAGGTCGACAAGCGCCAGCGGAAAGTCGAGACCGCTCGCGAACAGGAGAACTTCGACTACCGCGAGTTCGGCGACCCCGACGCCGACACGCTGGTGCTCTCGTGGGGGTCGAACGAGGGGGCGATGCGTGAAGGGCTGGAACTGCTCGACGAGGAAGGGTACGACGTCCGGTTCGTCTCGGTGCCGTACATCTTCCCGCGGCCGGACCTGACCGACGAGGTCGCGGCCGCCGAGAAGGTCATCGTCGTCGAGTGTAACGCGACCGGGCAGTTCGCCGACATCGTCGAACACGACGTGTTAGAACGCGTCGAGCGAATCAACAAGTACAACGGCGTCCGGTTCAAAGCGGACGAACTCGCAACAGAGGTCAAGCAGACGATCGATTCAGACAGCGGTACACAGGAGGTTGAAGCAGAATGAGCTCAGACGTTCGATTCACAGATTTCAAGTCCGACAAGCAACCGACGTGGTGTCCCGGCTGTGGCGACTTCGGGACGATGAACGGCATGATGAAGGCCCTGGCCGAGACGGGCAACGATCCCGACAACACGTTCGTCGTCGCCGGGATCGGCTGTTCCGGGAAGATCGGGACCTACATGCACAGCTACGCCCTCCACGGCGTCCACGGCCGCGCCCTGCCGGTGGGCATCGGCGTGAAGATGGCCAACCCCAACCTGGAAGTGATGGTCGCCGGCGGCGACGGCGACGGCTACTCCATCGGTGCCGGCCACTTCATCCATGCCGTCCGCCGGAACGTCGACATGTCCTACGTCGTCATGGACAACCGCATCTACGGGCTGACGAAGGGTCAGGCCTCCCCGACCTCGCGTGAGGACTTCGAGACGGGGACGACTCCCGACGGACCGAAACAGCCCCCGGTCAACCCGAAGGCCCTGGCGCTGTCGGCCGGCGCGACGTTCATCGCACAGTCGTTCTCCTCGGACGCCCAGCGCCACGCCGAGATCATCCAGCAGGCCATCGAACACGACGGCTTCGGTTTCGTCAACGTCTACTCGCCGTGCGTGACGTTCAACGACGTCGACACCTACGACTACTTCCGGGACGCCATCGTGGACCTCGACGAGACGGACCACGACCCGAACAACCGCGACCAGGCCAAGGACAAGATCCTCGAATCCGACAAGGAGTACATGGGCGTGCTCTACCAGAACGAGGACTCCGTCCCCTTCGAACAGCGTGAGGGTATCGACTCCTCGATGGCCGAGATCCCCGACGGTGCTCCCGAGGGCGCGATGGACCTAGTGCGGGAGTTCTACTAGACTACCGTTTTCCGGTTCGGGTGCGCTTCGCGCACCGCGTGGCGGCTTCGCCGCCACGCTATTCGGTCGCGGCCGCCGGCCGCGACCCACTCACCGACAAAAAGGCCGGAATCTCGGCCTGTGGCCTCGATTCCGGGGTCCTGCGGGAGTACCGCAAGCAGGACGCGAAGGACGAGCGGCGCGGGTTCTGTGGACCGGCCCGCTTCGCTCGTCGGACGCTCGGCTAGCCGCTATCGGGACGCCTGTGAGACCACGAGTTGGCTGTGTCGACGACCCACACCCAACAGCGTTGGTGGCGGTGACTTACGTCGGGGAACCCTCGACCCTGCATGAACGTCTTCTGGCACCAGCGGGACCTCAGAGTCCCGGACAACCGCGGGCTCGCACTGGCCGCGAACGACGGGCCTGTCGTCCCCGTCTACGTCGTCGACACGGATGTCCTGAAGAAGGTCGGGAAGCGCCAGCGAGCGTTCTTCTTGCAGGGCGTACAGGCGTTGAAGCGGGCCTACCGGGAGCGGGGAAGCGACCTGCTCGTGCGATCAGGCGATCCCCCCGACGTTCTCTCTGAGGTTGTTACGGAGTACGACGCCGACCGGGTGGTCTACAACGAACACTACCGCCCGGCCCGACGGAACCGACAGCGCCGCGTCGACGGGGCGGTGCCCGCTAAGTCCGTGACCGACCTCCTGTTGGTCGACCCCGAACGGCTGGCCCCCCGCTACGGGAACCACAGCCGGTTCTACGACGACTGGCAGGCCGAGCACAAACTGCCTCCGGCCGAGGCCCCGACGGAGGCCGAACTCGCCGACTGCTCCGACGGGACGACTGTCCCCGACCTCACAGCGGACATCGAGTTGCCGACCGCGGGGTACGAGGCCGCACGCGAACGGTACGACCAGTTCCTCGACGACGGCATCGAGACGTACAACGACACCCGCGACGACATGACGGCCGCCGTCGAGCGCCCGGTCGGTGCCGTCTCGCGACTGTCGCCGTACCTCGCGGCGGGGATGATCGGGATTCGGGAGGTCTGGCGTGACGCCAGCGACCGAAAGGCCGCGGTCACCGGCAGCGCACAGCGCAACGTCCAGAAGTACCGGTACGAACTCTCCTGGCGCGAGCAGAACTACCACCTGCTGTACTACAACCCCGACCTGCTGTCGGCGAACTACAAGTCCTTCCCCAACGAGATCGCCTGGGAGGACGACCCCGACCACCTCGACGCCTGGAAGCGCGGCGAGACGGGCTATCCGCTGGTCGACGCCGGGATGCGACAGCTAAACGAGGAGGGGTACGTCCATAACCGGCCCCGGCAGAACGTCGCCTCGTTCCTGACGAAACACCTCCTGACCGACTGGCGAGAGGGGCTTCGGTACTTCACGAAGCAACTGATCGACCACGATCCGGCGACCAACGCCGGCAACTGGCAGTGGATCGCCTCGACGGGCACCGACTCCGTCGACGTCCGCATCTTCGATCCGGTCGCACAGATGAGCAAGTACGACGACGCGGCGACCTACGTCACCGAGTACGTCCCCGAGTTGCGGGACGTGCCGGCGGCGAAGATCGTCGACTGGCCGACCCTCTCCGAGGGTGAGCGCGAGCGGCTGGCACCGGAGTACCCGCACCCGATCGTCGACCGAAACGCAGCCTACGACCGCGCACAGCGGGTGTTCGAGGAAGCGCTCGGGAAGGGATAGCTGCGAGACCCGCGGGCTGCCGTCCCGCTCAGAGCGAACCGGGCAACACGTCGGGGTCGCCCGAGCGATAGATGTACTCGGCGGCGATCCCCGTCAGCGGCGAGTCCGCGTCCGTGGCGTGCTCCCCGGCCAGGTCGAGGTACTGCTCGGTGATATCGAGGACGTGCCGGTAGCCCGCCTCCGCGTCGGGCGCGAGCAGGTACTCCGCGGTCACCGGCGTCAACTGTCCCTCCCGGCGGTCGTCGTCGTAGTCGTCGACGTCGTCGAGCCAGATCTGTGCGCCGATGATCGCCAACACGATCGACTTCGCGAACGCCGGCTCGATGTCCAGCCCCGCGAGCCGATAGAGGTCGAGCATCCCGTCGTAGAGGACACCCACGCGGGCGTACTGGGTCTTGCTGTAGGGGAGCGCTTTCTCCCGATCGGCGAACGTCGGCGGGTCTTCCTCGTAGTCGGCGAACTTGTACTCCGAGCGGATCGCCGAGATTGCGTCCTCGTCGCCGGCTTCGGCGTCGGTCATCAGGTCCCGGAAGTAGTCGTCGCGGTCCTGGTGAGCCTCGCTGTAGTCGACGGCCCACTGGTAAGCCTCTTCGACCACCGGCGGCATCGACTCCAGCAAGCCGTCGAGATGGGACTGCAGGGCACCCTGGGCCGTCTCGGCGACGCGGCGCAGGTCGTCCTCGTCGGCGTCGAAGTCGACCTCGAAGTCCTCGAACTCGTCGTCGTTGATCGCGTCCCGCATGTCCCCGTCGATCAGCGCCTCGATGGAGAGGCGGGTCATCTGCTCGGCGCGGACGACCATCTCCCTGGGCGAGAGGGGCTGTGCCGGGCCGTGCTCTAGCGCTGCCTCGTCTACGTCGGGGACGCCGTCGGCGATACTGTCGGTCACGGGGTCGCCCGGTGCCTGCCGACGGGCGCTCCGGTAGACGTACCCCAGCGTCAACTGTGCGGGCAGGATGAGCTTCGTGTCGTAGTCGAACGAGACGGGATGCCCGAACTCCTCGGCCAGTGCCTCCTCGAGACGGGCGTTCACGTCGGCGACCATGGCTTCGGTCCGGTCGTCGACCTCGGACTTCAGCGAGAGGCTGCCGTAGTCGAAGATCCCGGTATCGGCGTAGTACCCCAGTACCGCACGGAGGGCAGTCGGGAGGCGGCGGCGATCCGCGAGCGCGCCGGCCACAGAAGTACGTATCATGATTCGTCTCCCCGCGTTGGCCAGTCGTGTGGCTGGTGGCGTCTTTACCCTTTCGAGAACGCCCGGACCCACAGTATCTCGGTGGATTCAGCAAGGTTGATTACCGCGAGGTGTAACCACCGGTTATGAGCGAGCGCTTTGACGTGGTGATCGCGGGGGCAGGGCCTGCGGGGGCACAGTGTGCCCGGGACCTGGCGCAGCGAGAGTACGACGTGCTGGTTCTGGAGACGGAATCCGAAGACGAGTTCCCACGTCAGAGCAACAAGTCCACAGCCGGAACGTTCCCTTCGGCGATGACGGCGTTCAACATTCCGGACGACGTCGTGATGAACTACACGGACGACGTCGTCCTGGAGTCACCGAACGACCACTACGTCCGCACACAGACCGGCGCCGTACTGGAGTTCGCCGACTTCAAGCGGTGGCTGGTCGCGGAAGGCCGCGAACACGGGGCGACCTACCGGTTCGATTCACGCGTCTCGGCGCCGATCATGGAAGGCGGGGAAATCGCCGGTGTACGATACGCCGGCGACGAGGAGGTGTACGCGGATATCGTCGTCGACGCGACGGGACCGGCAGCGCCGCTTGCCAAGAAACTCGGCGTCTGTGATCTCGAGCGGGACCACCAGGCCATCGGCATCGAGTACGAGTTCGAGAACATCCAGGTCGATCACCCCCAACACGCCGATCTGACCGACTCGATGATGTTGCGCCTCGATCACGACCTGGCACCGGGTGGCTACTCCTGGATCTTCCACACCGGCGCGGACACCGCCAAGGTCGGCCTCTGTTACATCCAGAACGAGGCCCACCGCGAGAACGCCCGCGACGGGTGGGCCATCGACGACTACCTGGAGTACTGGCTCGATACCGATCCCCGTTTCGAGGACGCAACGCGCATCGAGGGGACCCAGGCCCACCGCGGATCGGCCCACATCCAGCCGCCGTCGTCGGTGAGTACGGACAACTTCATGGCCATCGGCGACACCGTCCCGACGATCGATCCGCTGTGGGGCGAAGGCATCCACAAGGGGATGAAATCCGCCCGGGCGGCGGCGGCGACCGCCGACGCGGCGTTGACACCGAACACGCCCGATACGTCGGCGGATTCACTGGCCGTCTACGACCGCCTCTGGCACAGCGACGTGGCCCCGAATCAGCGGAAACGCCTGCTGATGACGGAGTTGCTGTATCTGGCGCCCAACGATCGATACGACCAGTTGATGCGTGACCTCCACAGGAACGACTCGGACACGCTGACGGAGGTCAACAACGGGAACTTCCGGGCGATGACGAAGCTGTTTCACCTCTCGGACGTGCCGCTGCTGTGGGAGTACGCTCAGCAGAAGCTCCCGGTCTGAGCACACGAGGGCGGCAGGCTTTTTTTCCGGCTGACCGAACAGCCGGTGATGAGCACCCGTTCCGTCGGCGTTGTCGGTGACGAGTCCGTCGCCGAACTGCTCAGAGACGACGATTGGACAGTCGAGTGTCGGACCGACGGGTCGGTCCCCGGGACCGATTTCGTCCTCGCTGTCGGCCAACGGGCGTTCGCGTCGGTCGCCCGGGCGGTCACCGACTCCGTGGTTCTCCCGATCGACGCCGGACGTGGTGTACGGAGTGTCCCGCGGGACTCGGTCCGGAAAGCGGTGGGTTCCCTGGCGGACGCCAGGACCGAGCGACACCACACGCTGTCTGTCGTTCGCGGCGACGAGCGCGTCGGCGAGGCCGTCTGGGACGTGACACTCGTCACCGAAGACGCGGCGCGTATCTCCGAGTTCGGCGTCGAGACCCCGACGGATACGATCGACGCGTTCCGTGCGGACGGAACCGTCGTCGCGACCACCGCCGGCTCGTCGGGATACGCGCGACGGGCCGGCGCCCCGGTCCTCTCCCCGTCGCCCATCGTCGCCGTCGCTCCGATCGCACCGTTTGCGACGAACCCCGACCACTGGGTCGTCCCGATCGAGGAACTGACGCTGACGGTCGAACGGGACGAAGCCACCGTCACGCTGTTGATCGACGACACGCCGACCGGAACTGTCGACAGAGGGGAACCCGTGACACTGTCACCAGCCGGGACCGTTCGGGTCGCCGTCGTCGACGAGAGCCGCCCGCGGTTCACCTGAGTCCGGTCTCGCCGGCGCCGAGTGGAAAGACACTAATGGGATTCGGACTGAGAATCACGTATGCAGCCATCCGTCACGCTCTTCGGGCCACTCGACACCATCATGGGGAGTACAGCCCCCGGTGGCGTGCTCGTGATCGAGTACGTTATCATGGGACTGGTGATCGCAAACCTCGTGACGCGGCAACTGGCCCACAGACGACACACCAAGCAGTACGAGGACGGCGGCGCGGACGCGCTCGGCCGCCATCCCGCCCACACCGCGAGCAACGTCATCCTCATCCTCACCTCGTTTTACTACATGACCCTGGCACACCACGGTGGGATGGTCATGTCGATGCTCGTCCTCGGTGCGATCATCACCGACTTCTTCGAGTTCGAGGCACGGAGAGTCGAAGCACGCCGGGATATGCCGCTCGAACGGCCGAAAGGATCGATCTTCGCGGCGATGCTCGTCCTGCTGTACGCCAGCTACCAGAGCCTGTTCTGGGTTATCGCCGGCCCCTGGGACTCCGTCGTCTGAGCACGAACGCGGTTTTTCTCGCACTTTCGCCGCCGAGCGATAGGCTCGGCGGCTTGTACCCGAAACTGTAACACGTCGACGTACAGACGCCGCCGCCGGTGGCAGAGAACGGTACGTGGTGTGCTCACGACGGTTCCCCAAATGAGGCTCGCGTCGTCCCGCCGCTTTTCGGTATCGAAGAGCGAAACTGGCCTGTGGCCGGAGACGGATCGATTCGGAAAAAGTTGTGACGGCGATCAGGCCGATCGTTCGTCGAGATACTCGCGGAGTTCGTCGAAGGCAGGGATGAGAACCCAGAAAGTGAGCGCCCCGAGGATCGCGAACCAGAAGAACACGTCGCCCAACATGAGCGCCGCCTGGTCGAAGACGGTCGGGTTCTCCAGAGTGACCTCGCCGGTGAGCTGTGCCCCTTCGAAACTCGGCGTCCGGTACCAGCCCGCGACGGTCATCCAGCCGAGGCCGCCGGTCATGAGGATAGCGAAGCCCTTGATGAATTCGTCAGCCATTATCAGATGGTTCGGCAGCGTCGTCTTTAGACTTTCCCATCTCCTCGGTCCGAAAACGCGTCGAGAACGCGTAGACGACAGTCCCGGCGAGGATGAGGCCGATCCCGGCGATGGCGACCGGGGCGTCGATCTCGGAGACCGGTGCCGACGCCCTGTTGGTCGCGACGTCGACGAGGATGAACCCACCGACGACCGAGAGGATCGCAAACAGCGTCGAGAACACCGTGACCGTCTTGTAGACACGTACCGGGACGACGACGTCCCGTCGGCCGCTATCGCCGGACTGGTCGTTCGTCATCGATCTGTCTAGGGACGGGAGTTACTTTACTGCGGCGAGACGGGAGCGGCCGTCGGCGACCCGACGGAACCGAGCGAATCCGGAGTTACTTCGGCGGCCGCAACCGGTAGTACCGGCGGTTGAGGTCGAACATGTACCCCTCCCGCATCGTCTTCAACACCGCGTAGGTGATCGTCGCACTGACGAACGGGAGCAGGAACGTCAGGTCGAACAGCAGGTGCGAGTCGATCGGGAGCAGGTTCTTGATCGACAGCGCCGCGATGGTCAGGCTGAACACGACGCCGGACATACCGACGGCGGCCCAGAACGGCTGCTCGACCGGCCGACGTGCGGACCCCTTGTTGAGGAAGGGGACGATCGCGACGAACCCGACCACGGCGACGTTCGCCAGCACACCGTAGGTCCGGTCGGCCATGAGCTTCGACCCGCCGAGGATCGAGAGGTCGGGGTTCAGCGGCCCGAGTTTCAACAGCCCGAACGACCAGTAGAGATACCAGTCCGGCAGGATCGGCTGGGGCGTCACCCCGGAGTTCGCCGGGTTGGGCATCTCCGGCGGGAGCGCCGCCGAGACGAACAGGATCATCCCGACGAAGAAACTCGTCAGCGCGAGGTTGCGCATCATCTCGTGGGGCCAGGCCGGGAACGCGAGCACGTCACGCTCGACGTAGTCCGACTCCTGGCGCAGGTCCTGGTCCTCGCGTCGTGCCCGCTCGAAGTACTCGTAAGTCAGCCGAGAGAGCCCCTGGGTCCGGGTCTTCCGTTCGGACCACGTCGGGGTCTCGTCGTCCGGCGCGACGATGCCACCGCCCGAGCCGTCCGTGCGGACGTCCTCGGATTCCGTGTCTGTGTCGTTGTCGCTCATAGTATCAGTGTGGTTCCGCGATGCCTTGCATCCAGACGATGCCGATGTGGACGGCGATCACCGCAGTCGTGATGAACGGCAGGAAGAACACGTGCAGGATGTACATCCGTTGCAGTGTCGCCTGCGAGAGCGTGAACCCGCCGAACATCAGCTGTGCGACCCACTCGCCGATCAGCGGGATCGACAGCGACATCTCGACGCCGATCTGGCCGGCCCAGTAGGACAGCTGGCTCCACGGGAGCAGGTACCCGGTGTACCCGAACACCAGCGTCAGCGAGATCAGCACGATCCCGATGAGCCAGTTCAGCTCACGCGGTTCCTTGTACGCGCCCGTGAAGTAGACACGGAGCATGTGCAGGAACACGGCGGCGACCATCACCTGTGCGGCCCAGCGGTGGACCGACCGCAGGAAGTAGCCGAGGTTGAGCTGGCCCATGATGAGCATCACCGAGTCGTACGCCACCGTCGGCGAGCCGTCCGCGGCGGCGGCCGCCGGCGCGTAGTAGAACCCGAGCAACGCGCCCGAGATCGCCGCGACGATGTACGCGACCGTCGAGAACGACCCCAACGCGTACAACGGGTACCAGTACCAGAACTTGTTGTCGAGGTTGTACTGCTCGGTGTGGCTCTTGGGCATCTGCATGTTGACCTTGTAGTAGAGATCCTCCAGGATCTCCAGGTAGTCAACGACCCGGAGCCGTTTGTCGAGCCAGATGAGTGCGGTCAGATACACCGTCTCGATGGGCGAGAGGTCCCGCTTTTTCATCCAGCCTTTGTGGTCGTGTTCGTCTTTGCGTTCTAGACTCATGGTTACTCAGTCTGTGGGGGCCGTGGTAGCGCCACGAACGTCGTCTGAACCGGGCTGAACGGGTCGTAGACGGACTGGTGGCAGCCACAGTAGATCTGGTCTGCGGCACCGAAGTTCGCACTCCCCGCGTTCTTCTTGAACCCGGGCACGCAACAGAAGTGCGTACACTTGTTCAGCCACGCGATGAATCCCTGATCGGTAGCCGCCGAGATGAACGACTGGACGCTGCTCGGGAGCTCAGCGTACTCCCCCTCGCCGTTGGCCATCCGTTCGACCTCGACCGACCGGAGTATCTGGACCGGGATCGACGTCACGTCACCGTCAGAGCGCCAGGTCACACTGGCCGGTTTCCCGACGCCCGCGCGACCGATCCCGTTGCCCCACTCCTGGTAGTCCGAGAACATGTCGACGGTCAGCGCGGTACCGGCTTCGTACTCGCCCTGCCAGGAGAACGTCCCGGGGCTGTGCCGGAAGGCGTTGTCCTGGTCTGCCTGTGGGTAGATCCCTTCCGCGGTCTGCATCCCGCAGTACTGGAACCACGCCGAGGAGTAGTCGATCCCGCTGCCGCCGAAATCACGATTGATGGCGGCACCAGCGTCCTCATCGTATTCGGGCCAGACGCCGTTGATCTGGCCACCGTCGATCTCGATCGGAATGATCGGCATCCCACGTGGTGCGGGGCCGTCCGTGTTCTCGACTCCGACGAACTGTGTCGTCCCACCGCCTTCACCGGCCGCGTCCGTGGTCGCGTCGACGGCGGCGAGCCCACCAGCACCGACGCTGGAGAGGGCCGCGCTGCCGACGACGCCTTTCACGAACCGACGACGACCGGTTTCGGCGGGGTATTTGTCTTCGTCTAGTGGCATGTTACTTCTTGTAGTATGGATAGACTGCGCGTTTGATCGTGTCGACGAGCTGTTCCTCGTCGAGGGCCGTCGTCCCGTCGACGTCTTCCTGGCGGATGTAGAGGTCTTCCCACTTGCGGCGGCGTTTCTTGACGATCATCACGTCGGGGAGGAACTCCTTCCGGTACAACAGCATGATAAACGCCAGATCCAGGAAGATGACCGTCAGGACGCCACCGAGGAACATGTTGGCCTCGATGAGCCTGACCGTCAGCGTCGTCCCGATACCGGAGGCCCATCCGGCCAGCATTCCGTAGGTGAACAGCCCGACGAAAAACACCTGGATGACTGTCAGGAGGACGATCCCGACGGCCGCTGCGGTGCTCTCCCGAGGCGGTTCGTAACGGTGGATGTCACCGTAGGTGGAGCCTTCCGAGGCCATCAGTTGTTCCCTCCGCTGGTGTGTGGCGATTCACCGTATTTCAGCGTGAAGAAGGTGAACACGAGCGGGAGGAAGATGGCGAGACCGGCACCGATCCCGACGAAGTGTGGCTGGATCGGGACGCCAGCGTAGTGGGGGTCGACTTCGACCGGACCGCCCCCACCGATCGTCTGTGTCGGGTAGTCGGACCCGACGGCGATGGCACCTTTCATCTGGAGCCCCTCGTGTGGGACACAGTAGTACGTGTAGATGCCGTCTTCCTCGAACGTGTGTTCGTAGTTGACGCCGCTCGAAGAGACGGCGCTCCCGGAATCGAGCGTCTCACCGTTGTCCTGGACGACGTTGTGACCGCCGCCTTCACCGGTCCACTCCCACTGAACGGTCGCGCCGTTGTCGACGTGGACCGCCGGCGGACCGAACCCGTACGCGCCGCCGTTGGCTTGGACACCAACCTCGACTGTTACCGTATCTTGCCCGGTTGCGTCGACGGTACTCGTCGGTCCGTCGAAGTTCCCGACTTGGCCGAGGTAGCCGCCGTAGTCCGGGACCGTCTGGCCACCGCCGCCGTCCTCTTGGGCGGCTGCCGAACCGGTGGCACTGAGGGCAGCCGCTGTCCCGGCGGCACCCCCTGCGGTCCGGACGAACTCCCGTCTGTTCATGTACACGTGTGGCTCGGGACTGAGTTTGTATAAACCCACCGAATACACCCGCTTGCGGTGTCACGTCCCCGCTTCGTCGCTCGAATCCGTGTCGGCTCGATCCCCGTCATATTCGGGTTCGATCTCGGGAACGAACTCCGGGCGCTCCCCGTCCTCCAGGCCGATCGCTCGCAACCGGTCGCGGTACTCCTCTGCACGGAACTTATCGGAAAGTCTGGCGTTGGCGACGGTGAAAAACAGGACGAGCGAGACGCCGACGAAGGCAAACCCCGCGACGAACAGCAACGCGATGCTGGTCCCGGCGTCGCCGATGATACCGGCCGTCGCCAAGCCACCGCCCACGATGAGTGCGAGGCCGGCAAGCAGTTGCGCACCGGCGATGGCCTGGAGCATCCAGTTGCCCAGTTCGCCGCCGCCCTCCGGAACGGTTTCGGGTTCGGGCAACGGGTTCCGCGGAACCTCCTCGGGGACCTCGTAGGAGTCCATCGAGCACAGCGCGACGGTCGGTTTGACGTCCCGGAGTACCGTCCCCTCGCCCTCGATACTGCCGTCGGGGTAGACGACAGCGTACCCCTCGTCGGAGTAGGCGAGGACGTGTGGCGGTTCGTGGTGGCGCTCGATACGGGCGAAGACGTCCCTGTTTGCGACCCGCGTGAGCAGGTCGCGTTCGACCCGGTCCAACAGTTCCTCGTCGGTGATCCAGGTCTCGGCGTCGAAGACGGCCTCCCACTCCTCGGCGGACATCTCGGCCATGTCGGCCGGGCCGAAGTCGTCGAAGTCGTACTTCTGTTCGACCTGTTCGCGGAGTTCGTCCATCTCCGCGTCCGTGGTGTCGGCGTCGGGGTCCGGATCGGACTCGTCTGCGGACTCGTCCGGAACGGAAACCGGCTCACCCACGCCAGTGTCGTTGGAAGCGGTCGAATCCGGATCGGCCATTACACACAGGTAGGGTCCGCACGGTCTTACACTTTCTGACCTTCGCCATCCGGCACGTTTTAGCACACGCTGTTCTAACGCCCGATCATGGTCTCTGACGGGGTCATCGCCACGGTCGCCCTAGTGTCGGTGACACTGAGCTTCCCCTGTTTCGTCTACGGCGCCTACTACATCATCGAGACCGAGCCGGTCACCTGGGACGTGCTGATGCATCACCTGAAGTTCGTCGTCACCGGACTGGTGTTGACGACGGTCCCGATGCTCGGCTGGATGCTCCCCCGGCTTCCCGACCAACTCGGCGGGTTGTCGGCGGTCCACGCCTACCTCGGGCTCCAGGCCTACGCGCTGTTGGCCTTCGGCGGGACCGGGATCGTCCGCATCTTCCGGGCAAAACAGCGACACGACCTCTACAACGACTACGACGAGGACCTCCTGTTGGACGAAATCGGCGGCGATACGATGAGCCACTGGCGCTCTCGGCTCCGGATCGGCGTCTTCGGCTACGTCATCTTCTGGATGCTGGCCTACGTCGTCGGCTTCGCTCGGTACGTGCTCCGGTACGCGGTTTGAGCCGATCCGAACGACCGTTCCTTCGCACCGTCTCTCGCCGACCCCCGATCACCAGGCCTCGCCGCTTGCCAGATCGATCTCGCTGTCGCCTTGCTCGGAGGGACAGATGTCCGCGAGCACGCAGCCCACACACGCCGCGCTGCGAGCGCCACAGACCGCCCGGCCGTGATCGATCAGCAGGTGGGTGAACTGCTGCCACTCGGATTCGGGGACGATCTCCAGCAGGTCCTGTTCGATAGCCTCTGGCCGTTCGTTCTCGGTCAGTCCGAGACGGCGTGAGAGCCGCTGAACGTGGGTGTCGACGACGATCCCCTCGACGATGTCGTGGCCGTGCTGGAGGACGACGTTGGCCGTCTTGCGGCCCACACCGGGGAGGTCGGTCAACGCCGACATCGTGTCGGGGACCTCGCCGTCGTGTTCGTCGACGATCCTCTCGCCGATCCCCTTGAGATAGCCGCCCTTGTTGTTGTGGAACGTGATCCCGTAGATGTCCTCGGCCAGTTGCTCCTCGCTGGCCTCGGCGTAGTCCTGTGGCGTCCGGTAACTCTCGAAGAGGTCCGCGGTCACCTCGTTGACCCGTTCGTCGGTACATTGTGCCGAGAGGACGACCGCGACCAGCAGTTCCAGCCGGTTCGAGTAGTTCAGCGAGATGGTCGAGTCGGGGTACTCCTCGTGGAGCCGGTCGACGACTGCTTCGGCCTGTTCCTGGCGGCTCTCCAGCGGTGTTCCCATACACGCGTTCCGGGACCGGTCCGACTTTGGCCTGTCGTTCGGCTCCCCACGAGCGAGCGTCGAGCCGGTCGGTATCACGTACCACAACAGGACAACGGTCATCCAACTGTCGCCCGTCCGGCCGATCGTGCCCGGTCCCATCTTCCTCGACGGCAGCGACGTGTCACTCGTGGTCTTCGGGGACGGGTTCCACGTCGACGGCCCGGTGTCGACCGACTGAGAACGGGGGTTACAGCGTCGAGACGGCATCGAAGAGCGGATCGAGATCGGGGACCGTCCCCGTCCCGTCGTCGGCCCACGCGAACTGGACGCGACAGCGCCCGTCGACGAGAAACGCCGCTCGTCGCGTCGTCCCATCGGGGCGCTGGACGCCGAACTGTGCGTCGACGCCGGCGTGATCGACCAACAGCGGAAAGGGGAGATCGAGGTCCGCCGCGAACTCGCGGTGTGTCTCCATCCCGCCCGAGGCCACACCGAAGACCGCGATCCCGTCGGTGAGCGTGTCCCAGTCCGCGTCCCGGAGCGCAGCCAGGTATCGCCGGCATCTGGGTGTGAAATCCTCTGCGTAGAACGCGACGACGACGGGCGCCTGTCCGGCAGCAGCGGAGAGTCGGTAGGCACCCGTCTGTCCACCAGCGGTCCCCCGGAGGTCGAAGTCGGGCGCCGCGTCACCAGCGTCGAGCATGGACGGGAGGAGACACCCCTGGGAGAAGAACCTGGCCGTCGTGACGGCCCTCCCGCTCGTCGGTGTCGGCGGAACGGGGAAAATCAGGTTGGGTCAGTCTCCGACACGGTTCAGTCGGCGGTGACTTCGCGGCCGGCCGTGGTTTCTTCGGGGACAGGCGTGACGAGTTTGTAGGCGGCGTAGACGCCCAGGACCGCGATGGCGGCCAGGACGAGCCCGGTTCGGATCGTCGGGTCGACCATCGGGGTCGCCACGACTTCGCCGGCGTCGTTGGTCATGGGTGCCGCTCCGTAGGGTTGACCGGCGAGGATCTCGACGATCCCCAATCCGACCACGCCCAGCAGCATCAGTCCGCCGCTCAGTGCCATTGCCGCTTTGTCGATGATGTCAGTCATGTTGGGTCACCGTTGTTGGAATGTCTCGTGATGTGGGTTCGTGTCGTGTGTCCTGTGGGTCAGCCCAGCAGGTATTTGAGCCGGGGGCGTCGTTGGACGAACTGGAGTTTCTCGATGATGGCGTCGAGGCCGTAGTAGCGGCCGGTGCCCAGGACGATCATGGTGATGAACAGCAGCAGTCCCATGAAGTCGCTGTTGACCAGACCGTGGCCGAAGCTGGCGTTGCCGATCCAGAACAGGGTCATGAAGATGACCCCGCCGAAGGAGGCGAACCGCGTCAACACGCCGGCCATCAGCGCCAGCCCGATCAGCGTCTCGAAGAGGGGCACGCCCGGCGCGATCAACCACGCCAGGTTGTTCCCCATCCAGACCGGGATCGGCCCCAGTGCAGTGCCGGTCATCTGCTGCATGTACGCCGGGCCGTAGCTGTAAGCCAGCCCGTCCTCGATGAGCTTGGTCACACCTGCGTGGAAGAACCACCAGCCCGTCAACACGCGCAGCGTCGCCAGCCAGTAGGCCGTCCACGGGCCGTCGAGCTTCAACTCGAACGCCTCGTCCAGGGGGTTGCTTGCTTGGTAGGACATCAGTGTTCCCTCACATGTGCATGTCCGCTGTGGAGGGACATATAAACAGACGGGCGTTCCCATCGACTGAAAACCCTTCTGAGCGGCTGGAAATGAAGATTTCTGTACTTTCGGTCGTTGCACCGTGTTCGGGAGGGGCTTTTTCCGTCCAGCGGAGGCGTGGGACTCGGTCACGGACGACCGTGACCTTCAACACCGCCAGTAGGCTAGCAGTCGATAATGACCCTCGAACTCGAAGGTGCCCACACCACGGCACGCGTGATGGTCGACGACGACTCCCTCGTCGAGGAAGGGTGTCTCGACCAGATCAAGACACTCATCGATCACCCGGCCTTCACCGAACCGGTCCGGGTGATGCCCGACACGCACTGGGGTGCCGGTGCACCGATCGGATTCACGATGCCGCTGGCCGACCGCGTCGTCCCGAATATCGTCGGTGTCGACGTGGGCTGTGGGATGTGTGCGACGAACCTGGGGCCGGAACTCCCCCTGGACGACGCCGAGCGCGAGCGCCGCGTACGTGAGGCAGTTCCTATGGGCCGGAACGTCCACGGCTACGACGACGCCGTCCACTTCGTCGAGGAGTTTCCCTTCGACCGGGCCAACGACGTCTTCGAGCAGTTCGACGAAGCCTTCGCCGAGCGGTTCGGCGAACACGTCGCCCCCATCGAGTTCGAGTTCGACGGCTACGACGGCGACTACTTCGAGGGGCTGTGTGACCGCGTGCTCGCGGCCCAGCGCCAGGGGATGGACCACATCATCAAGAGCGCCGGGACGCTCGGTGGCGGGAACCACTTCGTCGAGTTCGCCCGTGCCCGCCAGTCGGGCGACTACTGGCTCGTCATCCACAGCGGGTCACGGTACCTCGGGAAGTCCGTCGCGGAGTACTGGCAGTCGACGGCGACCGACCGCCGGACCATCGGCGCACTCCGGGAGGAGATCCCCGAGGAGTACACCCAGTTCCTGAAGTTCGACCCCGACACCGTCGAGTCCCGCGACCTCTACGAGTGGGTCACCGGCGGCAAGGGCGAGTCATACCTGGAGAAGGAGCGCCTCCGGCGCGAACTCGACGGCGCTGAGATCGAGGAGGCTTTCGACAGGCTCGGACGGCTCCAGGACGCGATCCACAGCGACGACGGCGACCGGAACACCGATCTCGACTGGCTCGAAGGCCGGGAGGCCCACGGCTACTACGTCGACATGCTGTTCGCCCAGCAGTACGCCCGCTGGAACCGCGAACTGATGAGCGACGCCATCTGTGCGGCCATCGGCGTCGACCCCGTCGACCGCTTCCAGAGCGTGCACAACTACATCGATTTCAGGGACCTGACGATCCGGAAGGGGGCGACGCCGGCCCGCGAGGGCCAGCGGCTGGTCATCCCGTTCAACATGGCCGAGGGGTCGGTCATCGCCCGCGGGAAGGGCAACGACGACTACCACCGGACCGCGCCCCACGGCGCTGGCCGCGTGATGAGCCGCACGCAGGCCCACGACGTCGTCGACATGGACGAGTTCGCCGAGGCGATGGACGGCATCTACTCGGAGTCGGTCGTCGAGGCGGTCCGGGACGAGGCCCCGATGGCCTACAAGGACGTCGACACCCTCCTGTCGGCGATCGAACCGACCGCCGAGATCGTCGAGTGGCTGGACGTCGTCCACAATCTCAAGGCGACGTCGTAGGCCGGGGGCACAAGCCCTATCCCCGGCCCAGACCTCTGTGCGGTCAATGGCGTTCCGGCGGTTCCTCCGGGGGACAGTCCCCTGGGACCAACTCGAAGGCGTGGTTCGGGCGGTGATGGACCGGTACGAGGAGTCGTCGGCCCGCGTCGAGTTTCTGGAGGCGGACAACTGGCTCTCGACGCCGCTGGTCGTCAACGACCACTGGTTCGTGAAGGTGATCACCCAGCAGAACTCGCTGGTCCACGCGCTGTTGACGACGGGGCGGAACCTGGGGGCGTTCTCCTCGGGGACCGAGGGGTTCTTCGAGCACTTCGGGACCCCCTACGAGATGGCCGAGCACGAACTTGCGGCGACCGAGCGGATGCGCGAACTGGGCATCAACGCGCCGGAACCGGTCGAGGCCTTCGAGTACGAGGAGATGGGTGTCGTCGTCCTGGAGTATCTCGCGGAGTTCGAGACGTTCGACGACCTCAGTTCCGAGACAGTTGCGGACCACGCCCCGACGGTGTTCGAATTCCTCCACCGGATGCACGAGGACGGGCTCGCACACGGGGACTTTCGGTGTGAGAACGTCCTGCTGGCCGACGGAGAGGTGTACTTCATCGACGCGACGAGCGTCCGCGAGGACGCTATCGCCGACGCGCGGGCCTACGATCTGGCGTGTGCCCTGGGCGCGCTCGAACCGATCGTCGGCGCCGACACGGCCGTCGACGCCGCGGCACAGTACTACGATACGGAGGCGTTGCTCGCCGCCGAGGAGTTCCTCGACTTCGTCAACATCCGCCCGGATCACGATTTCGACGCCGGGAACCTCCGGGGCGCGGTCGAGAAGCTCGCGAGCGGCGGTCCCCCCGAGTGAGCGGTCACTCCGGGGCCGACCGTGCTCGTGCGGTGGTCGCAACACCGCCCAGGACGACTGCGCCGCCGACGAGCGTCGCCGTGCCCGGCGCTTCTGTAAGCACGACGAACGCGAGCAGCGCGCTCCCGAGGGGTTCACCCAGTAGCGAGACGCTGACCAGACTGGACTCGACGTGTTCGAGCGCCCAGTTGAGGACCGTATGCCCGAAGACGCCCGGCCCGACGGCCATCGCCAGGAACAACAGCCACTCGTGGGTCGGGTAGCCACGGATCGGTGTCCCGCTGGCGACCGTAATCGTGAGGAGACACCCAGCGGCGACGCCGTAGACGACCGTCACGTACGGCAACAGAGGGAGCCGCTGGCGTAGCGACCGACCCGCGAGCAGGTAGCCGGCGGTCATCAGGCCCCCCAACGCGGCGAGGGCGTTCCCGTACAGCGGGGCCGGTCCGACGCCACCGCCCAGCAGGTCCCCGATCGACATCACGGCCATCCCGGCGACGGAGACGAGGACGCCGACGGCCGTTTTCCGGCCGACCCGCTCGTCGAGGACCAGCCACGCCCCGACCGCGACGAACAGCGGGTGGGACTGGACCAGCGTCACCGACGCCGCGACGCTGGTCCAGGAGAGGCTCTCGAACCACGCGGCGAAGTGGACCGCCAGCGCGACGCCGGTCGCCGCCGCTGCCAGGAGGTCCCGCCGGGACAGAGCCGACAGGTCCTCGGCGTGCCGTCCGAGCGCGACCGGGGCGACAAGCGCCGTCGTGAACAGGACCCGGTAGAACGCCGCGACGACGGGCGGGGCGTCGCTCCACCGGATCAGGATCGCGCTGGTACTGACCGCGAGGACGGCGACGACGAGCCCGGCCCGGGGATCGAGTCGGCGCGTCGACACACCGTCCGGGACGGCCCAGCGGGACAAGAAAGTGATCGGGTGCGGTTCGGGTCCGGAAGTCGTCGAGTCCGGAGCGAATCTCGGTTACTCGGCGTCTTCAGGCACGTCGAAGTCGTGGAAGTGCTCGCCCTCTTCTTTCGAGAGGATGTCAAGCGCCGCGGCCCCGCCGTCACCGGCGGAGATGATCGCCTGCCACTCCTGGTCGCGGACCATCGCGCCGGTCGCGTACGCGCCTTCGACGCTCGTGGCCATCGAGACGTCCACGTCGACGAGGTCGCCGTCGAAGGCACAGCCCAGCGACTCCGCCAGCGAGCGATCGGCACCGGTCGCCAGCACGAGGTACGTCGCCTCGACGGTCTCGTCGCCGACCGTCGCGGCGAACCCGTCGTCGGTCTCTTCGACCGATTCGACCTCGCCGTCCCGGATGTCGGCGCCGAAGCCGGCGACCTGTTCGCGGGCGTCTTCCTGGAACGCCGAACCGTCCTTCGAGTCGATCCCGAGGTAGTTGAACAGGTGGGCCTTGTGCATCCACGTCTCGTCCGTGTCGTAGACGACCGTGTCGAGGCCGTTTTTCGCGGTGAACAACGCTGCGCTGAGGCCGGCGGGACCGCCGCCGACGACGAGTACGTCAGTCATGCAGGTACTCATGGGAGCGGGACGGCAGAAAACCCTGTGGGTGTGTGCGACCGTTACATGACCGCCGTCGCTACAACCGCCGTTCGTCCGATCTGAACCTACGCCTCCAGCAACTCCTTGGTCGTCCGATGCCGGTATCGGAACATCGGTTCGAAGCCGACGACACCCAGCGGGCCGACCGCACGCCCGAGCGGGCCGCCCGGCAGTTCGTACTCGACGCTATCCTCGACGATGGTCGCGTCCGGACCGTCGGCGACGAACCGGTGGGTGTGTTCCCAGTGGGGGAACGGCCCCTCACGCATCACGTCGCGGAACATCGCCTCGCCGTCGCCCTCCTCTCGGGCGACGATGTCCGAGACCCAGCGCTGGCGCGGGCCGACGCCGAAGGGCTGTACCGTCGAGACGACCGTCGATCCGACCTCCAGTACGTCGGGGTCGAGTTCCCCGTCGGGTCCGCGTGCTTCCTCGATACGGAGGTGCATCCAGTCGGGGGTCAGCGCCACGAGACCGTCACCTGCGGAGTGGAACTCCCAGACCCGTTCCAGCGGCGCGTTCACACGGACCTGTCGGTCGTAGGTATCCATATCCACAGTTGGGTCGGGACGCGCAAAACGTCGGCGGTTACGGCCAGATGCCGCCCTGTTCGGCGGCGTCGACGACGCGTTTGATGGCGACGACGTACATCGCGGTCCGGAGGCTCGGCGCGTCGGTATTCTCGTAGGTCTCGATCAGATCCCCGAAGGCCTCGGTGATGACCCGTTCGAGTTCCTCGTTGACCCGCTGTTCGGTCCAGGAGAAGCGCTGTCGGTTCTGGACCCACTCGAAGTATGACACCGTCACCCCGCCAGCGTTCGCCAGGATGTCCGGGAAGACGGAGACGTCACGCTTCGTCAGGATGTCGTCGGCGTCCGGCGTCAGCGGTCCGTTCGCGGCCTCGACGACGATGTCTGCCTGGACGTCCGGTGCGATCTCCCGATCGATGGCGTTTTCGAGTGCCGCGGGGACGAGCACGTCGACGTCCATCGTCAGCAGCTCCTCGTTGGTCAGCGTCCCCGTCGCACCCTCGAAGCCCGACAGCGAGCCGGTCTCGTCCTTGTGATCCTTGGCCGCTCGCGTGTCCAGGCCGTCCGGGTCGTAGACGGCACCGGAGGAGTCCGAAACCGCGACGACGCTGGCACCGAGGTCCTCGATGAGTTTCGCCGCGACGGAGCCGGCGTTGCCGTACCCCTGGACGGCGACGGTCGCGTCCGTGATGTCCTTCCCGAGATAGTCGAAGGCCTCCCGGGTCGTAAGCATCACCGAGCGGCCGGTGGCCTCGACCCGGCCCGCGCTCCCGCCGGAGTCGGGTGCCTTCCCGGTGATGACGCCCGGTTCAGTCGTGTTTTCCAGGGTCTCGTAGGTGTCCTTGATCCAGTTCATCTCCCGCTGGCCGGTGTTGACATCCGGCGCAGGGATGTCCCGGTCGGCCCCGATGAACGGGCGCAGTTCCTTCGCGAACGACCGGGTGATCCGTTCGAGTTCGGCGTCGGAGTAGTCGTCGGGATCGATCTCGACCCCCCCTTTGCCGCCGCCGTAGGGGACGTTGACGGCGGCACACTTGTACACCATCCACCCAGAGAGGGCCTTGACCTCGTCACGGGAGACCTGCGGGTGATAGCGAATTCCGCCCTTGTAGGGACCCCGGTCGCCGTTGAACTGTGACCGGTAGGCTCGGAACACCTCGACGGATCCGTCGTCCATCTCGACGGAGAGGTTGGTCTCGACCACCCGTTCCGGATGTTTCAACCGTTCGAGTACGTCGGTCGAGTAGGGGAGATACTCGGCCGCGTCGTCGATCTGCTCTTGCAGACTTTCGAACGGATTGACATCGCTGGCCATGTCGGAGGTTGAGGGAGTGACCGCAAAAGCGTACCGCCGTTGCGCGCCAGTCCATCGGTTCCGCCGGCCGGTTCACCCGACGACGAGTCCGCCGTCGACGGGAACCGCCCTGGGTTGCCATTCAGGCGGGACCGTTCTCCCTGCCTCTCGGAGCGTCGGTACCCTGCCCCGTCCCGTCAGAGGAACTGCCAGGCAGCGACGCCGGCCGCCACGAAGACGGCGAAGAGGGGCGCTCTAACGCGGATACCGGTAGAGAGTCCGACGATGCGACCGAGGATGCGCCCGACCGGCGGGAGGATCGAGACCCCGGCGAGGACGAACAGCACCGTCGGGAGGTCGGCGGTGATCGCGAAACCGGCGACGATAGTGACGTAGCCGACGATGTAGCTGGCCCGGTCGGCGAGAGCGGTCCGGTCGTCCGTTCGAGTGTCAGTCCCGGCGTCGCGGGCCGCCTGTCGCTCGACGTAGTCGTCGAGGCGTTTGGCGGCCGCCTCGTTCTGTGGTTGGCCACACCGCGGGCAGAAGTTGACCGAACCGTTCAGCGAGAGCCCACACGCATCACAGTCCGGCATACGCCAGTACCGTCTCGGCACGCGATTATGAACATTGTGATGAACTGAGTCGGTTCGTCGATTATTGCTGGTGAGAATCCGTCCCACAAGCATAAGAGCGCCGAGCGTCGATATACCGGCCAGCACCGCCTTCGATAGCGGTCCCAAGTTCCCGATCGATGACTCCGACACCTCACTCTCTCGCTTCGACTGATCGACGCGCCCGCCGGCGTCTCGGCGTCGCCTTGGTCGTCGCGCTGGTCGTCGTCGGCCTGTGTCTTCCCGGTATCGCCGCCGGGCAAGCGGACCAGCCGACGCCCAGTGAGGGGACGAAGAGCGACACCCAGGACCGCCCCCGACCCGAGGTGAATTTCGTCGACGAGGACGGCGACAACAAGACCACAGTCAACACGAACGGGAGCAACACCGACGCGCGACTCTCGATCACGACCAGACACCCACATACGCCGGTGACGGTCAGGTCGGACCAACTCACCGCGCCCCAGTTGTTCCGGATCTTCGCCGGCCGGTCCCCCTCGGGTGTCCCCCGTGATGCGGTTCCGGGGAACATCGAGGACGCGACGACCGTCAACGGAGTGGCGATGTTCGACAGCTCTGTCGACGGCGCCGAGGCGAAGATCGTCATCGTCGACCCCGCGGCCTACGATGGGTCGACGGTCACCTTCGAGGAAACCAGCGCGGCCGACTACACGTTCGAGTTTGCCACGCTCGGGGCAACCGACGGTGTCGCCGCGACCGAACGTATCTCCGTGGTCGAAGATCCCAGCTCGGCGACCTTCGGGGACCAGCTCTACGAGACGACTGCGGGCGATCTCGTGACGGTGACAGTGTCCTTCGAGAACACGGACGCCGGCTACGTCATGATCGGTGGCGACGAGCGGACCAGCGGGACCGGGCTTCGGAACTACATAGACGTGTTGTACGTCGAGAACGGCGCAACGTTTACCATCAACACCCGTCTCGTCGGGACCGACATGCCGTCGGAAGCCGTCTACCGGCCGGAGAGCGGGACGGTCGTCAGCTACGCACAGACGTACGGTGCGACGACCGATCCCGACGCTACCACGGAGTTTCAGGACCTCTCGTTCGAGAGCCAGAACGGCTCGGAGGTCGCCGGAACGCTCGCGGAGTTCCGGGAACACGTCGGTATCGGCGAGATTCCACGGCCGCTCCAGCCCGCTCGATATCGACTGGTCGCCGGTGCCGGCGGTGACATCGTCGTCAGGGACGACGGCGTGCCCGACTTCCGGTACTCGTTGGCACGGTCGAACCTCCGTCTGACCCAGCCGGAGATGGGGACGGCGACGACCTACGTCGCCCCGAGCCAGAACGCCGACGAAGTCGCCGGGACGGGGACGCTCCCGAGCAGCGCCGTCGAAGCGTCGAACGTCACCATGGGCGACCGTCTCGTCGTGGAGTTCGGCGGGAACGGGACGATGGGCGCGTTGACGCACGTCGCGGGCGACCAGGAGACGGCGACCGCCGCCGAACTGGAACACCTCCTCGGGGTCCGTCGGCTACAGGAGGGTGTCAATCTCACCATCACCGAGGTCGACCCCGGCGTGAACGAGGAGCCGAACCGGGTGGACTTCCAGACTGCTGCACCACAGGACGTGGTCCTGCTGACCGAGGCCGGCCCCGAGAACAAACGGATCGACCGGTTCTACCTGGTCATCGATACACGCTATCGCCGCCCGTTCCGTGAGCAGCCCGAACCCGGCGACCGGTTCCGCGTGGAGTTCACGTACGAACTCCCGCCCGGCGAGCGCTACCGCTTCGCCGAGACCGGCCCGGGCACCCGACCGCCGGCGTTCGACCCGGCGAACGAACCCGCCGATGACGGGACCGAGCACTTCCCGTACGTCACTGAGGAAGCGACCGCCACGACGACGTTCACCTTCCAGAAACCCCGTGTTCGGTACGACCAAGTGAGCAGACAGGGCCGGCTCGTCCTGGAGCCACAGGGGGGCACACAGCTCACGGGGACGACGAACCTCGCGCCGGGAACGCCCTACTGGATACGTGTCGTCGCGGGCGAGCAACGACCGGCCAGGACAATCTCGGTCACGCAGGGAACCGTCGGGTCCGACGGGGCCTTCGGGACGACGGTCGACCTCGCGACGCTCGACGCGGGCGAGACGATCGACGTAGAGTTCTACACGACCAAACCCACCGCTTCCGATGCGGACCAGCGCCTTCTCGACGAACGCCGGGGCGTGACCGTCGCGGACAGCTCGGCGCCCGCTGACTTCGAGATCACGAGCATGACCACCGAGGCGACAGTGACGGAGGGCGAGTCACTGTCGAATTTCACCGCGACGATCCGGAACAACGGCAGCGTCGAGGGGCAACAGAACGTGACGCTCTCGATCGAGAACGAGACGGTCGCCAGCCAGGTCGAACTGCTGCGGACCGACGAGTCGGTGACATACACCTACGGGACGGTGTATCCGGACCGCGAGCCGGGGAGCTACAACGTGACCCTCAGGACCGGGACCGACAGCGCGGAGGGCGCACTGCTCGTCGAGAGCGCGCAGACACCGACCTCAACGCCCGTACCCGACCCGACTCCGACGCCCACCGCCGACGCGACAGCGACATCCACACCGTCGACGACACAGGACCAGACGGTGACGCCGACCCCCGTCCCGACGACGGGAACACCGACGACCAGTGGCGAACCACCGTCAAACGAGTCCGACCAGAACGCGCTCCCGGTCCCGCCGCTCGGCCCACAGCGGACCCGGGACGCGCTGAGCGCGACGGCGATCGTCGGCGGGGCCTACCTCGTCGACTACTTCCTGTAAGGGCGTGCCAGAGTCCCTAGCGGGTCGATTCTCCCCACGGAGAAACTGAAACGGCCGCTCAGCCGGCGTACCTCTCTTTCACCGGACCAGTTCCGGAGTTGGACGAGCGATAGCGATCGTCAGAACGAGACGGTTGATTCGTCGGGTTCGGTTCCGGCCACCGACGCGCCGCCCCTAGAGGCGCGTTTCCAGTCGATCGATCAACTCGGGGTTGCCCAGGTACAGCGGCGTCCGCTGGTGGAGGTCGTCGGGGTTCGTCTCCAAGATCGACCGTGTCCCGTCCAACGAGCGCCCGCCGGCAGTCTCGACGACGTAGGCCATCGGCTGCCCCTCGAACTGGAGGCGGAGCTTCCCCTCCGGTCGGGACTGGAGCGCCGGATAGGAGAACACCCCGCCGTAGGAGAGAACCTGGTTGATGTCGGCGATCATCGCGCCGCCGTACCGAAGCTTCAACTCGCGGCGGATCTCTTCGGCGAATCCCTCGAAGGAGTCCGTCCAGGAGTCGACGCCGCCGCCGAACCCGAAGACGGTCGGGTCGGCGGGGATGGTCACGTCGTCGTCGATGAGTCGGTAGTCGTCGTCCTTGACGATGTACTCCCGGACGCGGCCGTTCCGGGCGACCACCATCGAAGTCACCGGACCGTAGATGACGAACCCGGCGGCCAGCAGATTCCGGCCGTGTGTCGGTGGCTGCTCGCTGTAGATACCGAAGATCGTTCCCATCCCGCTGTTGGGTTCGAGGTTCGACGAACCGTCCAACGGATCCATCGCGACGTGGAGGCGGCCGTCGGCCGTCGCGAGTTCGTCGCGCTCCTCGCTGGCGTAGGTCGCGATACCGTCAATGGCGAGCAACCGTCGCTCGAACAGTTCGTCGGCCCGAACGTCGGCGGCCAGTTGCTCGTCGCCGCTGGGGTTGACGCTGCCGGACTGCTCCCGATATGTCGAGATCGCGGTCCGGACCGCCGGCGCGGTGTCGGCGATCGTCGAGATGGTCTTGTCGACGGTGCTGTCGGTCGTCGCGGTGGCGCTGTCGAGTGACTTACTCATTGGTTCGGAGACAGGGGTGAACAGCAGTCGCAGGGTGATCGGCTGGGTCGGCCGGACGGGGTGGCGTCGGTGGAACGCATCGAATGATACCTCTCTCGGGAGGGTTAAGTATCTTATCTCTGACAATTACTACGCTTCGAGTAAATCGTTCGGTTTCCGCCGTATAATCTCGGTGAGCGCCTGTGAACTTCTACCAGAGCGAGTGAAAACTGTACATACCAGATACCGAATTATTATTCATCACGGAGTTGCGCGCCCATCCACTCGTACTGCTCCCGGAGTCGGCGTCGGCCCGCCTCGGTCAGCGAGTACTTGTCGGTGATGCCGTCAGCCCGGTGGGTGACAAAGCCGGCGTCTTCGAGCGCCTCTAACGCGCCGTAGAAACTCTGTGGTTCGATGCGCGTATCGTACCGGGATTCGAGGCGGGTCTTGAGCCGTTGGCCGCCGAGTTCGCCGTCCTCGGCGCCGGCCAGCAGGACGCACATGTCTCGCCGTCGGCCACTCTGGAGCCACTTGGGCATGTGTGGATGGAAGCCATCGGGGGGTTCGGCTCTTTCGACTTCGACTGCCGACCGGGGCCAGCGACCGGCCGACGGTACGTGGAACCGGTAGTTTCGACTGTCTGGAGTCCAACCCCAGCGTGATGACCGACACCGAAGCGGTCGCGGACGGCATCACGGCGACGTACCGCGAAACCGACACCGAGCGCTTGCTCACCTTCGAACGCGACGGACGGACCGCCGCCATCGCCCAGAACGTCGAGGGGTACGCGATGCTGAAGGTCCGGCCCTCGGCCGACGGCGACGAACTGGAGCGGTACTACGGGTTCGACATGGCCCTGGACCACGCAGCCGAACTACTCGGGACGGAGGCTCACTCGCTGCCGGTTCCCGACGCCGCTAGTGACATGGGGATGTAGGCACGGTCAGCGGGCAAAGAATGAAACCGGATGACGTGGTACGGACTGGTATGAGCGTCGAGCAGGAACAGGAGGAGCGAACCATCCGGTGTCTGGTGGCGAAAGTGGGACTCGACGGCCACGACCGGGGCGCCCACGTCATCTCACGAGCACTCCGTGACGCCGGCTTCGAAGTGATCTATTCCGGGCTGCACCGATCGCCGGATGAAGTCGTCCAGGCTGCCGTCCAAGAGGACGTCGACGTAGTCGGCATCTCCATTCTCTCGGGGGCACACAATACACTGGTCCCGAAGATCCTCGACGGCCTCAAGCAGTACGACGCCTTCGACGATCGGTTGATTCTGGTCGGGGGTATCGTCCCCGAGGACGACCAGGCGGAGCTACACGAGCGGGGCGTCGACGAGATCTTCGGTCCCGGCGCGTCGATGGACGAGATGATCGCGTACATTCGGGAGCACGCCCCCGAGCGATGAGCGACCTCGTCTCGGACGTACTCGCGGGGAAACACAGCGCCCTGGCCCGCGTGATCACCAACATCGAGAACCGTGCGCCGGGCTACCGCGAGCAGGTCTCCGCGCTCCACCGCCACGCCGGCGACGCGGACGTGATCGGCGTCACCGGCAGCCCCGGTGCCGGCAAGTCGACGCTCGTGGACAAGGTGGCGGCCGCCTACCGCGAGCAGGGACTCACGGTCGGGGTCATCGCGATCGACCCCTCGTCGCCGTTTACTGGTGGCGCCGTCCTGGGCGACCGCATCCGGATGGCCTCGAACGCCGGCGACATGGACATGTTCTTCCGGTCGATGTCCGCCCGCGGATCGCTGGGCGGGCTCTCGACGGCGACGACCGACGCCGTCACCGCCCTGGACGCGTTCGGGAAGGACAAGATCATCGTCGAGACGGTCGGTGCCGGGCAGAACGAAGTCGACATCGTCCGGACTGCCGACACCGTCGCGGTCCTCGTCCCGCCGGGCAGCGGCGACGACGTCCAGATGCTCAAGGCCGGCATCCTCGAAATCGCCGACGTTTTCGTCGTCAACAAGGCCGATCTGGAGGGCGCCGACAGGACCGTCCAGCAGCTTAAGGAGATGCTCCAGGGCCGAAGCGGCCGACCCGACACCGGCCACCACGGAACCATCACGGGGGCGGACAACGAAGGCGGGGCCGTCTCGACGACCGAAGCGGTCGACTGGAAGCCGCGAATCGTCGAGACCGTCGCGAACCGCGGCGAGGGCGTCGAGGACTTCCTCGAAGCGCTAGGCTCACACGCCGAGTATCTCGACCGGACCGGCCGCCGGGAGAAACAGGCCCGCGAGCGGTACGCTGCCGAGATCCGGACGCTCCTGCGCGAGGACGCCAACGGCTTGCTGTCGGCCGAGCTAGAGCGTCGCGGTGGCCTGGAGTCGTTCCTCGACGAGGTCGTCGCGCGCGAGACAGATCCCTACAGCATCGTCGACGAGTTGCTGGCGCCGTTACGGGACTGTCTGGCCGAAGAGAGGGATTCCCACCACGGTTAAGCCGGTTCCGGCCCTCGTCTCGACGTATGAAACTCCGAAAGGCCCTGGGCGTCGCCGCCGGGACCGTCGGCGCGACGGCGCTCGCGAACCGTCTCCTCCGGTCCCGCGCTGGTGAGTTCGAACCGTTCCTCGACGGGAGCCAGCGGAGCTACCGCTGGCGCGGCTTCGACATCGCCTACACGGAAGCCGGTGACCCGGACGATCCCGATCTGGTCCTCTTTCACGGGATCAACGCCGCGGGCAGCAGCCACGAGTTCCACACGGTCTTCGACCGCCTGGCAGAGGACTACCACGTCCTGGCGCCGGACCTCCCCGGGTTCGGCCACTCTGACCGCCCGCCGCTCCTGTACTCGGGATCGCTACTGACGACGTTTGTTCGGGACTTCCTCGACGACAACGCCGAGGACGCGACCGTCGTCGCCTCCTCGCTGACGGGAGCGTACGCCGCGGCCGCGGCCCGTGAAGTCGCGGTCGAGAAACTGGTGTTGATCTGTCCGACCGACACCTCGATGGGGGACCGCAACGTCTGGCGGCGCTCGCTGCTGCGCTCGCCGCTCGTGGGGCAGGCGGTCTACAACCTCATCGTCTCGAAACCCTCGATCAGACACTTCCACGAGGACCACGGCTACTACGATATGGCCAACCTCACCGAGGAGGTCGTCGACTACGAGTGGCTGTCGGGCCACCAGCCCGGCGCCCGGTTCGCCCCGGCGTCGTTCGTCTCCGGCTTCCTCGATCCCGAGGAGAACTTGGGCGACGTTCTCGCGGACCTCGACGTGCCTGTGACGCTGGTCTGGGGGACTGAGGCGGAGATCACGCCGCTCTCGGAGGGGCGTGAACTGGCCGACCGAGCGGACGTGAAACTCGTCTCGCTCGACCAGTCGCTGTTGCTCCCACACGTCGAACACCCCGCGGCGTTCGTCGATATCGTCCGCGGTGAGGCGACCGTTCCGGTCGAAGAATAGGCGGTGTCAGCGCGGACGGAAGACGACCAGTCGATCCCCTGTCGTCACCCGGTCCCCGACGTCGATCCCGACCATCGTCCCGATCTCGACGGCGTCTGGGTCGACACCACGGACGATCCCCGTGACCGAGACCGGACCGAACTCCGCCACCGCGGTGACGTAGGGCGCGTCGTCCTCGAACTGGGGCGTCGGGACGGTGATCGTCGTATGCGTGGCGATCTCGCCGGCCTCCGGAAGTCGCTGGTCGGAGAGGTCCCGGGAGCCACAGGTCGGACAGACACGCCGGGGCGGCAGCCAACCGTGGCCGTTGGCACACTCGACGTAGTAGGCCTCGCCGTCCGCGATGGCGTCGAGCCACTCGTCGTACTCACCGTCGGGAGCCTGCTCGCTCATTCTGCCACCTCCAGGACGTGGACCGTCGTCGAGGCGACCGTCCCGCCCGCGTTGTGTGCGACGCCGACCGTTCCGTCGGGGACGGCGTCGGCCCGCGGGTGGGAACCGTCGAGGAGCCAGGTGATCGTCGCCAGTTGTGCGACGCCGGTCGCGCCGACGGGGTGACCCTTCGCTTTCAGCCCTCCCGAGAGGTTCACCGGCTGGTCGCCGTGCCGGTCGGTCTCGCCGTCCGTCGCGGCCGAGATCCCCTCGCCGCGTTCGTAGAGCCCAAGCGACTCGATAGCGAACACTTCGGCGATAGTGAAACAGTCGTGGACTTCCGCGACATCGATGTCCTCGGGACCGACGTCGGCGTCGGCGTAGGCCTCCTCGGCGGCCTTGTCGGCCGCTGGTGTCTGCGCGAGGTGGGACCGGTCCTGTAGCGCGAGGTTGTCCCCGCCCTGTCCGGTGCCGCTGATCGCGACCGGTGCGTCGAGCCCGTGGTCCTCGGCGTAGGACTCGGTGGTCAGCACCGCCGCGGCGGCCCCGTCGGTGATCGGACAGGAGTCGTACAGCCCGAGCGGACTGGCGATCGTCGGTGCCTCCAGGGCATCCTCGACGGTGATCTCCTTTTGGATCTGCGCGTGGTCGTTGACCATCGCGTGTTCGTGGTTCTTGACCGCGACGTGGGCCAGGTCCTCGTGTGAACCGCCGTACTGATCGAAGTATGCGCGTGTCATCAGTGCGTACGCTCCGGGGAAGGTCATCCCGGCCCGGACCTCGTAGAGGTCGTCGGCGGCGATCGCGAGCGCGTCGGTCGCCCCGGCCGTCCCGATGTTCGTCATCCGTTCGGCGCCGCCGACGACGATGACATCTGCCTCACCGTTCCGGAGCGCCTGGACTGCACCCCGAACAGCGACGCCGGCGGAGGCACAGGCGGCCTCGAACCGTGTGGCCGGCGCGTCCAGTCCGATCGCTTCCGCCATCAGCGGCCCCTGGTGGCCCTGATGCTCGGCCAGTTCGCCCATGAAGTTACCGTAGTAGAGACTATCGACATCGTCGGGATCGACGCCGGCGTCGTCGAGTGCTTCCAGGCCTGCCTCGGCGAACAGATCGCGACCGGTCCGTTCGGGGTGTTTCCCGAACTTCGTGACACCGGCCCCGGCTACACGTGGGTCTGACATTATCTATCAGTGTGTTCCAATTGTTTAAATACCTGCCGAATATGCGGGAACATATCATCGAATTTGACCGTCGAGACCGCAATAGGGCGATCGATTGTCCTGTTTTCCAATATATTCTCACGAGGGATCTATATCCCACGTAGGTATCGAATGAGGGCGGGACTCTTCGCCGACCGAGTGGTTCGAGGGTGTAAAAACGCAGGACTGTGAGAACGCGCGGAGACCCGGTCAGTCGACGATCTCGGCGACCCGCTGGGGCTCACCGGAGAGTGACGGGTCGGACTCGACGATCTGCAACACTTCGTGATCGGTCACGTCCGGGTAGGACTTCTGGATCGCGTCCTCGATGAGCGCTTTCTCCAGGCGGAACTCGGTCCCCTGGTACACGACATCGACGCCCTGTTCGTCAAACGAGAGAGCCGTCATGTGATTCGATAGGGGTGGTGCGGATAAAAGTGTAGCTTCTCGGCCCCACAAGACAGTTACTCCCGACACCGGAACCGTCAGTATGGCGAAGACTGTCGACCTCTCGGTGTCGACACGGAGCCGGCAGTATCTCGTCCTCGGCGTGTTCACTGGCTGGCTCTTTCTGGCGATAGCGGCCGCGTTACTTCGGGTAGGAGTTCCGTCACTGGTCGTCGTCCCTACAGTGTTCGGGGTCTGGCTCGGAGCCGTCGTCGTGTCGGTCCGGTATCTGGGTGGGCCGGCCGAGGGATCAACCTGGGACGCGATCCCGGAGTGGCAGTACGACGGCCGCTTTGCTGGCGCGGGCGGACTCGTCCGTAGCGAGCAGGAGGACGCGCTCCGGGAAGCAGACGAGGAGTGACGGAAGCGTCCGACGTGCGTCAGACGCACGTCGTGCGCACCCTGAGGCTTTAATACGAGTGGAACCGCTTGTTGACACGTGCCATTCGGTTCTGACCCGCTCTCGGAACTCTCGATCCCCGACGGAACGACCGTCGAGGAACACGACCTGGTGACAGAGGGCGACGTCATCGTCGGCGGGCAGAGCACGATCGAGTTCGGCGTCCGCGGTCAGTCGGTCATCGCCGACGAGCGCGTCCGATTCGGCGGCCACATCGAGGCCGAAGGCGACTGTCGGCTGGACATGTGGTGTGACGTCGCCGAGAACGTCCTGGTCGGCGAGGACGCCTACATCGGCGAACGCGTCCACATCGGCGGCCAGTTGCGCGTCGCCGGCGACCTCGACATCGGCGACGACGTCGATATCGAGGAGGGGTTCGAGGCCAACGGCTGGATCGTCATCCGCAACCCCATGCCGACGATCGTCTTCCTGTTCGTCTACCTCTCGCAACTGCTACGGATCGGAGAGGACGAGGCCGCACAGGACCTGGTCGACGAGCTGCTCGGCGACGACCACGACCACGAACCGGTGTTGATACCACGAGGCGCGACCGTCTCCGACGACACCTGGCAGGTCTCGACGCCCGCAACGGTCGGCGACGACTGTCGGCTCCACGGCAACATCCGCGCAGAATCCTTAGAGATGGGCCGTGACACCACGGTCTTCGGGAGCCTTCGCGCTCGGGAAGATATCGCCGTCGGCCGCGGAACCGAGATCAAGGGCGACGTGACCACCCGCAGCGGGGACGTCCGCGTCGGCCCCGGCGTGAAGGTGTGGGGCGATATCTCGGCGGACAACGTCGACCTCCACGAGAACGCGACCGTCGACGGGACGATCCGTGCCCGCGGCGAGATGCGGATGCACACCGACGAGGTGATCGAACGGCCCGACGAATCGGCCGCGGCGATGGCCGAGATGGCCGAGGAACTGGAAGACGACGAGTCGAGCACCGATACAGACGACGATACTCAGGGAGAGACGGTCCCGACGGCAGCGGACGACACGTCCGGGGATGTCGATCCCTCCGACGCCGACAGTGTCGAAGCCGACGACAAGGCCGACGACCGCGACGCCGACGACGAGCGGGCAGAACCGGCCGAGTGACGCCCCCACGTTTTAGTGGCCCGACTTCTTTTCACCCGTATGGACTCGAATGGAGAGCTAGCGTGTCCACAGTGTGATACACCGTTCGAGCAACGCAAGGTCCAGGGTGTCGTCGTCGACTTCTGTCTCACGTGTGGCGGGGTCTGGCTCGACCCCGGCGAACTCCAGGAGTTGACCGGCTACAAACGCCACGCCACGCACAGCACACACGACGACATCGACGAGCACGATCACGAGCACGAGCACGAGGACGACGACTACCGGTTCGACGTCGAGGACGGCGAAGTCGAGGATCGTCAGGACGACTCCGACGGCGGGCTGCTGGGGTTCGTCGCGGACGCGATCGACGGCGCTGGCGACAGTGACGGCGACGGCGGCGGTGGCGGCGGCTGGGGCGGTGGTGGCGACGGTGGCGGTGGCGGTGGCGGCGGTGGCGAGTGAGTCACACGGACGGCTCACGGAACCGAAACCCCCTTTTCCGCGACTGCGGTAGCCCGTCGCATGCTCTCGATCGCGCTTGCCGGCAAACCCAACGCCGGGAAGTCGACGTTCTACAAGGCGGCGACGATGGCCGACGTAGACGTCGGGAACTACCCGTTCACGACTATCGACGCCAACCGCGGGGTCAGCCACGTCCGGACGGACTGTCCCTGTCTCGCTCTCGACGAACGCTGTGGCGACGAGCACTGCCACGACGGCAAACGCTACGTTCCGGTCGAACTCATCGACGTGGCCGGCCTCGTCCCGGGTGCCCACGAAGGGCGAGGGCTTGGCAACCAGTTCCTCGACGAACTCACCAACGCCGACGTCATCCTCAACGTCGTCGACGCCTCCGGGGGGACCAACGAGGAGGGTGAACCCGTCGAGGTCGGCGAACACGACCCCGTCGAGGACGTCGACTTCGTCGAACGGGAGATGGATCTCTGGCTGGCCAGCATCGTCGACCGCAACTGGGAGTCCGTCGAGCGCGCGTCCCGTTCGCCCGATTTCGACATCGACGAAGCGCTGACCGAGATGCTCGCCGGCGTCGGCGCGACCGAACTCGACGTGGCCCGGACGCTGCGGGGGATGGACTACCCCGAGGACCCCATCGCCTGGACCGACGACCACCGGGAGACGCTGGCGAGTGACGTCCGTCGCCGGACCAAGCCGATCGCCGTCGTCGCCAACAAGGCCGACATCGCCCCCGATGACAACGTCGACCGTCTCCGGGACGCGGCCGAGGTCGTCGTCCCCGCGACGGCCGACGGCGAACTCGCGCTCCGAAAAGCCGCCGACGCCGGTGTGATCGACTACGATCCGGGCGACCCGGATTTCGAGGTCGTCGGCGACATCAGCGACCAGCAGCGTGAGGGCCTCGACCGCATCCGCCAGGTGATGCACCAGTGGGGTGATACCGGCGTCCAGCGGGCGCTGGACACGGCGGTCTACGATCTCCTCGATCACTTCACGGCCTATCCCGTCCAGAACGACACGAACTGGACCGACGGCCAGGGGAACGTCCTCCCCGACGCGTTCCTGCTCCCGCAGGGATCGACGCCAACGGACCTGGCCTACGCCGTCCACTCGGACATCGGCGACGGCTACATCCACGCGGTCGACGCCCGCAAGGAGATGCGCATCTCCGACAGCGAGGAACTCGAAGAGGGTTCGGTTATCAAGATCGTCAGCGACGCGAACTGATGCTGGTGGTTATGCGTTCGGAACGATACCACCCCGGAATGGCGAACTCCGTCAGTTCGGTACAGCCGCCGGTATGAGCGTCACGAGAGCGGGCGGAACCACACCGCGGCGACCAGGACGGCCAGGAAGAGATACGATCCGCGGATGAGCAGCATCGTCGCCAACTCCGAGTCGGCACGGTGGGCCACGGCCGTGACGGCACCGAACGCGATCGCAGCGCCGGCGGCGGTCGGCGGGACCGTCGGGAGCGCCACCGTCAGCACGACGACCCCGGCCATCGCGGCCACCAGGAGGCCGACCGCCGTGCGCCGCGCCCGGACCGGCCCCAGCAGGACGGCGACCGTCCGCTTGTCGATACCCCTGTCGTAGTCGTAATCCTGCTCGTCGTCGATGATCTTGATCCCGGTCAGCAACGTCAGAAACACCGTCGCCAGCCCGAGAACCCGTGGCGAGAACGCCGTCGCCTGCGCGTAGTACCCGCCCAGCAGCGCCAGCGCGATGCCCGTCGGGTAGCCCATCGTCGCCCCGGCAGGATGCATGTCCAGTTGCGGGGCGTGTGCGTACCCGACGACCCACGTCGGCACGGTGACGGCGGCCGCGAGCGGCCCGACGAGGAGCCAGAGTCCGACGGTGCAGGCCGCGAACCCGACGGCAGCACCCACCAGCGCGCCCCGGCAGGCGCTGCTTGTCAACGGGTGGTCGTCGTCCTCGCCCCGGATATAGAAGTCGACGTAGCCGTCCTTGACGTGGGCGGTGTAGACGGCGAAGAACATCGCACCAGCGTGAATCCCAGCCACCAGGAGGTCGACGCTGCCGGCCAAGAGTGCGCCGAACAGCGACGTGGCAAGCGGTGGGAGCATGAACACAGGATGGACCTGTGACAGCAGCGCTCGACCCGCTGCCGAGACCCCCCTGTCGTGTCGGGAAATTGCCATACGGTCCCAATGGAGCGAGACGGGAAAAAGTCTCGTCCGCCCCGGTTACCGCCAGTTGTCCCGGGTCAACACGAACGGCGAGATGTGCGACGCGAGCCGGCGACCGCTGTTCTCCGTGGACGCGTGGAGTTCACCGGCGACCGGACCCGCCTCACCGCCGATCCCCTCCGTCTCCGAGACCGGGTCGGTTCCGGTCGGGTACGGGCGACGGGATCGGACACGGTTTCGGAGTTTCTGGACCGTCTCCGTCGTGAGTTCGGCGTCGAGATGCTGAAGGTCGTACCGGACGATGTAGCCGCGTTCGCCGATCCGGACCGCCACCACCGGTTGTCCCCTGTCGGCACACCGCTGCCAGATATCCCGTTGTTCGTCGGCGGTATCGTAGATCGGCACGTTCGACGGGGCGAGGTGTTCCATCGGCCCTGGATACGGACTGAATCGGTATCCGCTCTTCGACTCCTGTCCGGTCAGCGGAGCGTCGTGTAGCTCAGCCCCGCGATCGCGACGAACTGCAACGACCGCAACACCAGGACGGCCTCCTGGACGTGTGGGTCGCCGGCGTAGAAGCTCTGCATCGAGAAGAAGAAGTAGACCGCGATGGCGTTCTCCGCGAGCATCGCGACGGCGAACGCGAGCAGGCCGGCGACCAGTCCGGTCCGGAACGTCGCGTAGTTGCGCGCCCACACCCCGACCAGTGGGAGCAACAATGCGACGTTGATGCCCGCGAGCACTGCCGCGGCGGTGATGAGCGGTCCCATCGCCATCAGCGGGACACCTCTCGGTCGTCGGTCGCTGCCAGTGGTGTGCCGGTCGGGCGTCGGTGTGTCGTGTCCTCGGTCATGTGTCCATCTGCTCGACGATCTCGTCGAACGTGTCCCGGTACTTGTCGAACCGATCAGTGAGGAAGTAGAGTTTCGCGTAGTCCTCGTCGCCGGACTCGACGACGCCGTGGTCTTCGAGTTGCTCCATGTGGTGGCGGATCGTCTTGTACCCCACGTCGAGTTCGTCGGCGAGTTCGTTCGCGTTCATCGGTCGGTCCGAGAGGGTGTCGATGATGCGCGCTCGGTTGGCTCCCCCGCGTGTCGCCGTCAGCAGGTACCAGAGCGCTTTCTCCATCGCACTGTCTTGGGGAGTTGTGTTCCTGCCCCGTGTAAAACGTTGTCTCTCTTCGATCGGCTCTCCCTCGGGCCGTCCGTCCTGTCGGTATGACACACCGGATTCGTCCGAAAGGGCGACCGCTGCCGACATAACGGTTGTTCGAACTCCGTTCCGAGACTCTTCCAATTTCGGCGACGGGAGTTACCGGACGGCCTCGGTGGCGGCCGCCATGATGTCGATCGCTTCTTCGAGCGTATCCATGTCCGTGGCGTAGGAGATCCGTGCGTAGCCCTCGCCGCCGGCACCGAAGGCCTCGCCCGGGACGACGACGACACCGCGGTCGATGACGGCGTCGACCCAGCCGTCGGGGACCTTCGGCATCGCGTAGAAGGCCCCCTTCGGCGTCGGACACTCCAGCCCCATCTCGGTCAGCCCCTCCAACAGCACGTCACGGCGGCGTTCGAAGGCCTCGCGCATCTCGACGACGGGGTCCTGTGGCCCGGACAGGGCGGCCTCGGCGGCGTACTGGGCCGGGGCCGACGCACAGGCCTGTGCGTACTGGTGGACGCGAAGCATCCGCTCGATCCGGTCGCTGGCTCCGGTGACCCAGCCGAGTCGCCACCCGGTCATCGAGTAGGCCTTCGAGCAGGCGTTGACGACGACGACGTTGCCCGAGTCGGTGAACTCCGCGGGCGAGCGGTGCTCGCCCTCGAAGACCTGGTGTTCGTACACCTCGTCGGAGAGACAGAGCACGTCGTGCTCCTCGGCGATACGGGCGAATTCGCGCATGTCCGCGGGCGACTGGACCGCGCCGGTCGGGTTCGCCGGCGAGTTGACGATAAACGCCGCGGTGTCGTCGGTGATCGCCTCCTCGACGGCCTCCGGGGGGAGCGTGAGGTCCTCGCGGAGTCCAACAGGCTTGGGCGTCCCGCCGGCCAGGTTCGTCAGGGCGTCGTAGGAGACGAATCCCGGGTCCGGGAAGATCACTTCCTGACCCGCGTCGACGTGAGCCTCCAGAGCGATGTGCAGCGCCTCGCTCCCGCCGGAGGTGGCGATCACGTCCGCAGGATCGACGTCGAGGTCGTTGTCCCGGGCGTGTTTCTCGGCGATGGCCTCGCGTAGTTCCTGAGTGCCCTTGTTCGAGGTGTAGGCGTCCGCCTTGCCGGCGCGGATGGCGTCGACCGCTGCTTCGCGGGCGTGGTCCGGCGTCGGGAAGTCCGGCTGACCGAGCCCGAGGTTGATCGCGTCCTCGCCGGCGGCCTCGAACACTTCGCGGATGCCCGAGATCGAGACCGCTTCGACACGGCGTGAGAATTCTGTCATACTCGTTCCGGGGGCGCCCGTCCCGATAATTCTTCCCGATTGCGCCGTCGGTCTCCCTTCGACGGCCGGCGACTGGTCCGCTCGGAACAGTAGTATTCCTGTCAGGACCGAACCATAATGTCGTTCGGAAGACAGTATCCGGCATGGACCCACCAAGACACACCCGTCGGGAGCTGGTCACAACAGTCGGTACCGGGCTTTCGATCGCCGTCACCGGATGCCTCGGAGGGGGCAACGATGCGACACCGACGCCTGATCTCCCCTTCGAGCGCCAGATCGACCCGTCTCGGACCTATCTCCGGACCCAGTCCGACGACGCGGGTGACGCCCGACCGATCGACCTGTCGGCGCTGGGGGTGAACGCCGGTCAGTCGGTCCGCCTGGAGCGACTGGGGTCGTTCGCCGGAAGTTCGGGTGGGACCGGGCTGACCGCCGTCTTCAGCGGCAGCGATCGACTGGAGTCCGCGGACGTCACCGAGCGAGTGCCCGACGCGATCGACGCGGGCGAGGACTACGAGACCAGTCCGACCTACAACGGGGAGGCGCCGACAGATATCCCCGAAGATTTCCTCGTCGCCGACAACGAGGGCGACCGGACGAGTGTCACGGTGACGGTCCCCGACGGCGCGACACACCTGTTCGTCGCGGCGATCGACAACTTCTACGAGGACAACGACCAGGGCGATCCGCCCCTGGCTGTCCGGATCACCTCGGCGTGACACCCCGACCGATCACCGGATCGACCGCGATCACAGACCGTGTCGAACGGGCTCAGACGATCACTCTTCGTCGAAGATGTCGGTGTTGTCCTCGGCCAGCTCGCTCGCCTCGATGTGTGAGTACATCTGACTCGTCGTCGACGGATCTGCGTGTCGGAGCGTCCGCTGGGCGGCCGCAGCCCCGCGTTCGCGGTAGAGCTTCTCGCCGACGCCACGGCGGGCACCGTGGAGGGTCAGGTACTCCCCGTCCTCGACGTCGAGCCCGGGGATATCGGCGTCCCGACTCCAGCGTTTCAGGAGCGATCTGACGCCGGAGGTCGTCAGCGACGGCGGTTCGATCCCGTTGTCGAGGACGAACGTCCAGGGATCGGCGTCCGGCCGGTCGTAGCCGGCGGCGTCGATGACTTCGTACAGCGTCGGCGTGTGTCGCGACGGGAAGACGGGCCAGTCGTCGTCCGGTGGCGAGAGGAGTGTTCGGAGGCGGGCGAGCGGTCTGGACGCCTGCTCGGGCAGCGGTGTCGGCTCGACCTCCTGGTTCTTGCCGAGGACGGTGATCGTCCCCGCTTCGAGGTCGACATCGCTCCAGGTGATCCCCGTCCGGCGGGGGTCGTGACGGTCCGCGAGGACTTCGGCACCACGGACGCCGGTGTACGCGAGGACGGCCGCGATCGCCCGGTCACGGACCGGTTCGACGGCGTCGAGTCCCGCTTCGTCGACGGCCTCGCGGGCGCGCTCGTCGAGGTACGTCAGCAGCGCCTGTCGCTGCTCGGGTTGCCAGAACTGCCGGTCGGCGTCGTTTCCGGAGGGTTTCGGCGGCAGTTGGTCTTTCGCGCGGCCCTTGTCGGCCGGGTTCTCGGGGATGTACTCCCACTTGGTCGCCCACGAGAGAAACGCCGAGATCTGGCTGTAGTAGGTCCAGGCCGAGGACGCGGCGATCCCGTCGTCGGCGTCGGCCTGCCCGGCTCGAACGCGACGGGTGAGGTGATCGGCGTAGCGGGCCATCGTCTTGACCTCGACGTCTTCGAGCGTGTGGACGTCGCGGTCGGCACACCAGTCGATCCAGGTCCCGACGACGCGTTCGAGATTTGCAGCGTAGTTGGGGCTCTTGCCGTCGACGAACTCCGCGAGAGCGTCCGAGAGGCACGGGGAACCACCGGTGTCGTCGACTGTCATCGGATCGGGCGGTAAGAGGGGGCCGTGGCTCGTAAATCCACCGCACAGGCGGGCAGTTCGGCGTGAGCGTCGGGCATCGAGCACGCGATCGTCTGGCCGGAGGTCCGAGCCAGCGGTCCGAGAGCGACTACTCCTCGACGGCCGTGCGGAGGTCGTCGATCGCACTCTCCAGTTGTCGCAGGGTCGCGTCGGCGTCGGCGTAGCCCTTTTCGTAGTCCTCGTATGCCGTGTCCGCGGCCGTCAGAAACTCGGTCACTGCCGTTTCGGCGTCGGTCTCCTTTTCGTTCATATCCCGAGCAACGTCCGGACGACTGAAAAAGCGTTCACTGTGTGACGCCGGCGGCGCGGGCGATCGCTTCCGAGCCGCCGGGTGCGTCACGGCTTTGTACGCCCGTCTCCGATGGCGACTGTATGCCCACAGCAGGCTCGATCACGTTCGACGACCGGGCCGTGATCCTCGACGGGACACTCGTGGTCGCCGACCTCCACGTCGGCCGGGGAACGGGCGGGTCCCTGGAACTCCCGGTCGGGTCGAACGCGGAGATGGTCGAGCGGTTCGGATCGCTGATCGACCGCCACGACCCCGAGGAAGTCGTCGTCGCCGGCGATCTGTTACACTCGTTTCAGACGGTTCCACGGACCGTCGACGACACGGTGGCCGGGTTCGAGCAAGCGTGTCGGGACGCCGGTGCCAGCCTGGTCGTCGTCCCCGGAAACCACGACACGATGCTCGATGCAGTCTGGGACGGGCCGGCCGAGTCGACCACCCGAATCGGTGAGACCGTCGTCTGTCACGGCCACGAGGAGCCCGCCACACGGGGCGAGCGGTACGTGATCGGCCACGACCACCCGACCATCGAGATCGAGGGCCAGCGCCGGCCCTGTTATCTGGTAGGGACCGACCAGTACCACGGCAGCGAGGTGGTGATGCTCCCTTCGTTCAACGCGCTCAACGCCGGGGTCGTCGTCAACGAGATGCGCGCCGCCGACTTCCAGTCCCCGTTGGTGACCGACGCCGACAACCTGGAGCCGATCGTCTGGGACGGGCAGGGCCGCGAGACCCTCTCGTTCCCGCGGCTCGGGGAGTTCCGTCGGATGCTGTAACGGTAGGTATTTGAGGAACGGCGGTGGACAGCCGAACATGGTTCAGACAGGTGCTGCACTCGCGCTCATCGCGCTTACGCTGCTCTCGCTGCTGGCGCTGTACTTCGCGACGATCAAGTACGTCTCGGACGTGTTGACCCCGGAGGAGAACGAACACGAGGGAAACACGAATAGCGGCGGCCCGGCCGCGTAGGCTGCCGCTATCGACGAGTTCGGGACGAGAACACCCCGTGGCGGCGTCGTCAACGACCACCGTGGGCGAACCTGGCGCCCAGGACCCGCAGCTTACTCAGTGAGGAGCCCGGCAGCCACGCGGCCGCTCTCTAAGGCCCCCTGGATCGACGACCAGCGGGTGTAATCCCCGGCCAGAACGACCGGTCCCGGCGGATCTTCGGGGTCGGGCACGCCGGCGCGGAACCCGGGCGGCTGGGCGAACTGTGCCAGCGGGACCCGGTCGGTCCGGAGCAGTTCCAGGTCCTCGAAGTTCGCCGCCGGATACCACGAGCCCAGCGCCTCGCGGACCACAGCCGAAAGCGCCTCGTCGTCGTCCTGGGGTGATCCCAGGAACGTCGCGCTGTACAGTTCCATCCCTTCGGGTGCGTACTCGGGGGCGACCGCCGACATCGGTGCGACGGTGTTGGGCCGGTCGTCGGCGGCGTTGAGGACGATCCGTTTCCCCATATCCGGCGCCCGGTTGGTCGGCAGCGTGAAGTACTGGGTGACACAGCCGACGATCTCCGTCGTGATGCCGGCCACGCCCGTCAGATCGGCGGCCGTTCCGGGATCGGTCGCGACCACGACGCCGTCGGGGGTCAGCGTCTCCGCACCGACCTCAACGGTAGCCGCGTCACCCTCGCCGGAGACGTCGGTGACAGTGCGCTCGGTCTCGATGGTGGCACCGGCGGCCCGGGCGCTGTCGGCCAGTTGTTCGGGCATCGCCTGCATCCCCTCGGCCGGGACGAAGATCTCGCCCTCGCTCAGCATCTTGTAGGTGTACTCGAAGACGAGGCTGTCGGTTCCCAGCGAACGGTCGAGCGTGATACCGCCGTAGAACGGCGCCGCGAACCGGTCGACGAACCGCTGTGAGAACCCCCGCTCCCGGAGGTACTCCGAGATCGTCTTGCCGCCGCCGCTGAGGAGCGAGTCGGGATCACGGCCGGCCAGTTCCCGCTGGAGCGTGAACAGGCGGAGTTTGTCCGCGAAACCGATCTCCCGGTTGAACGCCGTCTCGACCGCCGCCGTCGGGTTCCGCAACGGGTCCGACAGCACCGATCGGTGGTTCGGCCGCGCGATGGTCGCGCCCGGCGTGAACGGCCGCGGCGACAGCGCCTCCACGTCGAGTTCCCGCTGGACCGCCGGATACGCCGAGAACAGCACCTGGAATCCCTGGTCGAAGGTGTAGCCGCCCTCGTGAACGGTCGTGACCCGCCCGCCGACCTGTTCGCTGTCCTCGAACACCGTCACGTCCTGTCCGGCTTCGGCGAGGTGGCGCGCGGCGACCAGCCCCGCCAGTCCGCCACCGGCGACGACGACGTCTGTCATTGTCGGTCGTTGTGCTGCCCCGACCAAGAGCGTGCTGGAGTGTGACCGACAGTATTTGTGGCTCCCAGCCACAGTGGGGAGTATGGAGACGACAGCGACGTTCCGTGGCCTCGCCTGTACCGTGTGTGGCACGACGACGGCCGCCGACGCGGCCCGGTGCCCGGACTGTGGTGGGACGCTCGCCGGCGACTACGACGCCCGCGCGCTAGCTCCCGAAGACCTCGCGGGTCGAGCGGCGCAGGCAGCCGCCGTGTTGCCCTTCGAGACGGACACGCTGGTCAGTCTCGACGAGGGTGGGACCCCGCTGGTCGCGGTTCCCCCGTTGGCGGCCGAACTCGGGGTCGAGGCCGTCTACGTCAAAGACGAGGGCCGGAACACGACCGGCTCGCTCGCCGACCGCAAGCTCTCGGTCGCCGTCACCGAGGCCGTCCAATCGGGTGCCGACGCCGTGGCAGCGCCCTCGACGGGCAACGGCGCACAGGCCGCTGCGGCCTACGCCGCCCGCGCCGACATCGACTCGAAGGGGTACGTCCCCTCGCGGTGTCCGTTCCTCAACAAGGCGATGGTCAACGTCCACGGCGGCGACATGCGCGTCGTCGAGGGCCGCTACGACGACGCCGTCGAGGCCTTCGAGGAGGGTGCGGGCGACCGCTACAGCGTCGAACCCGGCCACCCGTTCCGCGTCGAGGGAGTCAAGCCGGTCGCCGTCGAGACGGTCGCCGACCTCGACTGGACCGCCCCGGATGCCGTGATCCACCCCACCGGCCACGGCGAGAGCCTGGTCGGCCTCGAACGCGGGTTCGCGGCCGCCGCGGCGTCCGGCCTCGTCGACCGCGAGCCGGAGCTGTACGCCGTCCAGCCCGACGGGTGTGCGCCCGTGGCCGACGCCTGGATCGAGGACAGTGGGACGCCCGCTTCCGTCGAACACCCCGACACCATCGTCGGTCCGCTTGAGGTGCCCGACCCTGCGGCGGGAACCGCCGCGCTCGCCGCCGTCGAATCCTCCGGTGGGGGCGCTGCCGCCGTCGACGACAAGGCGGTGCTCCAGGGAGCCGTCGACGGCTGCGAACTCGGCCCGGAGATCGGTGCGACCGGCGGGACTGCCGTCGCCGGCGCTCGCGAACTCGCGGACAGCGGCGCCTTCGCCAGCGACGACGTAGTCGTCCTCGTCAACCCGGTCGCGGGGAGCAAGGAGGCCGACCTCCTGCGGAGTCACCTGATGAGTCAGGGGATCTGATCGACGAGGGGTCAGGAGGCCACGTGCTGTTTGGCCATGGTGTAGGCCTCCCGGACGCGCTTGAACTCGTCCTCGTCGCCGCCGTGGTCGGGATGGACCTCCTTGACCCGCTCGCGGTAGGCCGACCTGACCTCGGCAGCGGTCGCACCGTAGTCCAACCCCAGTTCCTCGAAGGCGTGCATCGCCGGGTCCTCGGACTCCTCCGGGTCGGGACCGAGTGTCACCTCGGGGACCTCGAACGGGAGCCGCGTCCCCAGGTGGATGCCGGGCATCTCGTGTTCGACCAGGACGGGGTACGTCGGCGACCGTTCGATCCGGTAGTAGGCCCGCGCGTCGAACGTGATCGCCACGTCCCGTTTCGGGAGATAGAAGGCGACGTGTTGGCCCTCGACGAAGTGGTTCTCGGCGTACTGCTCGTCGATAGCCGTCAGATACTCCCGGAGTTCGGTCCGCCGTCGTCGTTCACCGCCGTCGCTCATCCGGCGCGCCTGCTGTTTGGCTGGAAAGAACCGGTTCGCAGCCAGGAACAACCCGGCGACGAGGACGCTCCCGGCAACGCCGAGGGCCAGGCCGAAGACGAGCCAGTCCGGGAGCGTACTCAGTTGTGACTGCACGGCTCCGTATTGGGTGTGAACGGTAAAGAAATTCTCGCTCCCGTATCGTCTACCCGATGTAGCGCAGGTCTTCGTCGGAGGGGGCGGGTGCGTTCTGTTGCTCCATCTCCTGGATCTTCCGGACGACTTCCTCCATCTCGTCGGCTCGCTCTTCAAGCGTCGCGAAGTCGACCTCGAAGCCGACCACTGTCTGGAGGACTTCGAGGACTGCCTGTGCGCTCTTTGGATCGACCAGATAGCCGGAGGTTTCGCCCATCAGACAGGCGGCCGGGAACCCGCGGCGCTTGCCGAGACCCAACAGGAGCCCCGAGACGCCGACGATCCCGCCGGCCGGTTCGTCGTCTCTGAACTCGACGCCGGCCTCGGAGAGCGTCTCGGCGAACTCGTCGGTCGTGGTCGCACCCAACACGTCGTACTCCTCGATGAGTTCGCCCGTCGGAACGCCCCCGAGCGCGAACACCTCGTCGACACCGAACTCGTCGGCGACGTCGAGGAACGTGTCGGTCAGTCCGTAGTGACCCTCGGTATCCTGTGCCTGGTGGTTCCCCGAGAGGACGAGCATGTCCCGGCCGTCCTCTGGCGTGACCGCGTAGAACTCCGCAGCGGCCAGTTCGGCACGGCCCTCGTCGATGCTGACCTGTGGCGGGAAGTGTGTCGAGTAGACTTTCCGCACGAGTTCGCTTTCGAGTTCTTCCAGCAGGTGTTCTGCAGCGAGTTTGCCCACGTGGCCGACACCGGGGAGCCCCTCGACCAGTACCGGCTCCGACAGGTCGGGGTCGGCGACGGTCTCGACGTCGTATTCGTCCATACCGCCTATTCTCGGTTGCGGCGCTTAAGAGAACGTCGATACGAGCCATGCGGGTCCGCCGGGTCGAACGGTGCGGGGGCGCTGTTGACAGCGTTCCCCCCGCAGTCGGGACACGTGTCGCCGAGCGTGTACACTGGGCGGTCGTGCTCGTCCTCCCAGTCCGCACAGACGTGGATGTCGGATTTCACGCCTACTCGTCGTCTTCGTGGCGCTCGCGGTGGAACAGCGCAGTCCCGCCGTGGTCCTCGACGAGTTCGCTGGCACGAGCGGCGCTGTCTTCGAGCGCGCCCTCGGCGGTCTTGTAGTCGGGCGCCTGGACCTGGATGCGGTACTCGGGCGAGCCGACGTAGGTGACTTCCAGTTCGATCTCCTCTGGCACCTCGCCGTTACCCTCGGCGGCCTGCAGTGCCTCCTTGATGACGTCGACGCCGTCGTGATCGGGTACCTCCAGATCGACGTAGCCGGTGACGTTGACGTAGGGCACCGAGACGTTGTCCCGAGCGGTCTCGACGATGGCCTCGATCTCGTCCTCGTCGAGGTCAGTCTCTTCGAGGGCTTCTACGCCGTGGATCGCAGCGGCCTCGAAGCCGTCGTATAGCGATCCGAACTCGGCGAGCAACGCGTTGGCGACGGCGCTGTAGCGCTCGTCGTCGATCTCCTCGCCGAAGGCCAGTTCCATCCAGTTGTCGGCCTTCTGTTCGTTTTTCCACTCCTGGATCTTCTCCTTGCGCTGGTGGTCGTTGACGTCCTTGATCGAGAGGTCGATCTGCTGGGCGCTCTCGTCGACGTCCAACACTTTGGCGACGACAGTTTGGCCCTCGTTGACGTGGTCACGGACGTTCTTGATCCAGCCGCTGGCGACCTCGGAGATGTGACAGAGACCGCGCTTGCCCTCGTACTCTTCGAGGTCGACGAACACGCCGAAGTCCTCGATCTCGTCGACCTTGCCGACGACGAGTTCGCTCGGTTCGGGCCAGCCGCTGTACTTCATCCTATCGGGCCTCGACGACGGCGGTCACTTCACCTTCGATCTCGGCCTTCCCACCGGTGGGGTGAGCGAGGGTGTGGCCACAGACGGCACAGGAGACCTCGGAGGCAGCCTTCTCGAAGATGGTCTGTTCGTTCTCGCAGTCCGGACAGGCGACGGTGACGAAGCTTCCAGCCATGGTTACTCCTGGAACTCCAGTCGGCCGGCGCGCCATCCCTCGCGGAGGTGAGCGCTGCCACAGTCCGAGCAGCGGTACTTCAGGTCCGTCTTCTTGGTGGGTTTGTCCCCACCGGGGACCTTCGAGAACTTCCCGTCGTTCCCGATGCCGGAGTTGCGCTCGCGCTGGCGGTCGATCCACTTCATCCCGGTCTCGCGACCGGAACGGACCTTCTCGACCTCGTGTTCGTGATGCTCGTTACAGTGCGGACAGTACGTGTTGAATCGACGCGGCATCTCCATAGATATCGACCTTACAGGTCGGTTCGATATGCCCGCTTAAAACCCCGACGGTTCCGATCTTTCCCGTCCCGGATGAATGCCCGCCCGCAGTCCGCCTCCGTCTCTCCGGACGGCGTGGCAGCCGCTCGGGGATTGTAGAGAGACGGGGTAGGTCAGTCAGCGGTGGCCCACGTTTTGACACGTGGACTGAAAGGCGCTGTCGGACCGTGCCGTCCACGTACTCCTCTCGCCTCCTGGCGTAAAGCCTCTCCGGTCCGTACGGCACTGACCCTCGCGGACGACAGGGGCTCCTTCGAAGTCACTAAGTGCGCCGTTTGCCAAGGGCCGGGTATGAAGAAACTCATCGTCCACGGGGACGCCGGCTTCCGGAAGGGCGGTCGTATCGAGTACGACGGCGAGGAGTACGAGGTGTTCGCCGTTGCCCGCCAGGGCGAGTGGCACGGCCCCGACCGCCCGCAGCTGTGGTGTACGGTCGGCAAGGCCCGCGAGGAGGAGACGTTCAACAAACAGGACTACATCCCGATGCACCTGGATACCGAGGACATCGACGCCGAGGCGATCACCGTCATCCGGGAGAAGGCACCGCCCAGCGCCGAGAGCTAGTTCTCCGCGACCCGATAGATCGTTACGCCGCCGGCTTCTTTCGCGACCGTCACGTCCGGGAGGTCGCCGATCGTCACCGTCCCGTAGCGGTTGCGCTCGGCCGGCCCGACGTAGACGTAGATGACGTCGTACGTCGAGAGGAGGCGGCGCTGGGCACTCCGGTTGCCGGTGTAGATCGTCTCCACGTCGCCGACACGCCGTTGGTAGACCGTGTCGTTCCGGTACTGTGCCTCGTGGTACCACCCAGCGACCGTCGGGAGACCCGTCAGGCTCGCCGGGGCGCTGGCTCCCTTCCCATCGCTGGGGACCCACTGGTAGCCCGCGGGTGCGGCAGTGACGATCGTCGGCTGGCCCTCCCGGTCGTCCAGCCACCGGATCGCTTCGGCTTCCTGGGGGTGTGCGTCGTCGAGGTACGCCTGGCCGTCGAGCGTCAGGTCGCCGGCCCGGTCGGCGTGGTTCGACAGCGCGAACACGCCGTACAGCGAGGTCGAGACGACGAGGACGGCGACGAACACCCGCATGCCGACTGCCGTCGCGGCCCGGGCTCGGTCCGCGGACGGCCACGCGGGTCGCCAGCGGGCCACGAGCCAGCCAAGCACCGGCCCGACCGCGACGGCCCAGAGGATCCACACCTGCATGTAGGTCTTGAACACGGTGTTCATCCGGCCGATGTTCTCCCGGACGAAGACGAACTCCACGAGCACGACGAGGCCGGCGCCGGCCAGGATCAGGACCGCCTCGAAGCCGACGGGGCGGTCCCCGCCGTCGGCAACCGCGGGGACGCCGTCGAACCGATCCGAGAGCGTCGGCCCGCGGGCCAACAGCCAGGCACCCACGAGAATCGGGCCGAGCAGGCCGACTGCGGCGATATCGAGGGCCGCCCCGATCGCGACGAAACCGACCACAGCAGCGCCCGTCGCCAGCCGCGACCGGGCGTCGGAAAGCGTCCCTGCGACGCGAGCGGAGAGATACATCCCGAACGGAACCACGAACGGCCCGTGGACCGCCAGCAGTTCCACGAGGGAACTCCGGTCGGGTAACACCGCCAGTTCACGGCCGCTCGCCGGGCCGAGCCAGAACGGGAGCGACCAGACCAACCCGAGCGCGAGGACGACGACAGCGACAGCCAGCGCCGCCCCGATCCGGACGAGTTCGCCGCCGAGTCCGTCGACGCGGAGCCGGCCCCCAAAGCGGTCGGGCAACAGCGTCGTCGGTGCCGCCGGCGCGACAGCGACGGTCAGCATCGTGAGGCCGGCCACCGACGGGAACGACCAGGTGTTGGTGACCGCGATGACTCCGCCAACGGCCGGGAGCGCCCCGAACAGGAGCGCGACCCGACGCCGTCGCTCGTCGGCCGGCGTCTGGTAGTAGCTGAAACACAGCGCGGCCGCGAGCAACAGGAAGCCCGTACTCATCATGTGGGCGTGCATGTCGCCGTTGAGCCAGGCGAACAGCGGGAACTCGTCGATGACGGGCGCGGCAGCGGGTTCGTAGGTCCCGAAGTCGGCGGGGTCGTCCTGGATCACGCGGCTGGCGTCCCAGTAGCTGAACGACTGTGGACCAGTCGCCAACCCGCTCAGTTCGTACCCGGCCGCGGCCGCCAGCGGCCCGGAGAGCGACTCGGGCAGGAGCCAGACGAGGAACTTCGCCGGCGTCGAGAGGTTGCTGGCGATGCCGACGAAGAAAGCCGCGAAGCCGGCCGAGAGCCGGCGCGGGAGGTCACGGTCGGCGGCGACGGCCCCGGCCAGCCCGTAGGCGGCGGTCACCAGCGTCGCGTAGAAGCCCGCCAACGCGAGGTTGTAGGCGTACTGGCCCGCCGTCCCCGTCAGTCGAGCGAGTGTCGCGGCCAAGAGATGGCCGCCGTAGTAGTACGCGACGGGTTCGCCGGCGAACCACATGTCCTCCGGTGGGATCGTCTCGGCTCGCAAGAGCGACTGCAAGAGGCCGAAGTCCAGGAACTTCTCGCCGCCCACGGGGACGATGGCCGGATCGACCGCTCGAATCCAGACCACCAGCAGGAACGCCAGCGAGAAGACGGCCGCCGCCTCGGCGTAGGCCCGGCCGTCGACAGACCGGCCCCGAGACGCCACGACGACGGTTACCGCCAGAAGGACGGCCAGCGCGAGCCAGACCCCGACGCTCAGGGAGAGTCGGCCCACGCCGTAGACGACGAGCCACAGGATCGAGAGCGCAACTGGGACCCCGAACGCGACCCCCTCGTCGGCAAAGCGCGGAAAGAGGGCCGTCGCGGCTGTCGCCCCCGCGTACAGCAAGAGGAGATACAGGGCGAGCCACGTAGCGACGAGCGCAAACTCCATCAGTGGTGTGGCCGCGACCCTGGAGTATACGTCTTTTGCACGAGGCCGGAGAGCTTCGAACCGTTTTTACTCACCGCCGGCACACGGTAGCACAATGTCGCCGACCGTCGGTGTCGTCGTCCCCGCCTACCGGCCCGACGTAGCCCAACTCCGGCGCTACGTCCAGGCCATCGACGACACGCTCTCCCCGACGACCATCCTCGTCGAACTCGACGCCCCGAAAAGCGGCGTCCTCGAAACACTCACAGACCTCCCCGCCCGAGTCGAGTCGGTCCCCTACCGCCGTGGCAAGGGTGCGGCGATCACCGCGGGCTTCGAGCGCTTAGAGACCGACGTGCTCGCCTTCGCCGACGCCGACGGCTCGACGCCGGCCGAATCCCTCCAGGCAGTCGTCGATCCGGTCGTCGAGGGAGCGGCCGACCTCTCGGTCGGGTCGCGACGCCATCCCGACGCGACCGTCGCCAGCCACCAGACCCGCGCCCGGCGGTTCCTCGGTGACGGGTTCGCCTGGCTGGCCGGCCAGTTGCTCAGCGTCCGGCTATACGACTACCAGTGTGGCGCGAAAGCCATCGACGCCGAGGCCTGGGAGCGCGTCCGTATCCACCTCTACGAACCGGGCTTCGCCTGGGACGTCGAACTGGTGGCGATGGCCGGGGCGCTGGATCTGCGCGTAACCGAGGTCCCCATCGAGTGGGAGGACCAGCCCGGGTCGACGGTCTCGCCGATCCGGACCTCGATCGCGCTGTTTCGCGCGCTGCTCGCGTCCAGACACCGCGCGAAACAGCTCCGTGATAGCACGCTCCACACGGCCATCGCCGCCCGCCGTGACGAACCGACCGCGCTCGTCAAACGGGACCGATGAGTTCCCCGAGCGACCGCTTGCGCCGTGTCGTTCCCGACCGGTTCGACTCGCTGGTCTCCGGCGTGCGGTTCGGCCAGTTCGTCTCCGTCGGCGTGATCGGTGCGATCTGTGATACCACGGTCTTGCTCGTTCTGACCGAGGTGTTTGGCGTCTTGGCCGAGCTGGCGACGCTCGCGGGGATCGAAACCGCGATCCTGGTCATGTTCGCGATCAACGAGCGCTGGACCTTCGCCGAGGAGGGCGATCCGGAGTCGCTGCCCCGGCGTCTGCTACGCTCGCACGTCGTCCGGGCCGGCGGTTCGACCACCCAGTTTCTCGTCTTCGTCGTCATCTACCGGCTGCTGTTCGTGCCGCTGACCGTCGCCGGGATCGACCTCTGGATACTCGTCGCCAAGGGGGGCGGGATCGGCCTCGGGATGCTCGTCAACTACGTCTTCGAGAGTCTCTTCACCTGGCAGGTCCATCAGGGGGAGTAGCGCGTCACGAACTCACGGACGGCAGGTGAATCACAACCCTTAATGAGGGGCCTCGGTTACGAAGAGGTAGCGGGATGGGATAGCCAGGAGATTCCGGCGGGCTCATAACCCGCAGATCGGTAGTTCAAATCTACCTCCCGCTATATTCTGTCGCTCACGAAACCATGAGTGACGGATCGGTCTGGAGAAGATTTGAACCCTGCCAGACAGAGCAAGCGAAGCGAGCGGTCGTCTGGCTTCGGTTCAAATCTACCTCCCGCTCTACTTTTGCTGTGAACGAACCCGTGAGCGGCGAGAATCCGTCCGTCAGCCGTCGCCGTTCTCGTCGACGACGACGACCTCGCCGTCGTCGACGGTGACGTTGATGAGCGTCTTCGCGTCGTAGCCGGCCTCGTCGAGTTTGTTTGGGCCGTCGGCTTTCTTGATGACACAGACGATATCACGGATGTCGGCACCGATCTCCTCCAGGGCGCCGGTCAGCGCGGCCAGCGTGCCGCCGGTCGAGAGGACGTCGTCGAGCACGAGGACCCGATCGCCCTCGTAGACGTCGTTGACGTACATCTCGCTCTCGGAGTAGCCGGTCACCTGCGAGAGCGAAACCTCGCCGTCCAGCCCGTACTGTCGCTTGCGGACGACGACGAGCGGGATGTCGGTCATCAGCGAGACGGCCGTCGAGAGGTGGATTCCCATCGCCGCCGGCGTGACGATCTTGTCGACGCCGTCGAGTTCGGCCTTCCGGATGATCTTGATGACGATCTCACGGAGGAGTTCGGGACGCAGCATCGGGACTCCGTCGCTGATCGGGTGGACGAAGTAGTGGTAGCCGTCTTTCTCGATGATCGGGGCCTCGAGGAGTGACGCTTTCAGCTTGTCCATGTCGTCGGTACTTCGAGGCCCTACAAAAGTTCTCCGTCAGCGACTCAGAACAGTTCCAGCAGTTGTCCGATATACCGAACGATCGGGAGGGCGTGGGCGTTCCCGAGTGCGTAGTACTCGACGACGGTCAACCAGGCGAAGATCGTCGTGAGACCCGTCGCGACGCCGAACAGCCCTGCGCCCACGCGACCGAACCAGCCGTCGCTTCGCCCGAACAGCCCCCAGGCCGCCAGCAAGGCGGCACTGCCGAGGGCGAGCAGCGCGTGGAACTGGAACGCTTCGCCGATCCCGTTGACCGAGAGCGCGACGAAGACGACGATCAACTGTCCACCGAGCAGGACTGTCACCGCGAGTGCCCAGGCGAACAAACGGAGATACTGGTCGAGCGCGTCCCGAACCGACGGGGTACGGAAGAGGAGGTAGATCCCCAGTGGGTAGAGGACGAACAGATACCGGACCGTCACCTGTGCGTGCAGCGGGAGCCGCGAGAGATAGAGGCCACACACGCCGAGAGCCGCCAACACGGTGAAGCTGTCGACGACTCGTGTCGGCGAAAGCACCCGACGGGGCAATGCCAGCGCTCCCCGACGGCGCCAGACGGCCGGGAGAACCCCGACGGTTGCAGCGAGTATCGGAGCGGACTCCAGAACTGCGAGGTTGACGGCCTCCGTGTTGTCGTTGTTCAGCGTCCCGGATGCGTGGCCGGACCGAAGAAACGTCAGGAACACGTCGTCGGGCCGGGAGAACGCTGTCCTGAAGCCGAGGAGTAGTTCGCCGCCGAGCAGGGTGAACGGACGAAGGACCGATAGAAACAGGTCGGGTATCGGGATACCACTGGACCGTCCAGAAGCGCTCTGCCCCGCCGAGGCCGCGGTCGACTCTACCGCCGGACCCGTACTCGACAGTAGCCGGGGCGGAGTCACCACGGACCCGGTCAGCACCGCGTTCGTGACGAGGAACGGACCGAGTGCGAGTGCCGAGACGCCGGCGATCGTGGCCAACGCCCGCGGACTGTTGTCGGCCGCCGTCGGGAGATCGACAGCCGCCAAGACGACACAGAGCAGGAGCGCTTCGGGAGCGTGGACCCAGGCGTAGAGCATCACCAGTGCGTACGCGAACGCGCGGAACACGGCCGGGCGGCGGATCGGGCCGTCCGTCTCAGCGGTTCGGCTCCGGTAGAGACAGTACATGATTCCTACTGCTACGGTCGCCGTGAGGACGTGGCGCTTCGGGACCGTCGCCCAGATCACCAGCGGCGACCCGAGGACGTACACCGTCGCTCCGAGGACCCCCATTCGAGGACCGTCGATACGACGGAGCAACCGGTACAGCACGACCGGGCCGAACGCGGCAACCGTCATGTGGAACAGTTGGAGCGCGGAGAGATGTGCTGCCCCGTCGTCGAGCGGGGTCGCGAACACGACGTTCGAGGCGAAGACGACGAGCACGAGGGCGCTACCGGCCCAGACGATCGCGTCACTGTCGAGTAACCTCCGTGTCTGGACGACGACACCGAGCGCCAGAAGCGACCACAGCGCGGCGATCCCGATTCGCAGCGAGGTGATCGCGTCGAGGGACTCGACCAATACCAGAAACGGGAGCGAGAGGACGATCGCACCGTAGTTACGGGCGATCGTCCGACCACCAGCGGCGGTCATGCCGGGCGTGTCGAGGTGTCCCCCGTAGACGGCTTCCGTGATCCCGATCTGGCCGTTCGAAAGGGCATACAGTCCGTTCGCGATAGCGTACGTGTCCGTGATGAAGACGGTAGTTCGCCACGCGAGCATGAACAGACAGAGCGACCCCAGGAAGATCGTCAATCCGATCCGATCGCCGAACAAGACGGTCCTGAGCCGTGACCAGATCGACAGTTCGGTCCCGGCGTCGGTCCGACGGAGCGATGCGAACTCGATACTGCTCATTCGACGACCTCGATCGTTGTGTTCTGTGTGGCAACGCGCTCCCGGCCGTCGGAATCTTCGAGCCAGATCGAGAGCGTCGCGTCGAACTCGGTGGTCTGGCTCGGAACACCTGTTAGTGAGTCAGACTGGAGTGTCGCGTCGTAGCGGGTCCCAGTCTCGGGAGCCAGGAAGTGTGTCGTCCCGCGGGAGTAGTTCAGTTCGGGCACCGCAATCTTGTACGTGAGGACCGGCGCACCCTCGAACGTCTCGAACCGAACGGTCGCCGGCGGAACGACGAGATAGTCACTCTCGGAGCCAAAGCCACCCCGCTCGATCGTCGTTCGTTCGGGGAACTCGACGCTGTCGACGGTTGCAGTTCCCTCGCCGTATGTAGGCTGTGTGTTCGTGAACGTGATTCCGGGAACGAGCGGCCCGGAGACGAGGGCTGTAACCACGATGAGTGTCCCGACGGCGACGGCGGTCCCACGCGTGGCGTCCATCATTACAGTCCATCGCATGGACGGAAATAAACCCATCGCGGGACCGGGACAGTTGCTAGCCGGACGAAAAGACGAGAAGGCGCGGGTCGGTTACGCTTCGGGGCCTGCGTCCTGTCCGAGGGTGGCTGACGTGTCACCCTCCGGAGGTTCGTAGACGACACGGATGTTGTAGGCGTCGTTCACGCCGACGTTGATGGAGTTGCCGGCGGCGACTTCGGTCTTCCCACCGACGGCAGTGTCCCAGCTCTCGTCCTCGTTCGTGTCGTCGATGTCGACCGAGCCAGTTGCTGGGGTGGTCCACGAGGTACTCCCGCTTGTCGCATCCACCCATCCGCTCCCGCGGAGGTAGAGACTCCCGCCCTGGATAGTGTCTCCACCGTCGTGGGTGATCGTCAGGATACCTTCGTCCGCATCACTCCCCGAGACACTTTCCTCGAAATCGAACGTGAAACTCGCCTGTGGCGTCGTTCGTTGCGTTTGGTCCCCCAACCCGAGGACGAACGAGGCGGTAACCGCCGCGAGGATGACGGTGATCGCGACCATCAGGATGACCCCGATGACCGGCGAGACCGCGTCGTCGTCGGTGAACAGTTGTTTCAGATCCATAGTTGTGTCTGCGCACGGCCACCTGTTACGAGCACCGCCCCACCCTATTGAGGCCGGTCTCACACCCGTCGGTGGCGTGCTGCTAGCGACTACGTTCGAGAGGATACTTATATCCAACTATAAAGAGAGAAATTTACCCACAGCGTGTCGAATGTATCGTCGGCCTCGGGGGGTGCTATTCGCGCTGGTTCGACATGTACTCGCTGAGAGTCATCTCCTGACCGGCGTAGGTGTGGTAGACGGACGAGAGAGCAAACACGACAGTGATCAGCGTCGCCCAGACGAGCGGCGAGATGAGGGTGAACGGATAGACGCCGACCCAGAGGACGGCCACGATTGCGAGACTCACCGCACTCAGAGAGAGGTAATACTCCCGCCAGGGGAACTCCCCGGCCGAGACGATCTCCAGATACACCGTTAGCTCCTGTGTCTGTGGGGTCGTCGAGATTAGGTTGTCGTCGCTGTCGTACTCGACGATCCCGGCCTCGTCCAGTCGGGGAAGATGTGTCTGCTGGAGCGTGGTGTAGACCCGTTTTCGCTGTGCGCTGGAGACGTCTGTCGAGTCACAGTCGTACTCCATCGCCGCGACGTGGGATGCCAGATTACCGAGATCAACAGGGTCGCCGTGTTCCCGGAGGTACTCCAGAGCATACCGTCGGCGCTCGTTCTGGAGCACTTCGAATATCTCGCCTTTCGAGAGCGAGTCGTCGGCGTCCCGGACCTGCATCGCTTGGTTGCTCATTTGTGTGCCTCCCCATCGCCATATCCCAATGCACCCATCGTAGAAAGAAAATGATGAGCGGATACTATTAACGATACGGTTGGCCCGCGCGGAAGACGGTTCCGCGGGTCAGTGCCGGTTACGCGTTCGGACCGGTCCACCGACCGAGCGTCGCGGAGTTGCCGCCGTCGTTGGATTGGTAGACGACGCGAACCGTGGCGGAGTCACTCACGCTGGAGATGGACCAACTGTTACCAGCTCTGACTTCGCTGCTTGAACCGACGCTACCGGACCACTGACCACCGGCACCGCCTGCACCACGAACGTACAGTTCGGTTTCTGAGATGGAGTCGCCACCGTCGTGAGTGATCGTCAAGTCACCGGAGCCACCACCGGTTGCCTCGTAATCGAAGCTAAAGGTGGCCTGCGGCGCTGTGTTACTAACCTGGTCACCGAGACCGAGGACGAACGTTGCGATGACTGCGGCGAGGATGACGGTGATCGCGACCATCAGGATGACACCGATGACCGGCGAGACAGCGTCGTCGTCGTCGAATAGTTGTTGGAGTTTCATATATTATCGTTGTCCAACACGCCCAGGAGGTCCGGGTTGGAACCGTACCAACCCCTCTCGCAGGACGCGCTTACCAGAAAGATGGTATCACCGCATATAAATGTACAGGAGTAACTATCGGGATTGAGAATCACCCGAGTGCCAACAGCGCGAGAGCGACGAAAACGACGAGAACGAGGATGCTGAAACCGATTCCCGCACGGAGCGGTCGTCCGCTTAGCTCGGCTTCACCCCGTCCCTCGCGGAGATTCCGGAGCGATCCGTTCGGTTCCCTGACAATAGTTCCGAGGGCACTGGTTCCACGGACGACCGCCCGGTCGACACCAGCGTAGAGTTCGGTCACGCCGACGACCAGGGCTCTCGTCCCGTAGAAGACGCCGGGGTTGTACAGCGAATCGACGTCGGGGACACGTCCGAGCCGTTTCAGCGGTCGCTTTGTGACGGCAAAGCCGATCAGGCCAGCGACCGCCAGTGCGAAGCCCTCGACGAGATGGTCGACGGTGTAGGTCGTATAGACGTGTGAGACGACGTCGCCGTCGGTCACGTCGAACGGGAGGATAGCGAACAGCGCGCTGTCGAAGACGCCGTACGCGACACAGAGCGCGGCGACCGACAGCATCGCGACGGTCTGACCGCGGTTCGCGTCGGCCACGCTGCCGTCGTACTCCCCGTGGAAGAAGGCGTAGTAGCCGAACTTGATGAACGACATGAACGTCCCGACACCACCGAGCAAGAGTAGCCACTCCAGGGTCGTCCGGCCGCCAGCGTACAGCGGCCCGTGGGCGAAGTCGTAGTGGCTCCCGGCGATGACGATCCCCTTCGAGACGAAGCCGTTGAAGCCGGGGAAGCCCGCGATCGACAGCGCCGCTACCGTGAACGCGACCGCAGTGACGGGCATCTCGCGTGCGAGTCCGCCGAGTTTCTTCAGGCTCTCCTCGCCGGTCCGGTAGACGACGACGCCGGCGGTCATGAACAGCAGGCCCTTGTAGAGGATGTGGTTGAAGACGTGGGCGAACGCGCCGGCCTGGGAGAGGGCCGTCCCGATGCCGACGCCGGCGACCATGTAGCCGACCTGGGACTGGATGTGATAGGAGAGCAGGCGGCGCATGTCGTTCTGGAACAGCGCGAACGTCGCGCCGAAGACGGCCATCCCGCCACCCATGTACGCGATGGCCTCGTTGCCCGCGGGGAACGCCCGGTACATCCCGTAGACGCCGGTCTTCGTCGTGAACACGCAGAGGAAGACGCTGGCGGCGATGTGCGGGCGCGGGTACGTGTCGGGCAGCCAGGCGTGGAGCCCGATGAACCCGACGTTGACCCCGATACCGACGGCGGCGAGCGCCGCCGGGAGCCCCGGGACGATCCCGACCGTCTCGGGACCGCCGGGGACGGACCCGAACAGGAACGTATCTCTGACGACGTAGGTCTGGAGGATCGCGGCCATCAACAGCGTCCCGCCGATCCCGTGTAGCAGTGCGTACCGGAAGCCCGCGCGGACCGCCTTGCCGCCGTAGTGCCAGACGAGCAGCGTGCTCGTGACCGCCATCAGTTCCCAGAAGAAGAGGAGCGTGAGCCAGTCGCCGGCGAAGACCGCCCCGTAGCTCGTCGCCACGTACGAGAGCGCGAAGCCGGTCTGGATCCCCTCGGCCTCGCTCGCGTAGGAGTACAGCACGGCCGCGACGCCGATGATCCCGAATATCAGCCCCATCAGCCGGGAGAACTCGTCGACGTTGAACAACACCGCCTCGAAGCCCAGGAACGGCGTCCGGACGTGTGCACCCGCCGGGACCAGCCAGACCCAGGCGATGGCCACGCCCGAGGCTACCACGCCAAGCGCGTGGCCGCTCCGGCGAGGCAGGAGCGCGACCAGGATCGCGACCGGGAGCAACACGGCCACCGGCGGGATGGCCGTCAGCAGCGAGGTCGCCATCAGGCGACCACCCCCGGGAGGTTCCCGACGACAGTGGTGACGACCCTGAGGAAGACCGCCTGGTTCGGGACGATGCCCAGCAGGAGCGACAGCGTCGCGGCGGTGAGGATCGGCCCGAGCATGAACCAGGTGCTCTCACCGCCGTGCCAGTTCCGTTGGTCCCAGCCGCCTTCCGGCGGACCGCCGTGGTGTTCCACGTCCTCGTGGCGCTTCCCGAGGTGGTCGACGTGTTCCGGTTCCGGGACGCTCTCGTCGGTGTGGTGCTCTCCGCCGCCGTCTGTCCGGATCGCCGTTCCGCCCAGCGCCCGCTCGACGAGCGGTTTCTCGTCGTTTGCCTCGGGCGACTCGAAGAAGGCCTGGTAGACGATGGGCCAGAAGTACGCGATGTTGAGCACCCCGGAGACGAGCAACGCGGCGGCGAAGACCGTCCCACCGCCGTCCAAGGCCCCGATGACGAGGTACCACTTGCTGACGAAGCCAGCGACCAGCGGGATACCGGCCATCCCCGCCGCGGCGACGCCGAAGGCAGTCATCGTCAACGGCATCCGCTTCCCGATGCCGGCCATATCGCTGATGTCGTCGGTATGGGTCTCGACGTGGATCGCGCCCGCACAGAAGAACAGCGTGAGCTTCATGAACGCGTGAGCGGGGATGTGCAACAGGCCGCCGATCAGCGCGTCCCCCTCCAGTAGCGCCAGGCCCAACACGATATACGAGAGCTGGCTGATCGTCGAGTACGCCAGCCGGCGCTTGAGGTTGTCCTGGCGCAGGGCGATGACACTCGCCGTCAGCAGTGTGAACGCCGCGATCGCGGCCAGGGGCAGATGCATCCCGAGATCCCGGAGCACGTCGGGACCGAACACGTCCAGGACGACCCGTGCGACGCCGAAGACGCCGCTCTTGACGACTGCGACGGCGTGGAGCAGGCCCGACACGGGCGTCGGCGCGACCATCGCGTCGGGGAGCCAGGAGTGGGCCGGCATCAGCGCCGCCTTCACGCCGAATCCGGCCGCCAGCAGCGCGAACGCGGCGCGGGCGAGCGTCGGGTCGGCTGTGGCGAGCCCCTCGATGCCGCCCGCCGCGAACGCCGTCGTCCCGGTCAGGAAGAAGACGAGGATCGTCCCGCCCAGGACGGCGACGCCGCCACCGAACGTATACGCGAGGTACTTGCGGCCGGCACGCCGGGCCTCGTCGGTCTCGTCGTGGGTGACCAGCGGGTACGTCGAGACCGTCAACAGTTCGTAGAAGACGAACAGCGTCACGAGGTTCGCGGCGAAGGCGACCCCGATCGCGGAGGCGAGACTCGCGGCGAAGGAGGCGAAGTACCGCGTCTGTGCGTGCTCGGCCAGTCCGCGCATGTAACCGATGCTGTAGAAACTCGTGACGATCCACAGCAGGCTCGCGAGCAAGCCAAAGAGGATCGCGAGCGCGTCGACTCTGAGCGCGAGCGTGATCCCCGGGCCGAACTGGCCGATCGTGAGGGAGAACTGGTCGCCGGCCAGCACCGCCGGGACCATGCTCGCGACGAGACCGAACTTCGCGAGCGCGACGGTGATCGTGACGCCCTCCCGAACGTTCGGACGGTTCTTCAACGAGAGGATCACCGGGATAGCCAGCGCCGAGACGAGTATTGCCAACAGTGGTCTGAGCGATGTAACGTCGGTCATGGGTTCAGTAGCGGCGGAAGCGTGTCGATCAGCGTCTGTTCCAGCGTCGGGACGGCGGCGGTCAGCGCCACCGCGAGGACGGCGGCCACGACGACGACGGCGAGCATCCCCGGGGAGACAGCACTGCCCCCGTCGGCGACGGCCGGTTCCTCCTCGGTGATAGTCGGCTCGGCGAAGTAGAGCCGCTCGACCAGGCGCGAGAAGTACGCGAGCGTCAACAGCGTACTCGCGAGCAGGACGACGACGACCGGCCAGAGGCCGGCCTCGACGGCACCGACGACGATGTACCACTTGCCGACGAAACCGACCGCCGGCGGGACGCCGACCATCGCCAGTGCGAGGACGGCGAAGCCGCCGGCTCCGATCGACGACCGTTCGGCCATCCCGGCGTAGCCGTTGACCGCCGACGCGCCGGTGTCACGCTCGATGATCCCCGTCGCGGCGAACAGCCCGCCTTTCATCACGGCGTGGCCCAGCAGGTGGACCGTCGCGCCGACGACCGCCGTCGGCGTCGCGATGGCGAAGCCGGCGACCACCAGGCCGAACTGCGACACCGAGGAGTACGCCAGCATCCGCTGGACGCTATCCTGGGAGATGGCGAGCACGCTGCCGGCGACGATGCTCACCGAAGCCAGGCCGACGAGCGCCCAGCGTGCGGCCGGGACGGCCGTCAGGAAGTCGACGGTGAACACCGAGAACATGACCCGGGCGAGCGCGTAGGCCGACACGGTCGAGACCAGTGCCGAGATGAGCGCGCTCACGGTGTCGGGCGCGTTGTCGTACGCGTCGGGCTGCCAGGTGTGCAGTGGGAACAGCGCAACCTTCACGACGAGACCACCGATCATCAGGGCGAAGGCCGTGACGACCAGCGTCGAGTCGTAGCCGACCGCGGCGAGTTTGTCGGCGAGGTCGGCCATGTTGAGCGTCCCCGTCGCCGCCAGCGCGTAGCCGACCCCGAGCAGGTACAGCGACGCGCCGACGGTGCCGATGATGAGGTACTTCAGCGCGGCGACGGCGGCGCTTGCCTCCCGTCCGCTGGCGACCAGGCCGTACGCTGCCAGCCCCGTGATCTCCAGGAAGACGTAGAGGTTGAACGCGTCGCCGGTGACGGTCATCCCCGAGAGGCCAGTCACCAGAAGGAGATACTGGCTGTAGAAGGTGTTGGCGTGGGGGCCGGCCCGTCGTGCGTACGCGAGCAGGCCGAGTGCGACGAGACTGACGAGCAGGACGACGGCCGCCGACAGCCCGTCGACGACGAGTTCGATCCCGTAGGGAGCGACGAACCCGCCGAGAACGTAGGTGACGGTTCCATCGGTGACGACCGTCGCGGCCAGCCAGACCGCCAGCGCGGCGTGGACCGCGAGCGTCGCCGCCGCGACCGGCCAGCCGGCGCGGTCGGAGACGAGACTGGCGATCAGCGGGACGGCACCGCCGACGATCGGGACGACGACCAGCAGCGCGGGAACGTGTTCAATCATAGTAGAGCTGTTTCAGCGTGTCTTCGTCCAGTGTCCCGTACTCCGAGTAGATGCGGATGATGAGCGCCAGCGCCACCGCGGTCAGGCTCACCCCGACGACGATAGCCGTCAGGATGAGGACGTGCGGGAGCGGGCTGACGTACGGGCCGGCGCCTTCCTCGACGACCGGCGGGTTCGCACCCGCCCGGTAGGCCAGCGTGATGAAAAACAGGAAGATGCCCGTCTGGAAGATGTTCATCCCGATGACCTTCTTGACGAGGTTGGGCGACTCGACGAGCATGTACAGCCCGATTCCCAGCAGCAGGACCACCGCGTAGTAGTTGTAGTGGGTCGCGAGCAGATCGAGTTGAAGCGGATCGATCATCGCTCACCCTCCCGTGGCTCGTCGGTCACGTGGCCAAAGCCCGCGGCAAGCAGGAAGAAGAGACCGATCGCCACGCTGGCGACGATCGCGCCGATCCCCAGTTCGACGAGTTCGATACCGTACTTGCTCGCCTTCTCGATGATGAACGTGTACTCGGTGTACTCCAGGAACGTTCCCCCGAGCGCGATCGATCCGAGCCCGATCGTGGCGAACGTGAGGACGCCACCGGAGGCGAGTGCGGCGACGATACGGATGTCCACCCAGTCACGGGTCGACCCGATACCGTAGGCGAACGCGAGCATCATCACGACGGAGCCGGCGATGACCCCGCCCTGGAACCCGCCGCCGGGCGAGTCCGCGCCGTGGAACATCACGAACAGTGCGAACGTCAACACGAACGGGGCGACGACGCGGACGGTGGTCATGATGATGGTACTCTCGACGTACAGTCCGGGTTCCGTATCGGCGCTCATGCGAAGACCTCCTGTCTGAGGACCGACAGCGCGGCGATACCGGCGACGAAGACGACCACGGCCTCACCCAGCGTGTCGAACCCGCGGTAGGCCGCAAGCACGGCGGTCACGGCGTTGTGGACGCCGGTCTGGTCGTAGGCGTTCTCGATGTAGTACTGAGTCACCTCGCCGCCGGTGACCGGTGCCGTCGGGTCGCCGATAGCCGGCAGCGCCGGGACCGACGCAGCCATCACGGCCACGAAGACTCCGACGCCGACGACGGTCCTGACGCTGACGGGTTCGAACAGGCGGTCCTCGTCGGGTCGGACCGTGTTCGCCAGCGCGAGCAGGAACAGGATCGTCATGATGCCCGCACCCACGGCCGCCTCGGTGAGCCCGACATCGGGCGCCTGCAACACGAGCCAGATGATCGAGACGCCGAGGCTGTAGGCCGCGAAGGCCATCACCGACGCCAGCACGTCCTTGAGCATGGCGGCGCCGACGGCACACGCCAGGACGAACGCGATCAGCGCGATCTCGACGGTCGTCGGCGTCATCGCTCCCCCTCCCGGTCGTCGGTCGTCCAGGGCTCGATCCCCTGGTCCTGTGCGGCCCGGGCGATAGCGTGGGCCGCCGTCGGGTTCGTCAGGAACATAAAGACGAGTAGGAAGACGGCCTTGATCGTCGAGAGGTCGGTCTGTAACGCCAGCGCGACGGCACCGATCGAGAGGACCGCCCCGAGCGTGTCACTCTTCGATGCCGCGTGTGCGCGTGTGTACACGTCCGGGAGTCGGATGATGCCCACGGCAGCCACGAGGCCGAAGAACGCCCCGAGGACGCCCAACGCGACGGCCGCCCACTCGGTCGGTGTCACAGGACGCCCCCCTGTTCGACGTTGAACTTCGAGAACGCGATCGAGAGCAGGAAATTCAACAGCGCGTAGACGAGCGCCACGTCGAGGAACACCGGCTGGTCGAGTGCGGCTGCCACGAACGAGATCGCGATGACGGTGTTGGTCCCCGCGACGTTGACCGCGATGACACGGTCGTGGGTCGTCGGTCCAACGAAGACCCGGTACAGCGCGACCCCGCCGAAGACGACGAACGCGGCCGCAAGCGCGAGGAGCGCGGTTTCGAACTCAATCATCGCCGGCCACCTCCTCTGCCGGTGGGCCGTCCGCCGGGCCGTCGTCGCCCCGTTCCCGCGGCGAGGCGATCGCGGCCGCTTCGCGGCCGTAGAAGACGAACCGGACGGCCCGTTCGAGCGCGCCGTCGAACAGGTCCTCGCGGGCGCTCCCGGTCAGCGAGTGGATGTCGAACGCGCGGTCCGTGACGCTGACGGTGAGCGTCCCCGGGGTGAGGGTGATACTGTTTGCCAGCGTCGTCACCGCGGCGTCGCCCCAGACGGCCGCGCGCAACTGGACGACCTTCGGATCGATCGGGAGCGACGGGTGAAGTACCACGTAGGCGATCTGGAGGTTGGCAATAGCGATCTCCCACAGGAGGTACGGGATGTAGACGAGCAGACGGGCGAGTTGGACGGGGAGCCGAGTCACGGAGGGCTGTCGGCTGAACGTGACCGGGGCGAGCAGGGCCGTCACGATCGTCGCGGTGATCGCCCCCGTGAGGAAGTCGAGGGGCTTGTACGCGCTCAAGAGCAGATAGAACACGTACGAGGCACCGAACAGCGTGAGATACTTCGGGAGCGACGCGGCCCGGGCCAGCGCCGTCGGCCGTGTGCGGCGTTCGACCGGCGCACGTTCGATCTCGAACTCGCCACGCGAGAGTTCGACCTCCAGCGGGCGCAACATCGGTGCCGCTCCGCCCGGACGGTACTCCGGATCGAGGACGATCCGATCGATTCCGTGTTCGGTCGCGTACTCCAGGAGAGCGTCGGCGTAGTCTCCGGGACTGAAGAGATAGCGGTCGGAACCCAGTACGTTCTCGGTGATTGTGAGCAAGTCGGGCGGTTCCGTGCCGAGGTCCTCCTGAACCCAGACGTCGACCCGGTCCAGCAGTTCCGTCGCCGCACCCAGTTCCGCTGGGGCGTCCGGATCGACCGAGCGGGTGCTGGCGACGACGACGAAGTGGAGTTCGACCGGTCGTCCCTCGCCCGCGGTCGCCTGTGCCTGCTCGACTGCGTACGCGACGGTGTTGCGGACCGTCTCGGAGTCGGCGACCGGAACCAACAGACGACGTGCGTCAGATTCGGTCACGATAGTTCCTTGAAAATCCTGGTTTTGTGTGTCTGACGAGCGCTACGTTCGTTACCACCTTCGAGTTACGGGACACGCAAAACTATTTCGCAATCCACTGGACGCTTACCCGATGACGGCGGCCAGTTCGTCGGCAACCCGCGCCCCGAGGCCCGCCTTGTCGCCGGCGTACTCCGTCGCGCCCTCCCCGTCGACGAGCAGGGCTCTGGTCTCGGTCGCGCCCATCACGCTCGCGTCGTTGGCGACGACGAACGCGAGGTCGGCCCGGTCACGGAGCCCCCGGGCACGCTCGACGAGGGAGTCGTCGTCACCTTCGGTCTCGACTTTGAAGCCGACGATGGGGAGCGATGGGTGGTCCTCCCGCACCGTGTCGATGAGTTTCGGCGTCGGCGTCAGTTCCAGTGTCAGGTCCGACTGGCCGCTCCGGATCTTCTCGGGTGCCGTCTCGACGGTGTAATCCGAGATCGCGGCAGTGGAGACCACTGCGTCGGCCGCCCCCGCGAGGTCGGTGACGGCGGCGGTCATCTCGGCCGCGCTCTCCACGCGCTCGACGGACGCGTATGGGACCGCCGGGCCGTCGTGGACGAGCGTCACGTCGGCACCGCGAACGTGACAGGCCCGTGCGACGGCGCGCCCGGTCCGACCCGAGGCACGGTTCGAGAGCGTGCGGACGGGGTCGACCGACTCGGTCGTCGCGCCGGCGGTGACGACGACGTGGGTCCCGGAGAGCGGTCGGTCGCCGGCCGCGCGGGCCACGGCCGTCACGATCGCCTCCTCGGTCGCGATCTTGGCTTTCCCCTCCTCGATCCGCGGGTCGACGAACGTGACCCCCCAGGACTCGACGCGGTCGATCGCGTCTATCACGCCGGGATGGTCGTACATCGGTTCGTGCATCGCCGGCGCGACCACGACCGGGAGACCGGCGCCGAGGGCCGTCGTCGCACACGTCGTCACGGGCGTGTCGTCGACGGCGGCGGCGACTTTCCCGACGGTGTTTGCGGTCGCCGGCGCGAGCAGGAGCACGTCGCCCCACCCCTCCCGTCCGCAGAGTTCGACGTGTTCGACCGCCCCCGTGATCTCGGTCACGACGTCGTGTTCGGTGGCGAACTCGACGGCCCAGGGGTGGACGATGCCGCCCGCGCTGTCGGTCATCACGGCCCGGACGCTCGCGCCCTGCCGCCGGAGTTCGTGGGCGAGTTCGACCGTCTTCACGGCCGCGATAGAGCCGGAGACCCCGAGGACGACGTTGACTCCCTCAAGCATACGCCGTCGTTGGCACCCGCGGGGTAAAAGGTCACCCGGAGCGACATCGGTCGGTTCACTCCGGTCCCCGCGCGAGCGCCAGGCCGGCACCACAGCAGTCCGAGCGGTACCGCTCGCGTTCGCGGACGAGTTTGCAGTCGCGGTAGCGCCGGGCGACGAGGCCGCCACAGTCCCGGCAGGTCAGGACGTACTTCGGGTCCGCGAAGGCCGGACAGTGAACGTCGGTGTCGAGGGCGGCGGCCCGCCGGCGGAACGCCGGCCCGTGGCCGGTCGTCCCGTCGCGCTGGTACTGCTCGACGTGGATCAGTTCGTGGCGGAGCGTCGCCTCCCACTCGGATCGGTCGAACGACTCGAAAGCCGCCCGGGTCAGCGACACCGTACAGGGAAGCGGGCGGCCGTCTGCGCCGGGCACGCTGTCCCAGTCGTACGGGTCGCCGACTTTCGCGTCCGGGAGCGTCGGTCGTTCGACCGCGGCCGCCCGTCGTTTGGCCCGCGTCGAGACCGCCCACTCGACGAGGTCGAACCGGACGTCGACACCCCGCTCCCGGCGGACCGTCCGGCAGTACTCACGGGACCAGGCGATCAACTCCTCGTTTGTGTCGACGGCGTCGTACTCCGGCGGGGCCATCTACAGTCCGGTCGGACAGTCCAGGAACGTCGTCGTCGGTCCCCACTCCTCGATCAGCGCGGCCAGCGACCGGACGCCGAAGGTCTCGGTCGCGTAGTGGCCGGCCAGCAGGACGTTGACCCCGGCCTCGCGAGCCTCGTGATAGACCTGCTGTTTGCCCTCCCCGGTGACGAGCAGGTCGGCGTCGGTCGCGGCGGCCTCGTCCAGCCAGTCGACGCCGCTGCCGGTGACGATGGCCACGTCCTCGACGCGGTCGGGGCCGAAATCGAGCAGTCGGACTGGCTGGCCGCCGGTGTCCAGCGACGACTCCAGGCTGGCGGCGATATCGTCGACGGGCCGGGGGTCGGGGAGCGTGCCGGCCTGCCCGATGTGCTCCGGTCCCATCGAGCCGAACGGACGACGGTCGGTCAGTTCGAGCAGGTCAGCGACCCCGGCGGCGTTCCCGAGTTCCTGGTGGCCGTCCAGCGGGAGGTGGGCGACGTACAGTGCCAGATCGTCCTCGATCAGCGGGGCGATCCGGTCGTAGTCGGTCCCGGTGACCCGCTCGATGCTCCCCCAGACGAGACCGTGGTGGGTGACCAACAGGTCCGCGCCGGCCTCGCTTGCCCGTTCGATCGTCTCGACGGCGGCGTCGACGGCCACCGCGACGTGATCGACCGAGCGGTCGCCGGGGCCGACCTGGAGCCCGTTCGGGCTCGCGTCGACGTCCGCGTAGTCCTCGATAGCCAGTCGCTCGTCGAGTCGCGTTGCGATGTCGCCTGTGTCCATAGCCGGGGATTGCCCCGCCCGGCTGGTAGGTGTTCCTACTCCGGCGAGACGATCTGGCCGTCCCGCTCGTCGATCAGGTCCCGGTCGATGGCGGCGTCGACGATGGTGTCGAACTCACCGGGCTCGATCTCGTAGGCGTTGACGGCGACGGCCTGTATCTCCGACCGGTCGACCGGGAGCTCCCGGTTCTGGAGGAGCCGCATCACCTTGTTGTACTCCAGGCGGGTCAGCCCCTGGCCGTCGTCGGCTTCTCCGTCGTCCGATTGCTCGCTCTCGTCGGTATCGGACGCCGTCGAGCCGGTCGGTGACTCCTCGGACGACTCCTCCCGCTCCCGACTGGGCTCGGTCGGCTGTCCGTTCTCGCTCGCTCGGTTCGGGGCAGGTCCGTCGTCTGTTCCGTCCGTCGCGGTGTCCGTCCGCGTCTCGTCGACGGCCCTATCGGAACTGCCGGAAGCGGGTTCCGTTCCCGCGTTCGGATCGTCGTGGCTCCCGGTCGCAACTGGCGACTCGCTGTCGTCCTCGGTCTCGTTGGCGTCGCTGAGGTCCATCGGGTCCGGTCTCGGCTCCATGCCGGACTCGTCGAGCATCCCCGTCAGGTCCTCGTCGTCGGCGGCGCTGGGGAGTGTCTCGGCGTCACCCGTAACGCCGTCTTCGGGCGATCCTTCGCCGGCTGCCGCGACGACGGACTCGACGATGGTCGCGAGCTTTCGCCGGCAGGTCGGACAGAGCACGACGCTCCGGCCGTCAGTCCCGGCCGGCTGGAGCGCCCGGGGGACGACCGGGTACTCCGAGAGCGAGGCGTCCAGTGCCGTACCGCAGAAGTAACACGACGAGAGGCGGTCCATATCTCGGCATACGCCCCCGCGATCTTAAAACGGGGCGCAGTCTCACCCGTCCGCGTGCGCGAAGACGAACGCGCGGAGGAGTTTCGCGGCCAGCGTCGCGGCCTGGCCGTCGTCGCGGTCGTTGACCTCAACGACGTCGAATCCGATCGCGTGTGGGGCCACCGCCCGCAGGACCTCGTGCATCGTCGACGGGTCGAGCCCGAACGGCTCCGGTGTCCCCGTTCCCGGCGCGAACCCCGGATCGGCGGCGTCGATGTCCACCGAGAGGTAGGCCCGTTCGTCGTCCAGCGAGGGCGTCCAGTCGGGGACCTCCGCGGGCGGGACGGCCGTCACGTCCCCCGCTGTTGCCCGGTCCCACTCGGCTTCACTACCGGTACGTGCGCCGAGGATCACCGCCCGATCAGCACTCGCGAGCGCGTGGCGTGTGACCGTCGCGTGCGAGAGCGTGTCGCCGGCGTACGACTCCCGGAGGTCGAGATGAGCGTCCAGACAGACGAACACGTCCGGGTCCAGCGCGCGGACGGCGGCGACGGTGACAGTGTGTTCGCCCCCCAGTAGGAGCGGGACGGCACCCTCCTCCGCGAGGTCATCGACTGTCCCTTCGAGGAAGGTGAGATACTCGTCGGTGTCGGCCGTCGGCCCGACATCGCCGTGGTCGTAGACGGCCAAGTCGGTAAACTGCTGACCGGTGTGGTGGTCGTAGTCGTCGAACTGCTCGGAGAACTCGCGGGTCCGGCGCGGACCGAACCGCGTCCCGGGCCGGAACGACGTCGAGGCGTCGAGTGGCGCCCCGACGATCGCGTAGTCGGCGCGGGCGCGATCGGTGTTCGCACCGGGAAACATCGGCGTTACGTGCGCGTGATCTTGCGCTGGTCCTCGTATTCGAGGTACTCGATCTCGTCGTCGGGGCTGAGCTCGACGTCGTCGGGCATCAGCATCGTGAACGTATCGTAGGTTTCGAGATCCATGACCTGTGCGTCGGTGCCGTCGACCGAGACGACCTGTCCCTGCTTTCGGTCGATGATCGGGATCCAGACCTTCGCGTCGACCGGTTGGGACAGCGAGCGCTTCTTGCTGTCGAAGACGCCACGTGCGTCGATCCTGGCTTTCGCACTGCCGTGTTTGCCCGGCTTGGCCGTGCTGTAGGAGTCGATCTTACACGGCGTGTCTTCGATCATCACGTAGCTACCTTCGTCGAGTTCGCGAACTTCGGTCTGCTCTCTTGCCATACGGCCGGATAACTCCCGTTGTGGCATAAACGGTTTGGAATGTGGCGCTCCGAGGCTGGCATCAGGACGCCGATTCGACCGAACGGAGTCGATCGATCCGGTCCGCCGTCGGCGGATGTGAGCGGGTTTCGACGTGGAACCGATCCGTCTCGGTCCCCGTCCGGAAGCCACCGGCGAGGAAGCAGAGTCCACGAACGCCCTCGTAGGCGTGTCGCTTGTCGGTTTCCGGCGTCACCGCGACCTCGCTGTCCAGCGTCTCCAGAGCCGTGACCAGCGCGGCCGGGTCCCCGGTCAACAGCGCCGCGCTGCGATCGGCGGCGTACTCGCGGTACTTCGAGAGCGAGCGGCTCAGGACGACGACCGGAGCGGTAAACACCCCGAGCAACACGCCGCCGAGAACGACCGTGATCCCGGCGAGGACGACGAAGCCGAGGGTGAATCCGAGGCTGCCGACCGGGGCGGCCATGATTCGTGCACTCAAGAGGTACGCGCCGCAGACGGCGAGCGCTCCGACGACGAGTTTACTGCCGCGTTCGCCCGGGAGCATGTCGTCCAATAGCCCGTGTTCGCCGTTCGTCAGCGCTGGCAGGAAGCTAGCGAGGGTCATGACCGTCGCGTCCCGGTTCTTGACGTGCATCAGTTCGTGGGCCAACACGGCGTCGAGTTCGTCGCCGGAAAGCGTCTCCAGCAAGCCGTCGCTGACGACTAGTGTGGCGCTTCCGATGGTGCCGACGGCGAAACTGTTGGGGACCGCGGAGTCCGCGACCGCGATCGTCGGGGGTTTCATGTCGGCGAGCTGTGCTAGCCGGTGGACGCGTTCGCTCAGGTCGGGGTACTCCCGTTGGCTCACTTCCCTGGCGTCGACCTTGTTCAGTGTCCGCGCGCGGGTGTATCGGAGCTGTCCCCAGACGAACAGCGACAGCGCCGGCAACAGGACCGCGAGCCACCACGCTACCTGGGCCGACAGCCCGCCGAAGGGCAGCGCCGCCGCGACGGCGTCGCGGAGGGGTGCGAGCCACGGTGTCAGGAGGTATGCGGCCGTCGCGACTACCGCGAGGTCGACGACCAGCAGGAGCGCAAGCGTCAGCAGGATCCGTCTGTTGAGGTGGGTATCTCTCCCCATAGGGCGTATGGAATCTAGCTGTCAGCGAATAAAAATAGTTCTGGTGGTCGATCAGAGAGCGTCGAAGTAATGACAATATTTTATATTCGTTGGCAAGAACTATTGGATAGTGCCTTCCAGTCTCATCCGCGCCGCCCTCGCCCTCCTCTGTGCCGGCGCTGTGGTGTTCGGGACCGCATTGTTCCCCGCCGCGCTGGACGTGGAACTCCAGCCGTCGGGTCCGGAGACCGTCGGGTCGGACGCCACGAACCCCACCGAGAGTCTGCCGACCGACACCGGCGGCAGTCCGGCCACGGAAACACCGACGCCAACGCCGATGCCGACAGAGACAGCCGCCCCACCGCCCGACGACACCGGCGACCCCGATCCGAGCCTCGGCTGGCTCGCACTCGTCCCGAAGCTGTTCGGGCTCGTCGTGTTGGGCGGGCTCGGCTACGTCGGGCTCGTATTGCTCCGTGCGGCCGACATCGGCGTCGGGGACAGCGGCCTCTCGCTGGACTGGCTCACACTGCCCTCGCTGCCTGCGCCGATCGGGAACGCCCTCCAGCTCATCCCGCAGGTGACCACGACCGTCCTGCTCGCCGGCGCGGCGATGCTGGGCCGTGTCGCCGCCAGCGTCGGAACCATCGCCGCCGGGCTGGGGCGTGGGATCGCCTCGGGGCTGGGACCCCTCGGCCGGATGCTCGGCCGGAGCCTCGGCGCGCTTCCGGTCGCGTTCGGCGCGCTGCTGGCAGCCCCCCTGCAAGCGCTGGGATCGCTGGGCGGCTCCGGCGGCCTCCTGGCGTCGCTTCGGGGTGGGATCACGCGTCCCGAGTTCATGCAACCGGACGACCCGACGACGGAGGACGCCCGGGCGGTGGCCTCGACGCCGGCCGAGGAGAGCGATCCCGACCCGCCGACGCTCCGGGAGGCCTGGGAAGCGATGGTCGAACTGGTCCCTGTCCAGAACCCGGCCGCGACGACGCCGGGGGAGTACGCCCGCACGGCTATCGACATCGGCCTCCCGGCCGCGCCGGTCCGTCGACTCACGGAACTGTTCCGGGCGATCGAGTACGGCGGTGCCGACACGACGAGTTCCCGGACCGAAGCGGCTCGCGACGCGCTCGATCAGATCCGGAAGGGAGGTGACGAATGACGAGCCAGACCACGACCGTCGAACCGACGGGAGACGAGCGGCTGGCTGCCGACGACGATGGTGTCGAGGTACCGGACGAGCCAGTGCGGAACCACCACACCGAAGTGGACGAGCGAAGCCACGACCGCACCCGCGTGGATGCGCGGATCGACCGTGAACCCGCCGGCCGGCTCTGGCTCGTGTTTTCGGTTGCCGGTCTCGCCGCGCTCGGGGCCGCTGCGGTGGTCGTGACGTTCCCCGGGCTCGTCGACGTGACGGCGAGTCCCGACACGGTGGGGCAGCTCCGCAGCGCTGCGCCGGTTCTGGGGGCCGTCATCGGCGCTCTCGGTCTGTACGGCCTGTACGACAGACACGAATCCCCGGAGTGGGAGAGCGACGAACCGGTCGAACTGCCCGCTGCGAACCCGGAGATGACCCAGGGGACCGAACAGACGGTCGTCGGTGCGGACATCGACGAGCTCCTGGAGAGTATCGACGGCCGGGTCGACCCGTACAACGGCCTGGAAGCCAGTTACGCCGCCGACATTCGCCGTGAGCTACGCGAGACAGCCGAGCGAGTCATCGCTGACTCGACCGGCGTGTCGGAGTCGGTCGCCGCCGAAGCGGTCGCGAGCGGGACCTGGACGGACGACCAGCGGGCGGCCTCGTTCCTCGGCGACGAGACGGTCGCCGACCCGTCGCTGGGTGTCCAACTCCGTGACTGGGCGTCCGGCGAGGGGTTCGACCGGAGAGTCGAAGCCACGCTGGCAGCGATCGAGCGGGTCGAACGGGGTGATCTCCGATGAGTGAGCGCCTGAACGCCCGAGGTGACATCGGTATCTGGGTCGCACTGGTCGCCGGCGCGGTCGGTGTCGTCACCGGCAACACGGCCGTCTTCATGGTCGCCGTCGTCGGACTCGTCTACGCCGCCTACGAGGCGGCCGCGAGCGTCCCCGAACCGGAGTTGACGATCACTCGCGCGCTAGCGCCCGAGACGCCCCTCCCCGGGCAGGAGGTCGAGGTGACCGTCACGGTCCGTAACGACGGGCTCGACTACCTCCCGGACGTGCGGATCGTCGACGGCGTCCCGGACCGGCTCCGCGTGACCGAGGGGTCCCCACGGTTCGGGACGACCCTGGACGTCGACGAATCGGCGTCGTTCACCTACACGATCACCGCCCGCCGTGGCGAACACGCGTTCGGCGAGACGACGGTGGTGTGTCGCAACCTCACCGGCGGTGCCGAATACCGGACGACCGCAGAGATCGAAACGGAACTGGACTGCTCGACCGACGCGGAACGGCTCGACATGCCACCACAGACGCTGCCACAGAGTGGACGGGTCCAGGCGGACGCGGCCGGCGAAGGCGTCGCGTTCTACGCCATCCGCGAGTACCAGTCCTCGGATCCGATGAGCCGCATCGACTGGAACCGCTTCGCCCGAACGAACGAACTGGCGACCGTGGAGTTCCAGGAGACGAAAGCCGCAAGCGTGGTCCTGTTGGTCGACGCACGGCACCCGATCGCCGCCGAGCCGCGGGCACCGAACGCCGTCCAGTACTGCACCTACGCCGCGGAGCGACTGGCGACCGCGCTCCTCGAGGAGGAGAACCACGTCGGCGCGGCCGTCTTCGACTCCTGTGCGTATCTCCGCCCGTCCGCCGACCGTGTCCAGGCCCGGCGAGTCCGCGAGTTCCTGCTCGAAGAGATCGGGGGGAGCGACGGCTACCGCGCGACCGCCGAGGGGACCGACTGGTCGGTCAGTGATATGAGCGGACAGCGCTTCTTCGAGGGGATCGACGGGATCGAACAGCGCTACGGCGTCGCGGACGGCGGGAACCCGATCAAGACGCTCAAGCGATCGATCCCGTCCGAAGCACAGATCGTCTTCTGCAGCCCGCTGTTGGACGATACCGCCGCAGACGTGGCCAAGCGTTTCGCCGCCTACGGACACGCCGTCACCCTCGTGACGCCGGACGTGACCGGTAGCGAGACGCCTGGCGCGACACTGGAGTCCCTGGACAGGGACGACCGTGTCGACGACCTGCGCAGCGCCGTCCGTGTCGTCGACTGGGAACCCGACCAACCGCTGTCGAAGGCGCTCTTGCAGGCGATGGAGGGGTGGTCGGCATGAGCGGGATCGACACGCGGCCGGTCCGTTCGACGGCGACGCTCGCCGGCGTCCTCGCGGTCCTGACTGCGCTGGCCGTCGGTCTGAGTATCGGCGATCCGCTCCCGGTCGTGTCGGCGGTCGGAGGCGCGGTGTTACTCGCGGGCGGGACCTGGGCGCTCGGCGAGGAATCGAACGCACGTGTCGCCGCCGGCAGCGTCATGGCAGTCGCCGGCATCGTCGGCTTCGCGCTCACGGTCGTGTTCGCGGCCGGCGGGAGCAGGCTTGCAGCCTTCCTCGGGCTGGCGATCGGAACGATGTACGTCCTCTTGGACGCCGTCACCGACTCGGCCGACGATGGGAACCAGCTCGGCGCCGCACTCAGAGAGAGCGGCAACGCCCTCCTCGTCGGTATCGTCGTCGCGGTCCTGCTGAGTGTCACCGCGCAGTACAACGTCCTCTCGGGAGTGGTCTTCGGCGTGAGCGGGCTGGCCGCGATCACGCCCCTCGTCGGCTTCGTGACCCTCCAGATCGGTGCGGTCCTCGTCTTGCTGCTGTTGAATCGGGTCGTCCCGGTGCTGGAGGGGTGGCTCCCCGACCCAGGCAGCGGTGATCGGACCCTCGATACGCTATCGGAAGTCGGGATGTCCAGAACCGAGGTTCCCGTGACCGTCTGGGCGGTCCTGGGTGTCGAAGGCGTCGTCGCCCTGTTCCCCCAGGCACAGGTCCTGTTCAACGCGTTCCTGGCCGGAACGCCCGTCGTTGGGTCTCTCCTCCGGGTCGCGCTGAGCGGGCTGGTGCACGTCCCGCTGGTGGTGCTGGCGGTCGGACTGCTCGGAATCCTCCTGGCGAGCGGGCTCCAGCGGTGGGTCGTCGACTGGCTCGGCGACGACCCCGCGAGGACGCTGTCGCTACAGAGCGGCGGTATCGTCGCCGTCGTCGCGACGATCCTCGGGACCACAGCCGTCTCGCTGCTGGGGATCGACCTCTTCGGCAGGAGTACGGCGGTCTCCACGCTCATCGGGCCGGCAGCGGTCGTCCTCGGCGGGCTCGTAACGGCCGTGTTGCTGATCGGACTCGTCGTTGCGGTCGTGCCGCTGTTGTCCCACCGCGGGTTCCTCCCGCAGCCGGCCGGCGGGTTCGCACTGGGCAGCGCAGTGCTGTTCCTGACGATCCTGCTCGGGGCGGAGTTGGGTGTGCCGACGGTGCTGGTCATCGCCGGGAGCGCGGCCACGCTGTTGATCTGGGACGCCGGCGCCCACGCCAGCAGCATCGGTCTCCAGTTGGGCCGTGACGCGGGGACGAGCGACAGCGAGTTCGTCCACGTCACCGGTACCGGGCTGGTGCTCGGGCTGGCAGTCGTCGGTGCGATCGCCGCGCGTTATCTCGTGGTACCGGCGATCGCCCCACGACAGACGAGCGCGGCGGCCCTCCGCTCGGTGATCGCCCTGTTCCTCATCGTGCTCGCGATCCTGGCGCTCGGGCTCGCACTCTCCGTGCGGTCGGACTCGCCGGTCGCCGAGTGACGACCCGGTACCGGGTCGGGTTCTCCGGCCTCACAGCCACGGTGGCAAACGACGCTTGAGTCGACGAACCGCGCCGATACCGAGGATCGCACCGCGTGCAATGATCCCCGCCGGAACGGCGTCGATGGGGACCAACGGCGGGCCACGTTGGCTCGTCACGGTCTGTGTCTCGGTGAACTTGCTGATCCCCTCCGGGCCGTGTCGGCGGCCGATCCCGGAGTCGGCGACACCGCCCATCGGCGCGTCCGTCGACGCCCACATCCCGGCGAAGGCGTCGTTGATCGACACGGACCCGGCCCGGATCTGTCGGGCGAGTGATCGCCCGCGTTCGCGGTCGGCCGTCCAGACGCTGGCGTGGAGGCCGTAGTCGGTCGCGTTTGCCCGTCTGACGCCCGCTGCCGCGTCGGGGACGGGTTCGATCGTGACGACCGGGCCGAACGTCTCCGCCGTCGCGGCGGTTGCCTCGGCCGGGAGGTCGGCGAGGACGGTCGGCTCGTAGAACAGTGGCCCGACATCTTCGCGGCGCTTGCCCCCGGTCAGGACAGTCCCACCACGAGCCCGGGCGTCCTTGACGTGGGTCTCGACGACCGATCGCTGTGCCTCGCTGATCAGCGAGCCGACATTCGGGCCGAAGTCGAAGGTAGCCCCGAGCGAACGGGAGGCGGTCGCTTCGACGAACCGATCTCGGAACTCAGCGTAGACGGACTGTTCGACGTAGATCCGTTCGAAGGAGAGGCACAACTGGCCGGCGTTGGCGTAGCTCCCCCAGACGAGCGCGCGGACGGCCGCATCCAGATCCGCGTCGGCGAGAACGATCGCCGGGTTCTTGCCGCCTAACTCCAACGAGGCGTCGACGAGATGCTCCCCGGCGAGAGAACCGATCGCACGGCCGGTCTCGGTGCTGCCGGTGAAGGTGATCTGGTCGACGCCGGCGACGAGTGGCTCGCCGAGGGGTTCGCCTTCGCCGGTGACGACCTGGACCACATCCTCGGGAACGCCCGCCTCGACGAGCAGTTCGTGAGCCAGCAGCGCCGTGAAGGGTGTCTCCTCGGCGGGTTTGAGGACGACCGTGTTGCCGGCGAGCAACGCCGGGAGGAAATCCGAGATCGCGAGCGTGAGCGGGTAGTTCCACGGTTCGACGAACCCGGCTACGCCCACCGGGTCGTGGTGTGTCTCGACGCGAGTGAGCCCGGGGAGACGGCTGCCACGACGGGAGCCGGCGAGCTGTTCGGGTCCGTTCTCGGCGTAGTAGTCGGCGGTGAGGACGACGTCGAGGACTTCCGCCAGCGCGTCGAGGCGGGTCTTGCCGGTCTCGACCTGGACCACGTCGAGCAGTCGCTCGCGGTTCGCGAGGACGCTGTCGGCGAACCGCTCGAGGACGGTAGCACGGTTTTCGACCGACCGTGCTGCCCACGCCGACTGTGCCGAACGGGCTCGATCGACGGCTGCGTCGACGTCCGCCGGTCGACACCGCGGGACCGTCCCGACGACCTCGTTCGTGTACGGTGCGGTGACCGGCAGGGCCTCACGATCCCCGACCGTCGTGACCCGGTTCCGAAGGCGGTCACAGGTCGTCTCGTCGAGGCGGTCGCCGACTGACTCCGCTGCCATTGCGTCTCAGTAGGCTCCCACTCGTATGTGGTTTGCCCTGCGAGGTGTGACGGAACCGGTCGGTTGAAACCGGCGGCAGTCGGAGACCCCGGTGATGACCGAGAACGAGGACCGGGAGACGTTCCACCACGACCCGATCGGACACGCCGAGGCGCGGGCGGGGATGACCGTCGGCGAACTGGCGGACAGCTACGGCGAGGCCGGGATCGGCGCGAACGACCTCCACGAGGCCATCGACGTCTACAGCGAGATGCTCGACGACGACGTGACAACCTTCTTCGGGCTGGCCGGGGCGATGGTGCCGACGGGGATGCGGGCGATCGTCAGCGAACTGATCCGGGACGGCCACATCGACGTATTGGTCACCACCGGGGCGAACTGCACGCACGACAGCATCGAAGCCATCGGCGGCAAACACCACCACGGCGAGGTGACCCCGCCCGAGAAGACCGAGCGCGAACACGACGAGACGCTCCGTGACGAGGGCGTCGACCGGATCTACAACGTCTATCTCCCCCAGGAACACTTCGCGCTGTTCGAGAGCCACCTCCGCGAGGAAGTGTTCTCGGAACTCGAACCCGAAGGGGCCGTCTCCATCCAGCGCATGACCGAGGAACTGGGCCGGGCCAACGCCGCGGTGAACGAACGTGAAGGTGTCGCCGAGGACGCTGGCATCCTGGCGGCAGCCTACGAGAACGACGTGCCGGTCTACTGCCCGGCCGTCCAGGACTCGGTACTGGGCCTCCAGGCCTGGATGTACTCCCAGACCAGCGAGTTCACGCTCGATGCGCTCGCGGACATGACCGACATCACCGACATCGCCTACGAGGCCGACAGCGCAGGCGCGATGGTCGTCGGCGGCGGCGTCCCCAAGAACTACGTCCTCCAGACGATGCTCGTCTCGCCTGACGCTTACGACTACGCCGTCCAGTTGACGATGGACCCCTCGAACACGGGCGGCCTCTCGGGCGCGACCTTAGAAGAGGCCCGGTCGTGGGGGAAACTGGAGAAAGACGCCCGGAACGTCTCGGTGTACGCCGACGCGACCATCACACTCCCGCTGGTGGTCGCGGCGGCCCGGGAGCGAGTCGGCGAGTAGCGACGCTGTCAGCGAAGGGGTCCGAGCCCGGTGAAGTACCACTGGCCGTCGTATCGAGCCAGCGCCGCCGGGCTGTCGCTCCCGATCGAAAGACGGTCACGCAGGTCCTCGAACGCAGCTGAATCCGGCTCACAGTCGGTGTAGGTCCCGTCGACGGCCTGGTCGACGATCTCCCGTTGTCGATCCGTCAGCCCGTCGAGGACGACACCGCGCTCGCCCCCGACGTACTCGACGAACGCCTCCGGGGACTCGGCGACGAGTTCGGTACTGACCGTCGTCGTCGTGATCTCGACCGTTCGCTGCTCGCTGAACGTCAGCCGGAGCAGGGTGTCTTGCCACTCCAGGTACCACGTCTCCCGTTCCGGGACGAACACCGAGCGGGATCGGGCGTCGGCGCGTTCGTACGCGAACGTGACGGCAAACGAGTCGTAGTGAGGGGCATGGATCAGATGTGAGTTCCCGATAGCGTCGCGCAACGACTCGCGGTCGTGGGGTGGGAGGTCGGGAAACGACAGCCGGTGGTCGTCCCCGGCCGGTTCGTCGACGTCGATATCGACCGCGTACTCGTAGCCGGGTACCGGCGTCCCGTCGTGGTCGGCGGTCTCGACGCGGTAGTACCGCGGCTGCGACCCCGTGACGACGTAGTCCGTGTGTGGCTTCGGGGAGTAGTAGCCGCGAGTGGTGGCTTCACCCGACTCGCTGTCGAGCGCGTCCACGACGGTCGTCTGTGTCGCGTGCGCCAACGCGTCGACGGGCGTACTGAACTCGTTCGAGACGCCGACGGGTGTCGCCTCGTCGAACGACAGGTGGACGCTGTTCGGACACTGATCCGATCGCTCGGAGGGACTCAGACACCCCGTGAGACCAGTGACAACAGCGCTGCCGACCGCCTGCAACGCACGGCGTCGAGAGCAAGGGAGGGAGGGGCGGCTCATGTCAGTGAAGTGTCCCGCCGTGCGGATAAATATGCAGGCCGCGGGAGCGGGTCATTCCGCGTGCATGGCACTCACACACGCTCTCGCTCGCTTTGACAACGTTTTAGCCGTCGATTCGCCTCTAGTGGTCCAATGAGCTACAAGATCGGACTCGTCGGCAAGCCCTCCGTCGGCAAGTCCACGTTGTTCAACGCGGCGACGATGAACGACGTGCCCGAGGGCGCGTACCCGTTCACGACGATCGATCCCTCCGTCGGCGAGGCCTACGTCAGAGTCGACTGTGCGGCCCCGGAGTTCGACCACTCCTGTACGCCCAACCACGGCTACTGCTCGGACGGGGTCCGCTTCGTCCCGACCCAGTTGGTCGACGTGGCCGGTCTCGTCCCAGGTGCCCACGAAGGAAAAGGGCTCGGGAACCAGTTCCTCACCGATCTCAACGAGGCCGACGTGCTCGTCCACGTCGTCGATTTCACGGGCGAGACCGACCTCGAAGGGGAGCCAACCGACGACCACGACCCCCGCGAGGACATCGACTTCCTTGAGAACGAACTGGACATGTGGTACCTCGACATCTTGGAGAAGGGGATCGAACGCTACCGCTCGGGGTATCACGGCGAGGACGCCGACATCGAGGCCGACCTCGCCGAACAGATGTCCGCCTTCTCGGTCAGCGAGGAGGAGATCAAACAGATCGTACTCGCCCTGGAGCTTGCGCTTGATCCGGACAGCTGGGACGCGGAGGACCGCGAGCGACTCGCCCGCGAGATCCGCATCCGGACGAAACCGATGGTCGTCGCGGCCAACAAGATGGACACGCCGGCAGCCCAGGACAACTGGGCGACGGTCACCGAGGACCCTGACTACGAACACCTGACGTTCGTTCCGGTGTCGGCCCACGCCGAAAAGGCGCTGAAAAACGGCGACGAACAGGGCGTCCTGGCGTACCGACCCGGCGACGACGACTTCGAAGTGACCGCCGACCTCCCCGAGGAGAAAGCGGCCGGTCTGGAGCAGATCCGGGAGTTCGTCACCGAGTTCGGCGGGACCGGCGTCCAGAAGGTCCTGGAGACGGCGCTGTTCGAAGAACTGGGCGCGATCGCCGTCTTCCCCGGTGCGCGCAAGCCACAGGAGGACGGAACCTTCCTCCAGGACTGTTTCGTCCTGCCGGACGGGTCGACTGCCGAGGACTTCGCGTACTTCCTGCATACCGACATCGGCGAGGGGTTCCTGCACGCCCACGACGTCCGCTCGGGCCGGCAGGTCGGGGCCGACACGGAACTCGACCACCGGGACGTCGTCGAGATCACGACGACAAACTGAACCGAGCGCCGTGCAGGCTCACGGTCGGCCGGACCGACGACCCGCGAGTGAGACCGTTCCGGCGGACACGGCCTGTATCAGTCCTGATAACGGGTGTCCCACCTTTTTGCTCGTGAGCGGTGTAGCGGAGGCCATGACAGACTGGACCACAGCCAGCGATCGCTACGTGCGGTCGGCGTCGGAGGGAGTCCGATGACCGCTGCGACGGTGGGCAAGCGGCGACTCGGCCAGGTTCTGGTCGCCGTCGGTGCCGTCCCGATGGCCGTCGAGCCGTATCTCCCCGAGCCGCTCAGGGCGAACTTCGGGGCGCGGCTGTTCGTGCTGGCCCTGATCTCCGTCGTCGTCGGCCCGGCGATCGCGGCGACGCTGTTCTCACAGGCGCTGCCCGCCGTCACCTTCGCGGCCGGAATCGTCCTCGTGACTGGCTTTCTGGGGTACTGCGAACTGTACCGTGCGATCATCAAGATCAACGAGCAGGTCGTCGCCATCGACAACGGCAACTACGAGATCGACTTCGGCGTCGACCGGATCGACGAGATCGGGGAGACCTACGAGACGCTCGAACGGACCGCCGGGTCGATGGGGGAGACGATCCGGGCGGCCGACGAGGCACGCCAGGAGGCACAGCAGGCAGAGGCGGCCGCCGAGGAGGCACGCGAGGAAGCCGAACAGGAGCGTACCGAGATAGAAGCACTCAGCAGCCACCTCGAACTGAAGGCCCAGCAGTACGGCGACACGCTCCGGGCGGCGGCCGACGGTGACCTGACCGCCCGCGTCGACGCAGACAGCATGAGCGACGCGATGGCGGCGGTCGGCGAGGCGATCAACGACACGCTGGCGGCCCTCGAACGGGCCGTCCACCAGGGACAGACCGTCTCGAACCGGATCGCGTCCGAGAGCGCGGGGGTCGCCGACGCCGGGCGGGACGTCCGCGGCGAGGTTCGGACCGTCTCCGAGTCCGTCCAGGATATCGCCGACGGCGCCGGCCGGCAGCGCGGCCAACTCGACGAGGCGGCCGACGAGATGAGCGACCTCTCGGCGACCGTCGAGGAGATGGCCTCCTCGGTGACCGAGATCGCCGAGCGCAGCGACACGGCCGCGGAACTGGGCCGAGACGCACAGGAGTCCTCCTCGGAGGCCCAGAGCGCCGTCGACGCCATCCGCCACCAGTCGATGTCGGCCGCCGCGGAGGTCGAGCAACTCGACGAGATCGCCGAGGACATGGCCGAGATCGTCGAGGTCATCGACAGCATCGCCGAGGAGACGAACATGCTGGCGCTGAACGCCTCCATCGAGGCCGCCCGTGCGGGGGAGGCCGGCGAGGGCTTCGCCGTCGTCGCCGACGAGATCAAGAACCTCGCCGCCGAGACCCAGGACGCGACCGGCGACGTCGAGGAACTCATCGGGACGCTCCGCGGGCAGGTCGGCGACAGCGTCGAGGCTATGGACAGCATGGAGTCGGCCGTCGACCGCGGGAGCGACACGATCTCCGCGACGATCACGACGCTCGACGAGGTCGTCGACGCGACCGTCGACGTCAACGAGAGCATCCAGGAGGTCGACCGGGCGACCAACAGACAGGCCGACACCGCTCAGCAGGTCGTCGGCATCATCGACGACATCGGCGACATCGCGGCCGAGACGGCCGCCGACGCCGACGAAGTCGCAGAGACCGCAGCGCGGCAGGACGCCACGGTCGGGGAGATGGTCGACTCGGTCGAGTCGTTCGTCGACGACGCCGACCGGCTCCAGTCGGAACTCGCACAGTTCGAGACGAGCGCCGGGGAACTAGTCGAGTCGACCGCCGGGAACACGACGGCGATGACCGACGACTGATACCGTCGGCCGTAACTGGTTCGGGGCGTTCGTCACCACGGGCGGTTGGACCGTCGAACGACGTACAGCCGACAGTCCGAGCTACAACACCAGATAGGCGATCAGCGCGACGATCAGGAGCTTCTTGACGAGGAGGACCGCGATGATCGTCTGTGTCATCGAGAGACCACGAACCCGCCGGATTCCTCGGCGCACGATCGCCGGGGCGCCGGCCAGTTCCCGCGCCAGAAGCCCCAGTTCGGCACGGAAGGTCTCGCCGATCGATCCCTGGCCCTGCTCGTAGCCGGCTTCGGCGGTCGGGACCCAGCGCTGCCCGCTGTACTGGAGTTCGACGAGTGACCCTTCGAGGTGGTCGACCTGTTCGAAGGCCAGTCCGTTCGTCTCGCAGAGTCGTTCGAGCCTGGCGATACCGCGGTCGCTGTTTAGATCGTAACTGAGCCGGGTCGGCTCGGCCGCCCAGTCGAACCGACAGCGGACGACGACTTCGTCCGTACCGACCCAGACGTCGACGATCTCCGCTAGCTCGACGGTTCCCTGGGTCTCCTTCTTCTTCCGCCGTAGGTGTTCGTACTCGTCGGTATCGGTCGCGCTGACGGAGGGAGTGTCGGTCATTCGCGGGTATTGATCCGTTGCGTCCACAGCGATATAATCTTTCTCTCAGTCGGTCGAGTCGAGGTCCGTCTCCGTCGGTTCCCAGCCGACGAAGGCCGCCTCCGGGGTCACTCTCATCGCGTCGATGAACAGTCCGGTCCCGACGTAGTGACTGACGAGCAACGCGATCGCGACCAGTTCGTCGGGCTCGAAGTGGGTCCTGGCCCGTTCGTGGGCCTCGTCGGTGACCGCCCGGTCACAGTAGGCCCGGACGTACGTCACCAGCGCCGCGGCGTCGTCGGCCAGCCCGTCGGTCTCTCCTCGACCGAGAGTCCGGATCGTCGCCAGCGACAGCCCGGCTTCCCGGGCCTCGAAGACGTGCTGGTGCCACTCGTATCGGTCCCCCAGCGCCCGCGCGGCGGCCAGGATCGCGAGTTCGCGGATTCGTGGCGGGAGTGCGGCGTAGAGCACGTCCAGATACTCCAGCAGACCGGCGAAGACCTGCGGGTTGTTCCCCATCGCCCGGGCGACGTGGAGGTCGTCGATCGCCAGCGAATCGAACAGCGCCGGGGCCGCCTCGACGACCGTCGAAGAGTCCGGCAGCGGGACACGAGCGTCGGGCTCCATGCAGTCCTGTTCACACCGGCCCGATTAAATATCGACGGGACAGCCACGGATCTCGCCGCCACGCATCCCCTCGGCGAGCCAGTAGATCGAGAGGGTCACCACGACCACCGCGGCGACGGCGAACTCCAAGCCGTCGAGCGGGAGAAAGAGCAGCGTCGTCGAGATCCCGAACAGCGACAGCAGTCCCAGCAGGACCGCCGAGCCACAGGCGGCACAGCCAGCCCCGAGCGTTCCCAGGAGGACACCGGCAGCGCCGGCACCGCCCTGCTGGAGCGCCAGCCCGTGCTCCCGGAAGTGGTAGGTCACCAGCGCGATATCGACACCGGTCAACAGGGCGACCACGACCAGGATCACACCTTGCAGCGGGTGAAAGGAGGTCCCGACGAACGGATACAGCTCCAGCAGCACGATCAGCCGGTCAGCAAGCGGGAGTGAGCCTCCGAGGACCAGATCGAAGACGAGCGGGACGTTCAACGAGACGACGAACGCCGACAGGGACGCGATCGCCGCGAGAGCCGCCACCACGGCGTACCCGGGCACGCCCAGCACCAGCCGGACCGTCCGTCCCATCAGCCGCCAGTCCGCTCGACTGGTCGGGAGGCTGACGACCCCGCGAACGCGCCGGAGACCGGTACGGACCGTCATTCGCTCTCGCCGAGTGCCCGTGCGACGATCTCGTAGCTGACGCTGCCGGTGACCTTGGTGACGAACTCGCCGTCCTCGAACAGCAGGATGATCGGCGTCGATTCGCCCAGTCCGGCGTTGTCGGCCGCCGAGATATCCGCCTGAACCTGCTCGTCGTAGGCCTGTTCCCGTGCGTCGGCCACGACCGCCTGCCCGTCGAGGTCGGTCTCGCCGTCGAGGAACGTCGCCGTCCGACCGAGGACGTTGTCCGTCGAGAACGCCGACTGGGTCTCGAAGTAGTGAGCCAGCAGCGACCAGAACGCGTCGGCGTCACGGGCGAACGTCGCCTCCAGGGCCTGTGTCGCCGGCGCTCCCCACGGGTAGATGACGGGGTAGGTCCGGACGACGTAGGCACCCTTGCCCGGTTCGACGATCTCCGACTGGATCTGTGGGACCGTCCCGTCGTGGAAGTCACGACAGGTCGGACAGGAGGGGTCCTCGAAGGTCAACACGACGTGGCCGTCGAGCGAGCCCAGGTGTGGCTGGGCATCGAGGTCGGCAGCAGCGGGGTGATCGCTGATCGACTCACCGCTCGCCTCGCTACCACCACAGCCCGCGACTCCGGTGACGACACTCGCTGTCGCGAGTCCGAGAAAGCGCCGTCGGTTCATATCGGCGCTGACGCCTCCCGGGTGTTTATCAGTTTGCTACTGTGCGTGCCGATGGAGAACCGTCTTGGCTCCCGGGGCTGTAGGCCCGTCTGGCCGATGACGATATCGTACGGGTCCGAGTCCGGGTGACTCCCCGACGACGACGATCCCTATGAGTGCCGAGGCCGACTTTCTATCCATACATTTCCGAGGGAGGGTGAAAGACGACGGCATCACCAAACAACGGCCCGTCGGGAACGGAACCCCAGGTCTCGGGATCGCCGTGGCTCCCTGATCAGTAGTAGCCGAGTGCCGCCAGTTGCTCCGTGGCCGAGTCCGTGACCTGCCTCCCCTCCAGTGGCTCGCGGACACCCGGACGCTCGTCGGAGAACGCCTCGTCGACCAGTTCCGGTGAGATCCGTTCGGTCCGTGAGACGGCACCCGGTGCGTGGACGCGACACTCGATCGCCGTCTCTCCCCAGTAGTACCGTTTTCGGACGGCACCGCCTTCGTCCGGGTCCGCTCGGTAGACGGCCCGGCTCGGAGCCAGGAACGGCGACGGGTCCGCACAGGCGTCCTCGAACCGTTCACGGAGGGTCGCGGTCACGGGCTGTTTCGTCGCAAAGGCACGCTCGCGGGCGAATCCCCCCTCGACGGACGCTCCTTCGAGAGCGGACTCGACCACCTCGGGGAACGCGGTCAAGGCGGCCGGCCGGCGACAGCGACGGCCGTCACCGCCACCGGGCGGGCGAACGAGGAGCGGGACGTGCAACAGCGTCTCGTGCATCGGGACGATGTGTGAGACTGCAGGGGGCTCCTCGGAAATCCGACCGGGCCGGCCGAACCCGTCGCCGTGGTCACCACAGAGCACGACGAGTGTCTCGTCGAGGACGCCCTCGCTCCGGAGGGAGTCGAAGAGCCGCTCGACGACGGCGTCCGCCTGGCGGATTCCCCCGTCGTAGAGCCGTTCGAGGCCGTTGAGTTTCCAGTAGGGTCTGTCCCCGCCGTGGAACGCCCACTCCCAGCGTGTCGGGAGGTCCCGCTGGAGTCGTCTGGCCGCCTCGTCACCCCACTGGTCGAAGGCGGTTCGGGGTTCGAACGGACGGTGGGCGTCCATGAGGTTGACACAGGCGGCCCAGGGATCGCCCCGCTCGGACAGCCACGAGGCGAAGCTATCGGCGTAGTAGAAGCCGTCGGGACCTGGATTCAGCCGCGCGGTATCGTAGGCGTCCGGATACGACTCCGGGACCGTCTCGACCGTCTGGAAGGCGTCGTCGAGTCCCACGTCGTGGCTCGCGACGAACCCGTTCTCCGTGAACAGACCGGTATCGTACCCGCGGGCTTCGAGGCGGTCGAATACGGTGTGACCGGGCAGCAGTCGATCGTGGATAGTCACCCGGTGTTCGTGGGCCTCGAGCCCGGTGAACAGCGAGACGTGGCTCGGGAGACTCCAGTTCGACGGTGCCCGCGCCTGGGTGTACACCGTCGATTCGGCGGCGACGGACTCCAGAAACGGTGTCGTTTCACGCCGGTAGCCGTACAGCGAGCAGTTGCGTGCTCGGATGGAGTCGAGCACCACGAGTAGAACGTTCGGGGCCGCCTGGACGCCAGCCATACCGTCGTCTGTGTGCCGTCCCAGTTAGTCGTCGCTAATTGGGACCTGTGTGTGGACGGTCGTCTATTGACTGCTCGTGAGCAGTTCCGAACGCCGGGTCGAAGTCACCCCGAACCCGTCGAGGACCCGCAGCTCCCCGACCTCCCGAGAGTATGCCACCAGCGTGAGAAACGCCGGTCCATCCGCAGAGTCGACGCGGACGGTTGCGCTGATCTGTTCCATCGGCACGGGGCTAATAAGAACGCTCACTAACGTCGCGGCGTCACTCGATGTGGCCTTCCGCCCGGAGCTGGTCGGCGTCCTTACTGTCGTAGCGCCACTCGATGTTGGCCTTCTCGTCCTGCCAGTCCCACGGGTCGGCGATGACGACGTCGCCCTCGTTGATCCAGGTCCGGTACTTCATCCGGCCGGGAATCCGGCCCATCCGGTTCTGGCCGTCCTCACACTGGAGGCGCACGTGGTTGCCGCCGTTGTGTTCCGTGACGACCGCGAACAGTTCGTCGTCGGTTGGCATCCGGAGATCCCGGCGCCCTGTATCATCGCTCACACGGAGTCTCCGCCCCCGCCACGGGAAAGCGATTCGATGGTCGTGTGAACGTTCGTCGTGAGACAACCTCACGCCCGCAGGGGGTCACGGAGTATCCAACAGTTAAGACAGTGACGCTCGAACGGTCCGACTATGTCGAGCAGCCCAGACGATACCGTGGAGGGCCGGTTGGCCCAGGTGGGCGAACAGTTGCAGATCCCCAACAACACACTCCAGATCACCCAGGTCCGGCTGAACCAGTTGAGCAACGAGCCCGATGTCGACGCGAACAGCCTCGACAACGTCGCAGCGGCGGCGCTCGCCCTCTCCTCGCGCGAAGACGGGCTTCCGGTCAGCGAACACGACATCGCGAAGGCCTGGTCCGAGTTGCTCGAATCGGACGGCGATATCGCGATCTCACACCAGCAGCTCGAAGCCGTCGGCTCCTATCTCGATATCGACGATGTCCCACCCCACCCGGACGCACTCGTCCAGGGGTTCAGTGAGGCCGTCGATATGCCGGAAGAACTCGTCAACGTCGGGCACCGGATTCTCCACGACGCGTTCGAAGCCGACCCGACAGTCGTCTCGGGTGGTCCCTCGCCCGCGGCGACGGCAGGTGCGGTCCTCTCGCTGGCGGCGATCGTCAACGGTGAGGGCGAGAACTACGACCAGGACACGCTCGGACAGGCGTCCGGAACGAACGAAGTGACCGTGCGGAACCGCGCCCACGAACTCAAAGACCTCCTGGGCGAGGACCGACTCCAGCGAGACCGGTACCGGGTCGCTCCGGAGACCGACGCGGCAGACGAGGCGGCTGCTACGGACACAAGCGGTGACGAGCCGGACCCAACCGACAGCGAGAGCGACGAGCAGTCGACAGCCGCCGACGGCGCCGGTACTGCCGAAGGCGGGACGGAGGCCGCGCCCGAGGAGACGGGAGCCGAGGACGACGGAGCGGTCGCTGACACGGAGAAGTACGTCGAGACGGTCACGTCGATGTACCCGGACGAACTGCCGACCACTACCGGTGTCGCCGACGCCCACGAGGAGAGCGAGGAGACCGTCGGGGACGCGCTCGAACAACTGGCCGACAACGGGACGCTCCAGCGCAAGCGGGCCGGTTCCGTCGTCGTCTGGATCCCCGCCGAACAGGACGGTGTCGGAACGGATCTGACCGTCGACGCCGTCGAGACCGAAGTCGATGCGCTCGTCGAGGAACTCGAAATCGGTGCCTCGACGCGACTGCTGGCCCGTGGGATGGTCAGCGACGCGGTCGACGACGTCGACGTCGAGGACGCCGCCCAGTTGGCCGGCGCGACGGTGGTCGCCGCCTCCCGGATGGAGGACGGCGATATCGACGCCATCGAGGTCGCCGAGCGTCGGGAGTTCCCGCCGCGAGTGCTCGCACAGTGGCTCGACACGCTCGACGAGGCGGTCGATGTCGAGATCCCGCGACGGGAGCCCGGCGAGATCGTCGACGATCTCGCCAGCGAACTGGGGATCTCCGAGGAGATCCGCGAGGAGAGTCGCCGCTCCCTGGAGCGATACGATCCCACCGAACGCGGGACGGGATACACGGCGGCCGAGTTAGGTGCCGGCGCGGTCGTCTTCGCCGCGACCGTCAACGGGACACAGTTGGATATCGCCTCGTTGGGAGAGGTCAGCGGTGCCGACCCGAACTACATCACCGACGCGATGAACAGTATCGTCGTCTCGCTGTGTCTCGGGCTCGTCCGTGGTGACATCGACTACGCGGACTGTGCGTGGACGACGGACCTCCTGGAGTCGGAGCTGTCGCCGGACATCGGCGACTCCTATACGGGCCGTGTCATCGCACTCGCCAAGACCTACACCGCGGGCCGGGAAGGGCGTCACATCGACGACTCGACCCTCGACGTCGTGCTCGGCGAGGAGTGACGATCGGCTGGACTAGTTCGGGTCGTGCAGCGAATCCAGAATGAACTCGTCGATGGCGTTGCGCGCTTCTTCCGGTGCGTCCTCGTGACCCAGTGAGATCCGCCGCCCGCGGGCGGCGTGGATGACGTCGGTGATGAGTTGGCCCATCCGGTGGGCGTCGACGTCTTCGAACGTCCCCTCTTCTATCCCTTCTTCGATGACTTCGACGATGCTGTTGCGAATCCGATCGTAGTGGTCGTTGAATATCTCCCGGTGCTCGCCGTCGTTCTGGGCGTACGTGTACAGTTCGTGATACACCTTCATCCGGTCCCAGTGACCGAACTCCTCGAACTCCGGGCCGAACAGACACTGATCGATCCGGGCGTTGAGTTCCGTTCTGACATCGGCGTCCTCGTTGACCTCGACGCTGCCCTCGTACTGGTCGATGATGTGTTTGAGAAAGGACGACAGGAGGTCGTACTTGCCGTCGAAGTGGTAGTGGATGACCTGCCGGGTGAGTTCCATCTCCTCGCCGATGTCGCGCATACGGAGATCCTTGTATCCGTGCTTGCTCAGCGCACGGAACGTGGCTTCCATGATGATCTCCCGGGTGTCCTTGGAGGAGACCTTCTCGCGGGATTCGCTCATACTCGTGATCGACGAGCGGGAGACATAATACGATTGCTCCGAGCGCCGCGTCAGCAGTTGTTTACCAGACAGTAAACTTTTAACCTCGTGGTCAAACATAGCAACCGTTCATGTCACGAACGATCATACAGAATGGGACGGTCGTCTCCCTCGATCCGGAGATCGGGCAACTGGACGACGCCGACATCCTGATCGAGGACGGCGAGATCGTCGAGATCGGTCGTGGGCTCTCGGCGTCGAACGCGGACAGTATCGACGCGGAGGACCACATCGTCGTCCCCGGATTCGTCGACTCGCACATCCACCTCGCACAGAGTCAGGTCAGGGGTATCGCCGGGGACTGGTCGCTCATGGGGGAGTACTTCGACCACATGCTCGGCAACATCACCGGCCTCTATCAGCCCGAAGACATGTACCTCGGCGGCCTCTTCGGCGCGTTCGAGAAGCTCTACACCGGGACAACCACGGCCCTGGACTGGTCGTACCCCAACACGCTCGAACACGGCGAACGGGCCGTCGACGCGCTCCAGGACGCCGGACTGCGAGCGGTATACACCTACGGCCCGCCGGGCGACGACGCGGCGAAGTGGTGGTACAACAGCGACGTCGGTCTCCCCGAACAGAAGATCCGCGAACTCCACGAGGAGAAGATCCGCGACGACGACCTGCTCAGCCTGGCGCTCGGACTCCGTGGGCCGGACTTCTGCGTCGACGAGACCGCCCTCGCCGACCTGGAACTGGCACGCGACCTGGGAGTGCTCTCGACGATCCACATGGGTGCCGCGCTGTGGCCGTCGTCGGTGTACGGCGACGACTACCAGGGCTTTGGCTGCCTCGAAGACGAACTCGGCCCCGACGTCAACGTCGCCCACGGGAACCACTTCGCACAAGAAGACATCGACCACGCCGTCGAACAGGGCGTCTCCTTCTCCTCGACGCCGGAGGTCGAGATGCAGATGGGGCACGGCATCCCCGTTACCGGAAAGGTTCTGGAAGCGGGCGGCCGCCCGGCGTGGGGCGTCGACGTCTGTTCGAACATCAGCGGCGACATGGGCGCCCAGATGCGGATCGGGATGCAACTCCAGCGCATGTTCGACAACCAGGCGATCCTCGACGGCGACGAGGAAGTCTCCGAGGTGAGTATCACGGCCCGTGAGACGCTCGAAATGGCGACCATCGAGGGTGCGAAGGCGCTGAACATGGCCGACGAGATCGGGACCCTCACACCGGGCAAGCGTGCCGACATCGTGTTGATAGATGCGAACGACTTCATGACAGCGCCGTCTCACTCCCCGATCCAGACCGTGGTGTTCCAGTCCGATCCGTCCCACATCGAGACGGTGCTCGTGGACGGCGAGCCGGTCAAACGCGACGGCGAGTTGCTGAACCCCAAGGTAGACGAGGAGTTCGATCGATTCGTCGAGTCCGGGCGGCGCCTGCTCGACGAGGCCGGGTTGGATCTCTGAACTGCGGTGCGTGAGCGGACAACAACGATTCAGGACTACAAATGCGAGTAGGACAATATCGAACGGCAGCGACGGAGGAATCGTGGTGTGGCGTATCGACCGACGACGGAACGGTCGTCAACCTTCCCGAAGCGGGCGACGCTATCGGGATCCACATCGAGACCGAGACGAGCGCGCTCCTCGAAGACTGGCAGTGGCAACGGAAGGCCGAGATGGCGGTCGAGTACGCCGAGGAAACCGGCGTCGGCGTCTACGATAGCGACGACATCGAGCAGAGCGCACCCGTCACCGATCCGGAGAAGATCGTCTGTGTGGGACTCAACTACCGGGACCACGCAGAGGAAGGGGACAACGAGATCCCGGACACGCCGGTGCTGTTCTCGAAGTTCCCGACGACCGTCACCGGCCCGGGTAGCGACATCTCCTGGGACCCGGAGCTGACCGAAAAGGTCGACTACGAGGCCGAGTTGGTCGTCGTCATCGGCGAGGAGACCCGGCGCGTCGAGCAGGACGAAGCGCTCGATCACGTCGCGGGGTTCATGATCGGCAACGACGTCTCCGCCCGTGACCTCCAGCACGGCGACGGCCAGTGGGTCCGGGGAAAGAGCCTCGATTCCTTTGCCCCGACCGGCCCGGAACTCGTGACGAAAGACGAGGTGTCAGACCCGCACGACCTCGACATCTGGGCGGAGGTGAACGGGGAACGGCTCCAGGAATCGTCGACCTCGAACCTCATCTTCGGTATCGACGAACTGGTGTCGTTCTGTAGCCAGGCGTTCACACTCAAACCGGGCGACCTGCTGTTTACCGGAACACCGCCAGGCGTCGGCGTGTATCGGGAGCCGCCGGTCCTGCTCGAAGACGGTGACGAAGTGACGATCGGCGTCGAGGAGATCGGCGAACTGCACAACAGGTGTCGATACGACTGACGGCGCTCACCCGATGTCGTGTTGCCCTGCTGTGGGCGGCGACTCCCGTCAGGCGTCGAACCCGAAGACGTCACGCGGGTTCTCCAGGACGACCGTCCGGATCGCGTCTTCGTCGATCCCGTACCGGTACAGCTCGAAGATCGCTCGTTTCAGCGCGAACGGGTCCGTTCTGAGGACGTTCGCACAGTCCGTGTCGATCATGATCCGCTCCGGGCCGTACTCGTCGATCGCGTCCGCCACCTCGGCCGCGGTCACGCCGATGAGCCAGGAGTGCCCGATCGTGTAACTCAGGTAGCAGTCGGTGTTCTCCATCAGGTACTCGGTGTTGTTCTCGTCGGCGTGTGACGCGACGACCTGTCGGTCGGCCAGCCCGGCGGCACGCATCGCGTCGACGTCCTTCTTGACCGCGTCGAGTGCGGGGTTGTCGCTGTCGATCACGGGCTCGGCCCCGAGACCGGTGTTCTTCTCGTATCCCGGCGTCCCGATACCGTTCCGATACGAGCGCTTCGAGTCGGTGGACTGGTTGGGCGTGTGCAGGAGGACCGGGAGGTCGTGCTCGTCCGCGAGTTCCATCTGTCCCTGGACGATCGCTTGCTGGTGGTCGACGTCCCAGCGACTCACGTGCTGGGCGGGCGTGACACCCGTCTCGCCGATCGCGATCACTTCGTCGAGGTCGCAGTACGCGTCCATCGCCGCCAGTAACTCGTCCGGGTTTTCGATCCGGACACCCGTATGGATGCCGAGTCCGAGTTTGGCTTCGAAGAAGTGATTCCGCTGGATTGCCGCGCGACGGTTGATGGCGTCGTCCCAGAGGAACCGGATGTCGTCGGCCTCGACTGGTTTGTAGGGTGTCCAGTGGTAGCCGGACGCGACCATCATCATCGACCGACAGCCCGCAAGCGCGTACCGCTCCCGGTCTTCCCACGAGAGCGTGTGTGCGTGGTTGTGGATGTCGATCCACGGGAGGTTGAGGAGTTCCGGCGGGAGTTCGATGTCGCTGTCGAGGTGCGCTGCGTCTGTCGGTCGCTTGGTCGGGTGCGCTGAGGTCATGATCTGTTGGTGTGCGGGAGAGAGCGACCCGCAGTGTGCGGTCGTCTCACCGTTTCCGCCGCTCCCACTTAGCGTTTTACAGCCTGGTAAAACTTTAGTACGAGTCGGCCGTTCGGGTACGTATGACACTGTTAATCGGGACAGATGACGGTCTGTACCGGACCGAGGACGTGCCGTTCGACTCCGGCGACCTCGAACGCGTCCTCGATTGCGAGGTCGTGACCGCGGTCGAGTCGTGGGACCACACGGAGGGCGTGTTCGTCGCGTCGTCGACGGGGGCGTACCGCTCGCTGGACGGGGGACGGACGTGGGACGACCTCGGTGTCCCGCTCGGCGACCGGTTCTGGCACGCCGGACAGAGCGAGGTCTGGTCGGTGCTGGCGACGGCGGACGGAGCGCTCTACGCCGGAACGAACGACCCGTACATCTTCCGGTCCGTCGACGGCGGGGAGACGTGGTCCGAGTTGAAGGGGTTCCGGGACCTCCCGTCGCGGGGTCACTGGGAGTCACCGATCGACCCACACTACGCCCGGCTCCGTGCACTCGAAGTCGTCCCGGGGCGACCGGAACAGTTGATCGCCGGCGTCGAGGCGGGCGGGATCCACCTGAGCGACGACGGCGGCCAGACGTGGACGGATCGACGCGACACCATCGTCGACGACGTCCATCAAGTGCTCCCGATCTCCGAGGACGTCTGGCTCGCGACGACCGGCTATCTCGACCACGATCTGGAGAACCTCGGCCTCGGCCACGCTGTCGGCGAAGGGGGACTCTACCGGACGACAGACGCCGGAGACACCTGGACACGGCTCGACCACGGTAACGACTTCTCGTACATCCGGCGCGTCTTCGTCCACGACGGAACCGTGTTCTTCTGCGGGGGCGAGGAGGCACCACCGGCGTGGGTCGACGACGACCACGAGGTTGCGCTGTTCGAATCGACGAACTTCGGTCGGGACTTCGAACGTGTCTCGTTCCCGGGCGAACCCCACGAGGTCGTCGAGACGTGGGACGTCTACGACGGGACCGTCGTCTGTGGCTCCGGACTCTTCGACGTGCCGGACCAGCGCGACGATGTCGAAGGGCGGATCATGCGTCGGACGGACGCCGGCGAGTACGAGACGGTCGGGCAGGTTCCGACGAACGTCAGTCGTATCGAGGCGGTGGAACCATGACGGAGTCCGAGTCGGCACCCGCACCGTCGCGTCTGGGGCGGGCACTGTACGGCGGCATCCTGGCGTACATGGCCGTCGACGGGTTCAGGAACAACGACAAGCGCGTCGCCATCGCCGAAGAGAAAGGCGTCCCGATGCCGGACGTCCTCGTCCCGTTCGTCACCGGCATGCTCTTCGTCGCGAACCTCGGCATCGTTCTCTGGAAGTTCCCGCGGGCATCGGCCGGCGCACTGATCGTGTTCTTCCTCGGGACGACGCCGTTCATCCACAACTACTGGACGATGGACGGGAAGGAACGCCAGGGGAACAAGATCAACTTCCTCAAGAACGTCGCTCTTCTCGGCGGTGCGATCGTGCTTCTCGACGAAGCATCCGATCAGTAGCCGTCCCTTTCGCTTCGCGCTTCTGGAGTCGAGATCCTGTCGCTGAGACGCTCCGGAAGTGGCCGATACTGCGCCGATAACTGCCTGAGCGAGCGATAGCGGCGATATACGGGCCGGATCGTCGTCCCTCGTTGTCTCGTGTGAACGTGCGATCTCACGAGCAACAAGCTACTTGTGTCGTGGTGTCGACATTCCATCCAGAACGGACATGAGCGACGACAACGACCCACAGGACGATCTCCCGTTCGATGCCGGCGGCGGGACCGAAGAGACCGACCATCCGGCCGACGATCCCGGGACAGGTGGCGGCCAGAGCATCGAGCGGGAGGAACGCCTCAACGAGTGGGAACAGCGCCTCGAACAGCGTGAACGCGAACTCGACCAGCGGGCACAGGAACTCGATCAGCGCGAGCGTGAACTCGACCAGCAGGAGGAGGAGACGCTCAAACGGCGCGAACAGACCGTCGATCTCCGCGAAGAACTCGACGACAAGGAAGCCGAACTCGCCGAGTTCGAGTCGAACCTCGAAGACCGGCGGACCGCCCTCAACGAGCGCGAGCGCGAACTCGACGAGCGGGCAGCGGAACTCGACCGGGAGGCCCAGACACTCGAAGCGTACGTCGGCGATCAGCTCGGCGAACTCGAAGAACAGTTGGGAGAACAGGTCGAATCGTCGGTTACGGCCGCACTCGAAGCACAGGAGTTCGGTTCGGGTGGTGGCCGACTCGGCGCGCTTCGTGGCGTGTCGCTGGGCCTGATCGGTCTCGTCCTCGTCGTGGGTGCCGTCGCCAACGTCATCGCGATGCAGACCGGGGCGCTTCCGACGTTGTTCGCCCCGGCGGCCGCGACCCTGAACTACGCCGCAATCACGGTGTTGCTCCTGTTTGGCCTCTCGGTGAACCTCGCCGCCGCTGCCGGACGGGTGTGACTCAGGGCTGTCGTTCTTCGAAGGGCTGGACGACGACGAACCCCTCCGTTCCCTCGAAGGCCAGTTGATAGGTCTCGCCGGAGGACTGCCCGACCATATCCGAGAGGCTCCGGTTGACGCTACTGGTGGGAGCGGCGGTCCCGCTCCAGGCGACGGTCGCCGCCGGGTCCGTCGTCACCGGCGGTTCCAGGACGATCGGGTCACCGTGAGTGGTGATCGCGATCTGGCCCGGCCCCTCCAGGAAGACGTTCGTGAGCCCGCCCGTCGAGGAGCCGGCGAGACTGTCGATGGTACTGATCTCGTAGTCGACGCGGTCCTCGAAGGCGAGGACGTCGTCGCCGTTGACCGAGATCGTCTCGCCCTCGTCGAGATCGAGCACCTGGATCTCCTTCGCACCGTCGGCCACGTAGAGCGTCCCGCTGCCCTCGGCCTGCATCACGTCGGTCCCTTCGCTCGTCGCCGCGTCCTTCAGGAAGCCGGTTATCCCGCCTTCGGCCGACGACTTCCCGGTAAACGATACTGCTCCAGTGTAGGCGACCATCGCGCCGACCTTCGCGAACACCGGCTCGTCGACCTCGATGGCGAGGAGTTTGCTGTTTTCGAGACTGAACCGGTCGGTACCCGCTTCGGGGTCGTTCGCGTCGATGAAGTCCTCGGATTCCATGGTACACACAGAGCCGATCGGCTCCGGATGGCCGGTACACTCCGACGGAGCATACCAGTGGCGATATACTACCTGACTGATAGTATCGCGACGGCCACATCTGTCGAAGAGGAACTACTTTACTCCGGTCGCGTGTACGGACAGCTATGGGACTCGAAGCGTATTTCGACGACATCGGTCCAGCAACGATGGGGCTCATCGGTGCCGTCCTGTTCGTGATTCCGGAGCCGGCGACCTCTGCGCTCGGGGCCGGACTCCTGTTGCTCGGAGGCTCGTGGTGGTTCTACGAGTGGAAACGGTGAGCTACCAGTCGTAGCGCTCGTGGATCTCCCGCCCGGCGGCGTTGCTGTGTGGGCCGACGACCTCGGTGACACCGTCGAGGATGGCCGCCGAGCGGACGGGCGCACCCTGGTCGGTGAACTCGCCGATCTCGTCGCCACCCACGCTGTAGACGACCCGGCCCAGCCCCGCGTGTCTGATGCCGCCGGCACACATCGGACACGGCTCCGTGCTCGTGTACATCACTGTCTCGGCGCGTTCCTCGACGGTCAGCTCCTGGATGGCACGCGTTGCGAGCTCTAGCTCGGGATGACGCCGAACGTCGTCCTCGGTGACGACGCGGTTCGACGCCTCCATGACGATCTCGTCGTCCCGGACGAGGACCGACCCGAATGGTCGATCACCGCGTTCGGCTGCGACGCGGGCACGGACGAACGCTTTGGCCATGTGGGCGTCGTGGTCGAACGCATCGAAGTCGACGGGCATACCCGGACCTCGGGCGGGACGGGCAAACGTCTCACGGTCCCCACGCCCGCGGACGCGACACGTCTCCGGCCGTCCTGGAGTGGACACAGCGTTTTTGCCCGTTCACACCCTGGCACAGATGATGACGGGACCCCCATCGGACGACAGCGGGTCGCTGTTCACGCTCCGGCGGGAACGGCGGATGACCCGAACCCACACGGCTCTGTGGGGAGTGATCCTCGCCGCGACGACCGCGGATATCCTGCTGACGATGATCGGGCTGGCCAGTGGATTCGAGGAAGGGAACCTCGTCGTGGCGACGCTGCTCGCGGAGTTCGGGCTCGCCGGCCTGTGGCTCGTGAAGTTCGGGGCGATGGTGTGGCTCGTCGGCGGGTGGGCACTGCTTTCGGACCGGAACGCGGCCGTCTTCCTGGGGTTGTTCGCGCTCGTCACGGTCGCCGTCGTCGTCCACAACGCCGCACTACTGGTGGGCGTCTGATCGACGAACAGCAAGACGGTGAACATCGCGTGGCGAACTGTCGCCGTCGCTGCGAGACTCCGGGCGGTCCGCCCGAAGTTACTATGGCGACCGTCGGTCGAAATCGGGGACTGCTTCGGGATACTGCCCGCGGTTCTGCTCGTAGTAGCGCGCCACGGACGCGACGAAGGCGAATTTCAGCACCATCGAGAGGACCGTCGCGGCGGCCGTCCGTAGCGGCTGTCGTCGATAGGCGGCGTACACTGCGTAGGCACTGACCGGCCCGTTCACGTAGTTGAGGAGGTCGACGGGTCGACGGCCCTCGCGGTGGCGGTAGTACATCCGCTCGCCGAGGACGACCCGCGTCATCCAGGCGTCGGCGTCTTCCGGCGGCGGGAACAGGACCGGATTGACGACGGTAAAGGTCAACGCGGCGACGACGAGCCGTGGCCGGCGGGTGTAGATACCGTACAACAGGAGCGGGAGGACGACGGCCCGGTACCACCCACTCAGCGGGTTCGCGTGTCGCCGCCAGAGCGCGTCGGCGAATCGTCGGCGAACGCCGTGTTCCGACCGGCTGCTGTCGGACATACGCGTCCGTTCTCTCCGCGGCGACAATACTGTTGTCCCGTAGTCGATGGCAGGGGAACGCGGGAGCTAAGTACCACTAGGTTTGACCACCGGGTGATGGGAAAACCGGGGCTCCGGCAGGCGATCCGGCGGCAGTTCGACCGACGGGCGCTGCCTGCGCTGGCTGCCGGAACCCTGCTCGTCCTCGTCGTCCTGTTCTACTACCCGATCTCGACGGTCTTCGTCGACAGTATCTTCGTCGACGGCCGGCTGACGCTGTCGGTGTTCTGGACGATGCTCTCGGACCCGTTCTACTTCGGCGAGCCCGCGCGGTTGCTGACCGGGGACTCGCCGGCGGCGGTCGCCCGCGCCACGCTCTCGCCGGACCGGCGGCTCGGCATCGTCGGCTTCACCGCCTACCAGGCCGCGGTCTCGTCGGTCGCGAGCGTGGCGCTCGGTCTGCCGGCGGCCTACCTGCTCGCCCGCTACGAGTTCCCCGGCCGGCGGACGCTGCGGTCGCTGACGATCCTCCCGTTCGTCCTGCCGTCGATGATGGTCGCGGTCGGCTTCGTCGCCACGTTCGGCCGGAACGGGACGCTGAACGGCGTTCTGACCGCAGCGGGACTCCAGCGAGTCGAGTTGCTGTTCACCCTGGAGGCGGTGATCATCGCCCACGCGTTCTACAACGCGCCGCTGGTGGCCCGCGTGACGACGGCCGCCTGGGAGTCGGTCGACGCCAGCGCGGTCGAGACGGCCCGTAGCCTCGGTGCGAGCCCGCTGCGAGCCTTCCGGGACGTCGTCGCGCCGCAACTGTATCCGGCGGTCCTGATGGGGGCCGCGCTGACGTTCGTGTTCACCTTCAGCACGTTCCCCATCGTGCTCGCGCTCGGCGGCTACCAACTGGCGACCGTCGAGGTGTTCGTCTATCGGCTCGTCGGCGAGTTCGACTACGCCGAGGCGGCGGCGCTCGCGCTGATCGAACTGGGCATCTCGCTGGGGCTGTTGTACGCCTATCTCCGGTACGAGGCCCGCAACACCGTCCAGCGTAGCGGCGGCGACCCGCTCCCGCGGAAGCCCCTCGTTCCCGACCGCTGGTCCCTCCGAGAGACGGTTCCTCGTCTGGGACTCGCCGCCTACGCCGTGCTCGCGCTGGCGGTGTTCGTCGGCCCCATCGCGAGCATGCTGCTGGCGAGTGTCACCGGCCCGGACGGGCTGACGCTGACCCACTATCAGTTCCTCCTGCGCCGACAGGCGACCGGCGCGGCGTTCCAGGTCAAGCCCTGGGACGCCGTGGTCAACTCCGTGCTGTTCGCCGCGGCGTCGCTGCTGATCGCGCTGCCGATGGGCGTGGTCGTGGCCGTGCTGACGACCCGGGACTACCGGGGCCGGAAACTCGTCGACGCGCTGGCGATGGCCCCGCTGTCGGTCTCGGGGATCGTCGTCGGCCTCGGCCTGCTCCGCGGGCTGGTCTTCGGTGTCGAGATCGGCGACACGCGGCTTGCCGTCGGCGGCGCGCTGGCGATCGTCGGCGCACACGCCGTCGGCGGCTACCCCTTCGTCGTCCGGACCGTCGGGCCGGAACTGGACAGCTTAGACCAGTCGCTCGTCGAGTCCGCACGCGCCCTGGGGGCACCGCGGGCGCGGACGCTGATCGACGTCGAACTGCCGCTGGTCTGGCCGGCCGTCGTCGCCGGGGCGGCCTTCGCCGTCGCGCTCTCGATCGGCGAGTTCTCCGCGACGGTCGTACTGGCGACCGGGACGAGCCAGTTCACGATGCCCATCGCCATCGAGCGGTTCATCGGCCGGCGGCTGGGGCCGGCGACGGCGATGGGCGTGGTCTTGCTCGCGGTCACGAGCGTGAGTTTCTTCGTCATCGACCGACTGGGAGGTGAAGACGTTGGCTTCTGAACCGGCCGTCGAACTCGACGGCGTGAGAAAGCGGTACGGCGAGACCACGGCCGTCTCGGAACTCTCCCTGTCGATCCGCGACGGCGAGTTCTTCACGCTCGTCGGCCCCTCGGGCTGTGGGAAGACGACGACGCTCCGGCTGTTGGCGGGGTTCGAGCGACCGACCGACGGGGTCGTCCGCTTCGACGGGGCGTCGGTCACCGGCGTCCCGCCCGAGGAGCGCAACGTCGGCGTCGTCTTCCAGAGCTACGCACTGTTCCCACACATGAGCGTCGGCGAGAACGTCGCCTACGGGCTCAACTTCGCCGAGCCGCCGGGCGGGGTCAGTGACAGCGAACGCGTCCGGGAGCTCCTGGAGTTGGTCGACCTGCCGGGGATGGCCGATCGGGACCCCGACACGCTCTCGGGCGGGCAACAACAGCGTGTCGCGATCGCCCGTGCGCTGGCACCGGGTCCGGAGATCCTGCTGTTGGACGAGCCGATGAGCGCACTGGACGCGAAACTCCGCGAACGGCTCCGGGTCCAGGTCCGGGAGATCCAGCAGGAACTGGGGATCACGACCGTCTACGTCACCCACGATCAGGAGGAGGCGCTGGCGATCTCCGACCGAGTCGCGGTGATGCGGGACGGAACCCCCGAGCAGGTCGGCCCGCCCCGCGAGATCTATCGGCGGCCGACGACGCCGTTCGTCGCGGACTTCATCGGCGACAACAACGTCATCGAAGGAACGGTGACCGACCTCCGTGAGACCGCCGACGGGCGGGTCGCGGACGTGTCGGTCGGCGAGGAGACGCTGACGGTCGGACTGGAGGGGGCGGCTACTCGCGGTGACGAGATCACGTTCTGTGTCCGGCCGGAGCGACTCGCCGTCGGCGACGGACCGAACGCGCTGTCGACGACGGTGACCAGCGCGGAGTTCCTCGGCGAGACGACCCGCGTCCACCTCGACTGGGGCGGCCGACCGCTCCGGCTCCGGACCCGATCACCGCCCACGGGGACGGCGACCGTCACGTTCGCACCCGAGGACGCACACGTCATCACAGTCAGGTAGGCACGACCCCGCCGGACGGTCAGTCTCCCTCGCCGAACTCACCACGGTCCGGTTGGCTGACGACGTCACCGTCGAGGGTGATCGTTCCGTCACCGTCGAGCGTGACCTCGTGGCCGGGGACCGAGAACGTCAGTTCCCACTCGTGGTTGTCCATCTGTGCCAACCGCTCGATGGCGTCGGTGTCGACGTAGTTCGCCAGTGAGTAGCCCAGTCGGTGTGGCGCTCGTCCCTCGCTCTCGGCGATCGCGTGTGCGATCGCGACGGTCACGTGCTGTTCGAGGCTCATCGAGCGTCAGTTCCTCCCGGCCGGCGACTGACAGCCTTCGGCCGGTCCTGGCGGACCGTGTTCGATACGCTCTCCGAACGGATGGATAGCAGTGTTCCATCGCTCGATCGCCCCCAGTTCGTGCCGCCCCCGTGTCCTTTCACACGTGGAGACGTGCTGGGAGACGCATAACAGTTTGTACCGAATCACCGTCCGAAAGCGGCGTCGGGTTTGTCCACTGGGTTCAAGACCGACGGCGGCGAAAGACGCCTGTGCAGCCGACCCGTCGTGCGTTCCTGGCGTCGGTGCTGTCCGGAACCGGGATCGCTGGCTGTCTCGGCCGCGTTCCCGAGCCCACGTGCCCGCCGCCCGTCGAGAGCGACGGCCCGGTCCGGATCGGGTTCGCCGGGGACGTGATGCTCGGCCGGAACGTCGACGAGACCTGGCGCGACGGCGATCCGGTCGGCGTCTGGGGATCGACGATCGACCGCCTGCGCGCGCTCGACGGTCTCGTCCTGAACCTGGAGTGTTGTGTCTCCGACCGAGGGCAGCGCACGCCCGGCCGAGGGTTCTACTTCCGTGCCGAGCCGGAGTGGGCCGTCCCGGCACTCGACGCAGCGGGGACGAGTGTCGCGGGCCTGGCGAACAACCACCTGCTCGATTTCGGGCCGCAAGCGCTCCGCGATACCGTCACGCACCTCGAAGCCGCCGGGATCGCGACGGCCGGCGCGGGCAGCGACCGGACCGCCGCGTTCACACCGGCGACGGTGACCGTCGGCGGGATCGAGATCGCGGTCGTCGCGTTGACCGACCAGGCGCCGCTGTACGCCGCCCGCGGGGACAGTCCCGGAACGGCGTTCACGACGCTGTCGACGGGCGATCCGCTGTCGAAACGGCGGGTCGACGCCGCACTGGCCCGAGCCAGGGAACGGGATCCGGACCTGCTCGTGGCGACGTTGCACTGGGGGCCGAACTGGGAGGTCAGGCCCTCGGAGGGGCAACAGCGGGTCGCCCGCTGGCTGATCGACCGCGGCGTCGACGTTGTCCACGGCCACAGCGCCCACGTGATCCAGGGGGTCGAGACCTACCGCGGTCGACCGATCATCTACGACGCCGGGGACTACGTCGACGACTACCTGATCAAGGAGGGACTCCACAACGACCGGAGCTTCCTGTTCGAACTGGTCGTCGCCGACGGAACCCTCCGGGCGTTGCGCCTGGTACCGGTCGAGATCGACGACTCGGCGGTCGGTGCGGCGAGTGAGACGGCCGCACAGTGGCTCCGCGAGCGGATGCGGACGCTCTCGGGACCGTTCGGAACGACCGTCGAGCGGGCCGGCGACGGCCTCCGGATTCCGCTTGGGGAGTGTTGAAACCCGGACAGCGTTGCTCGCCGTTCAGAAGGGTTGAGGGGCATGGCGACGGTTCGATAGACTATGGATGCTATCGAAGTGACCGAGTTCGGCGGCCGCGAGGGACTGTCGGTGACAGAGCGGGCCGTTCCCGAGCCGGGGCCGGGCCAGCTCCGGATCGAGGTCGAAGCGGCGGGCATCAACTTCGCGGACATCATGCAGCGGCGGGGCCACTACGAGGGTGGACCGGAGCCGCCCTACGTCCCCGGGATGGAGGTCGCCGGTCGGATCGACGCCGTCGGCGAGGACGTGGGGCTCGACGAGGGGGACCGCGTCGTCGCGCTGGTCGACGAGGGCGGCTACGCCGAGTACGCGTTGGCCGATCCACAGCTCACGTTCCCCATCCCCGGCGAGATGAGCCTGACCGAGGCCGCGGGCTTTCCCGTCCAGTTCCTGACCGCCCACAACTGTCTGTTCGAGTGGGGCGAGCTAGAGGGGGAGGAGTCGGTGCTGATCCACGCGGCCGCCGGCGGCGTCGGGACGGCCGCGGTCCAACTGGCCAGTCGGGCGGGCGCGGAGGTGTTCGGGACCGCCAGTACGGCCGAGAAACTCGGGCTCGCGGAGCGGTTGGGCTGTGACCACCCGATCAACTACACCGAGGACGACTTCGTCGAGGCGGTCCACGCCGAGACCGAGCACGGCGTCGACCTGGTGTTAGACGGCGTCGGCGGCGACACGTCGAGCGAGTCGCTGGACGCACTGCGGCAGTTCGGCCGGATGGTCGTCTACGGAGCCGCGAGCGGTCGCCCGGGATCGCTCTCGACCAGCGACCTCCTGTTCGCCAACCAGCGAGCCATCGGCTACCACCTCGGTCGCGGCCTCGTCCACGAGCCACAACGGGTGATGGCGGCGGTTCCGGACCTCCAGGAGGGGCTGGCAAGCGGCGATCTGGAAGTGATCGTCGGCGAGACGTTCGCGTTAGCCGACGCCGCCGCGGCCCACGAGCACATCGAGAGCCGCGCCTCCAGCGGGAAGGTCGTCCTGGAACCGTAACGGCAGGCGTCTGTCACCACTCCTCACAGAGACGCTTTACGTCTGTGGCCACAGGATTCCGTATGAACTACGAGCAGGCACTCGACCGAGCGTACGACGTACTGCCGGACCAGCCCAGAGAGGCCGGCGAACGGCTCTCGGTCCCCGACCCCGAGGGACAGACAGACGGGGCGTTCACACGACTGACGAACCTCGGCGCCATCGCCGACGCCCTCTCCCGGGAGTCGCGTCACCTCCACCGCGCGATCCAGCGGGAGTTCGGGACCAACGGCCAGTTCGACGGCAACGAGGCCCGCTACAACGGCTCGTTCGACATCGCTGACTTCCAGGCCGCCATCGACGCCTACGTCGCCGAGTACGTCACCTGTTCGGAGTGTGGCCTTCCCGACACCGTCCTCAAGACCGAGGACGGCGTCGACATGCTCCGCTGTCAGGCCTGTGGTGCCTTCCGCCCGGTCGCGAAAGGCGGGAGTTCCACCCAACAACACGACCGTCCGACCCTCGAAGAGGGCGAGACCTACGAGGTCAAGATCACCGGTACCGGCCGCGAGGGCGACGGCGTCGCCGAGAAGGGCAAGTACACCATCTTCGTCTCCGGTGCCCGCGAGGGGCAGGTCGTCACCGCCTACATCGAGTCCATCAGCGGGACGCTCGCGTTCGGTCGCGTCCAGTAACCCCGCTCGTTCTCCCGACCGTTCGTGACAAGACACTTACCGACCGGTGTATGAAACCGGCGTATGGCACGTCCAGGTACCGATCCAGGGGTGTCCGTCGTGGGCGCACTCGCCGTCGGTCTCGGGTTCCTCCAAGCCGTATCCGGGGTGACAGCGCTCCTCTTTGCCCTGGGATCGCTCCCGGCAGTGGCGTTCGCCGCCGCCCAGACTGTCGCCGGTACCGTCCTCCTCCCCGCTGGCATCGGGATCGTGCTCCGGAAGGGGTGGGGGCGGACCCTCGGTATCGTCGCGTTCGCCGGCGTTGCCGTCCTCCAGATCACGCCGCTTCTGGGCGGGACCGGCGTCGGCGTCCCGCTGGTGGGACTGGCTGTCTCCGCCGGGGGTTCGATCTACCTCCTGTTGGCGGGCGAAGCCTTCGCCGACGGCGACGACACCCGGCCGCTCTCGAAAGACGAGAGCGCACACGACTTCGTCCGCTGAGGGGTCTCAGGCCCACAGCTCCGTCGAGAGGTACCGCTCGCCCGTGTCCGGCAGGACGGCGACGACCGTCTCTCCGGGGTTGTCCTCGGCGTAGGCCGTCGCGGCGTGTAGCGCCGCCCCGGAGGAGATACCGACCATCAGCCCTTCCTCGCTGGCCAGTCGCCGGGCCGCCGTCCGGGACTGCTCGGCACTCGCGGTCCTGACCTCGTCAAGTAGCTCCGTCCGGAGGATGTCCGGGACGAAGCCGGGGCCGATCCCCTGGATGTCGTGGCTGTCGGGGTCGTCGTTCGAGAGCAACTGCGAGGACTCGGGCTCGACGGCGACCGACGTGAGGGCGGCACCCTGTCGCTCTTTGATATACTCCGAGATGCCGGTGATCGTCCCGCCGGTCCCGACGCCGGCGACGACGGCGTCGACCGCGCCGTCGGTGTCACGCCAGATCTCCGGGCCGGTCGTCTCCCGATGAGCGCGGGGGTTCGCCGCGTTCTCGAACTGACGGGCACGGACGGCGTCCTCGGCCGCTGCGAGTTCGTCGGCCCGGTCGATCGCGCCGCCCATCCCGTCGTCGGCGGGCGTGAGTTCGAGCTCCGCGCCCAGCGCCGACAGCAGGCGTCGGCGCTCCTCGCTCATCGACTCGGGCATCGTCAACACGCAGTCGTAGCCCCGCGCGGCCGCGACCATCGCCAGCCCGATCCCGGTGTTACCGCTCGTCGCCTCGACGACGGTGCCGTCCGGCGGGAGCGCGCCCGACTCGGCGGCGGCCTCGATCATGTACAGTGCGATCCGGTCTTTGACCGAGTAGGGGTTTGCTGCCTCGTATTTCCCGTAGAGGTTCTCGGCGAAGGCGTCGAGACGGACCAGCGGCGTCTCGCCGACGAGATCTGTCACGCTTGTGGCGACTGGACCCTCGGGCTCTGGCTCGACCGATGTCTGCATACACTGCCGTAGCCCAGTCGGGCCGGTAAGCAACCCACCAGAATACTGTGGGTTCCTACGCGTCGACTTCCTCGATCAGTCCCGGGTGGTCGTTGCCAGGGCTGTTGACCGCCGTCGAGACCGGGTAGCTCCGCATCGGCCCGTCGTAGGGGTCGAGCACGGCCGCGCGGTCGTCGGCCTCGCCCGCGAGCCACGTCGACTCCTCCTCGGGTGCCAGGACGACGGCCATCCGGTGGTGGAGCCGTGCGACCACGTCGTTCGGCTCGGTCGTCAGGATCGTGAACGTCTCGACGACGTCGTCCTCGCCGCCCTCGCCGCTCGCACCGAACTCGCCGAGCCCGGTCTGTCGCTGTGGCGGGCGCCAGCGCTCGTAGAGGCCGGCCATCGCGAAGAGTTCGTCCTCCGGCAGTGCGACCCGGTACGGTTGTTTGCCGCCCTCGCGGTCGACCCACTCGTAGAATCCGTCGGCGGGGACCAGACACCGGCGCGCCTCGTAGGCGTCCGCGAACGACGCCCGATCCTCGACTGTCTCGGCGCGAGCGTTGATGTGGCCGTGTTCGGAGCGGTCCTCGGCCCACGAGGGGATCAGCCCCCACTCCATCCGCTGGATGGTCTCGGGAGCATCGCTGGTGACGACCGGGAGCGACTGGCTCGGCGCGGCGTTGTAGGTCGGCTCGAACGGTGCCTCGAAGGTCGCTCCGAACCGGCGCTCGATCTCGTCGGGCGGCGTGAACAGGCTGTACCGGCCACACATACCCGCTTCCAGGGACCGAGCGGACAAAAACACGGCCCATCGCCGAGCCAGGAAGAATATACCCCTGGCGCTCGCAGTCGAGGGCGAGACAATGGTCCCTCCAACGCGACGGCGTTTCCTCCACGGAGCCGCAGGCATCGCAGCCGCCCTGGCCGGGTGTAGCGGGCTGACGGGCGGTTCGGCGAGTAGCACAGCGACGGCCGGCGAACGCGACGACGCCCCGCCCGATAGCGGCCGCGCGACCGACCCCGACAGCGTGGTCCTCCGGACCGACAGCGAACGGCCGCCGATCTGGCTCACCGACCCGGACGGGGACGGCGAGCGGCCCGACCCCGACGACCGACGGCTCCACATCGCGTCGACGCTCGTCGATTCGCCCGAACGCGCGGACCGCGTGGCCGTCGCCGACATCGACGGGAAGGAGCGGGTCACTGCGTTTCTCGACGCCACCGACTTCGCGAGCGAGACGCTGTATTTAGAGACCAACCGCGTCGAGGAGTGTTTCGAGCTGACGCTGTGTAGCGTCTCCTGGTCGCCCGACGACATCGAAACCGACTACGCCCGGACGATCCGCCCGTACAACGAGGCCTGTGCGGTCGAGAACCGGGTCGTCGAGGCACGGCTCATCCGCATCCCGGCCCCACTCGACGAGGACGAGATCAACAGCCACGGCTCGTCGGTCGGGTCGGGGACGTGCAACCGGGGGCCGGAGATGGCCCCGGAGCACAGCGGGGACGAGTCGGACGCTGGGACCGCCGAAAGCGGTGATGGCGAGGCGACGACCGTCGCCGAATCCGGCTCCGGGTCCACCGAGACGACATCGGGAGGTGACGCCTGATGCGGGATACCACGACCCGCCGCGGGTTCCTCTCGCTCGTCGGCGTCGGCGCGCTCGCCGGCTGTTCGGCACTCGACAACGTCACCGACAGCGAGGAGCCACGGATCAGTACCTACGGCTTCCCCGACGTCGAGGACGACGAGTATCCCGACCGGCCCGTCCCGCCGTCGGTCCCGGTCGACATCGGGACGGCACACCTCGAAGCCGAACGGTCCAGAACGACGTCGCTGCTGTCGGAACTCCCGACACCGCTCGGTCCCGACGACATCCCGAACGGGCACATCCGAGGCCACCTCACCTCGGCCGCCGCCGACGCGCGAGCCAACCTCGACGAGGCCCTGCAAGCATCGACGGAACTCACCGCGCTCACGTCGCTCCGACAGGCCCGCGAGCGGGCCCGGTACGCCGCAGAAGGGTGGGCGTTCGTCACCGATGGGCGGACCGTGCCGGAGCTACGCCGGGAGCGCAGCGAGGCCGTCTCGTCGGCCCGGTCGTTCCGCGAGCAGTACGAGTACGTCGGCGACGATCCGGTCAGGGCCGCGGTCGTCCACGGTGAGATCGAGGAGACACTGGAGCATGCGACGGACGAAGACCGCGTCCACGTCTCCCACGGCGGGACGCTCCTGACGGTGGCCGAATGGGGCGAGGAGATCGAGTCGGTCCAGGCACGCCTCGACAGCGCCCGGCACCTCGCCGAACGGTTTACCGAGTCGCTCCCTGCTGATGTGGGAACGGTCGAGGCCGTGCTCCGGAGCGCACAGGAGACGCTGGCCGCAGACGTAGAGCAACGCCAATCCGGACTGCCGCCCGAGCAGACGGCCGACGAATGGGGGCCACGGGAGGAACTGCTCGACAGTCTCCGCTGGCGGGCCGAAGACAGCGCAGAGACCGTCAGAACCCGTCCTGGACCGGCGAGCGGCGTCGTCGACGGCGCACGCCTCCTGTCGGTCCACGGCGCGAGCGACCGCGTCCAGCAGCGGCTCGACGAGGGCGAGAGTTTCCGGGTCGAGAGTCGAGAGGCGGTCCAGCGCTATCGACAGACGGCCCACGAGGCACTCCAGACGGCACTGGAAGACAGTCAGTCGACACCTCTGGCCCGGGCAGTCGTCAGCGACGCAAGCTCTTCGGTCTCGAGGGCCGACTGGGAACTGGGCCGACTGGACGGCGACGTCAGAGCGTCACGCGTCGAGGACGCCGTCGTCGGCTACGTCATCGCGACGGCGATGGCGCGGGCCACACCCACAGCCGTCGACCGGGCCGTCGAGGTGCTCGAATCGGCCTGAGACGGGGCATGTTTTTAATCCCGCAGGCGCCCAAGCCCGGTACAGAGCCGATGAGCACCGACCCGTCCTTCGACATCCCCGCTCGGCCACAGCGGCGCTTCCCCCACGACAGCGGGGTCGAGTACGAGGGCGGGACGGAGTTTCGGTTGCTCCCCGGCCGGTCGTTCGACGACGGTGCGCTCGCGACGAGCGTCCTCGACATCCTCACGGCAGGCCCGTACCGCTACGGTGATTTCCACGACCTGCCGATGCCGCTATGGCTGGTCCGCGACGAGGAGACAGCCGACGTGTTCCGTGTCGCCGTCCGTGACGGCAGCGTCCGGCTCCACGTCCTCCCGACGACCGAGTCCGAAGGGCTGCGACGGTTCTACGATCGGCTTCGGGACAGCAACGACACGGCCTGGACCGTCGAACGGCGCGTCGACGGGCACTGACGCGGCAGGTCTGATCGGGGCGTCGTCTGAGACGACTTCCAGCGAGTTCGACATGTGATCGTGAACCGGTCGCAGTGTCTCTGGGCATTCCCGGCTCTGCAGGCTGGTGTTTATCCGGACGGTACCGGAGCCCCGCGGTCGATGCTCGGGGGAATCGGTCCGGCGCTGCCGGCCGCCGAAGTCGGGGTGAAAGTGAGGCTATTCCCCGACCGGAACCGCGTCGGCCCACAGCGCCTGAAACTGGCAGTCGAACTCCTCGACGATATCGCTGTCCTGGATCGCGAGGACGCCGATCCGGTCGGCACCGTCCTGTGGATGTGGGAGATCGATCGTCGTCACCGTCTGGTCGACGACGTCGAACGACACCGGTAGTTCCGGAACTGCCCTGATGTCGACCTCGGTCGGTTGGGCATCGACAGTGTCGAAGAACGCTGCCGGGAGTGTGTCCAGAACCGTCTCGCTGACCACCAGCGAGACGACGACGTCCGGTCCGACCCCGTCGAGAAACGCCGCCACTTCCCGATGGAGTGTCTCCCACGGAGCCGACTCGTACGGTGGGCCGACCACAGCCTGGACAGACGAGGTGGCCGTCCGTCCGTGCTCCCCCAGCGCCGTCTGCATCTCCTCGCCCCCCAGCCTGCCGAGCCAGACGTCGGCGTCGGCCGGGACGGTCGGGAGCAGGTTCGACCGTACCGTCTCGGCGACTTCCCGATACCGGAGCCACTCCGCGCGGAGTTGCGCCGCGCGCTCGGCGAGGAGTCGCTGGACAGCTTCGTCGGGAGCCACCGGGACGTATTCGGTCGGGTCCGTCCCGCGGGTCCGAACCAGTTGTCGGGCTTCGAGACCGTTGAGGACGTCGTAGATCCGCCCTCTCGGGACGTCACTCGCTTCGGAGATCGCTGCCGCCGTCCCGGTACCCGTGATCAGTAGCGTGCGGTAGACCTGCGCTTCGTAACTGGAGAGGCCGAGTTCCCCGAGATCGGTCATCGACAGTCGGTAGCGCCCGCCCGGGAGTAGAATCTACGGGTCTCGTCCGCCTCGGCGGGGTCACGGTCGGACCGGAAAACCGACCGCAAGTGGCAGCGTATTCCACAACCACCAACGTCGATGGACGACCACCACCGGGCGTGAACCCGTACGTACTACTCGGCGGCGCGATCGTCTCCGAACTCGTCGGGACGACCGCGCTCAAACTCTCGGATGGCTTTACGAACCCGGTCCCGACGCTCGGGGTGGTGATCGGCTACGGGCTTGCCTTCTACCTCGTCTCGCTTACCCTGGAAGAACTCCCGGTCGGCGTCGTCTACGGGACCTGGGCCGCACTCGGTGTCGTCGGCGTCGCAGCGATCGGCGTGGTCGTCTTCGAGGAGTCCGTCGACGCGGCCGGCCTCGTCGGGATCGGTCTCATCGTCGCGGGCGTGTACTGTCTGAACGTCCTCTCCGGGATGTCTGCCCACTGATCCTTTCGGAGAACGCGCGTCTGCGGCCCACCCAAACCGACTTACTCGCTTGCCTTCTCAGTCCCCCCATGACCGTCTCCCGCGTCGTCGAACTGGAGGGACACATCATCGACTCCGGAACGATGCAGTCCTGTTTCGGCCTCATCATGGACCTGGGCGGCTCCTTTACCGTCGAGGCGTTCGACATCGGCCGGCGGAAGGAGGAGGAGTCCTACGCCCGCCTGCTGGTTGAGGCCGACGACGAGGACGCCCTCCAGACGATCGTCCACGAACTCCACCAGATCGGCGCGAACCCCGCCGACCCCAAGGACGCGACGTTCGAACCCGCTCCCGCCGACAAAGTGGTGCCACACGGCTTCTACTCGACGACGAACCACCCGACGGATATCCGCTACGAGGGCGAGTGGCTCACGGTCGACGACATCGAGATGGACTGTGCCGTGGTCGTCGAGGACGGCGATCGGAGTCCAACGGGCGACCCCCGAGCGTACACGAAGGTCCTCAACGCCGTCGAGGCGGGCGATCTGATCGTCACCGGCGACACCGGCATCCGTGTCCGGCCCCCGGACCGGCCGCGGGACACCGGCGGTGCCTTCGGCTTCATGAAAGGCGGCGTCTCCTCGGAACGGCCCTCGGAGTCGACGATCCGGAAGGTCGCGACGGCGATCGAGGAGACGAAAAACGAGGGCGGAACCGTCCTCGCGGTCTGTGGCCCCGCGCTCGTCCACTCCGGCGCTCGCGAGGACCTCGCCCGCCTGGTCCGAGAGGGGTACGTCGACATGCTCTCGGCCGGCAACGGCTTCGCCGTCCACGACATCGAGCGGGACCTCTATGGCACCTCGTTGGGGATGGACACGGAGACGCTCGATCACCCCCGCCACGGCCACAAACACCACATCTACGCCATCAGCGAGGTGATCCGCGAGGGCTCTATCGAGGCCGCCGTCGAGTCCGGGACCATCGAGTCCGGCGTCATGTACGAGTGCGTCGAGCACGACCGGCCGTTCGTCCTGGCCGGGTCGATCCGCGACGACGGCCCGCTGCCCGACACCATCACCGATGCCGTCGAGGCACAGAACGCCATCCGCGAGCAGGCCCACGAGGCCGACATGGTGTTGCTGCTCTCGACGCTGTTGCACTCGGTCGCCGTCGGGAACTGTCTACCCTCGACGGCTCGGGTCGTCTGTGTCGATATCAATCCCGCGACGGTCACGCAGTTGCTCGATCGTGGCTCTGCCCAAGCCGTCGGGATGGTCACCGACATCGGGACCTTCGTGCCGATTCTGGCCGACGAGTTGATCGACGGGGAGTAGGACCACGAACGAGGCGAGTGGAGACAAGCTTATGTCGCCGGTTAGATAATTCGACGGTGTGTTCCGACGAACGTTCGTCACCGCGGCCGCGACCGCCCTGGCCGGCTGTGGCCTCGCCCCCTCGGAGCCCTCCACGGAGGGGTACCCGCAGTCCCCGCCCAACGCCCTGTTCTCCTTCGAGTGGCGGCCCGAGGAGTCCGGCTACGAGGTGCGATTCGACCGCGGGAACGCCCTGACAGCAACGAACACGAGCGCCCTCTACGTCGTTTCCGACGACACCGAGACGCTCTGGGCCGCAAGCGAGGACGCGGGATACGGCGACATGGGACCGCCGGTCGACTCGTTCCCCGTCGAACCCGGCGCGTCGCTGCTCCACCCCTGTGACCGGACCACGGAAGTGCGTCTCATCTGGGAGGGGGCCGACGAGGACACCTCCGTCGCACTCGACGAGTACCAGTCCCGACCGACAGCGACCGAGGAGGGAGCGGGATGAACCGACGGAGCTACCTCGCGGCCGCAGGGACCGCGGCGGCAGGGCTGTTCGGCTACGCCGGCGTCCGCGTCGCCGACCTCCGGCCGTACGACCCAGACCTCCCCGCCGGTGAGACGCCAAACGAGCGGATCGTCGACGCGGCCCGACACCGCTATGCCGCCGATCATCGGGCGATCACGACAGTGACCGTGACACGCGACAGTGCCGGCGAGAGCGGCTACCGGGTCGGCCGCGTCCGCGAGCACCACGAGCACTCCCGCCGGAAACACTGCTACGTCCTCACGACCGAGCGGGCACCACCACAGCCGAGCCCGCAACCGTATCAGGGGTTGCTCGGCCTGTTCCACTGGACGAACGTGACAGCGGAGTCGCTCCCGACGAGTTCGGTCGTCTACCTGACCGACAGCGAGAGCCTCCAGAGCTGGACCGCACCGGCACCCGAAAGCGTCACGACACGGCCGGAGTTGGGTGCCGAGCCACGCCACTCCCAGCAGGCCATCGAGGACTCGGGGATGTTCAGAAACGTTCTCCGTCCCCACGACGCGGCGTGGACCACCGTCGACAGCGGGACCTACGAACTCACCGACCGCGACGCCTACGCCAAGGCGGTGGTGCTCCCACGGCAGATCGAACGGCTGAGCGAGGGGTGTCGGGTCCGTGTCACCCTCGACGGAAACGGGCGGCTCAGCCGGGTCGTCGACGACTGTGCGGTGATCTTCGATCCGAGAGCACTGGCAGACGACGACGAGCGGGGCGACCTGCCCGCCTCCCGGACGGTCACCTTCCGCCGGGTGACCGCGTTCGATCGGTACGGGACCGCGACCGCGCCGCGTCCGACCGGCAGCGTCGACGTCGATCCGGGCGACCGCCTTCGGACGCTGCTCACCGACCTCACGATCTACTGACCGGGAACGGGCCGGTATCGCCGGCCCCCACGGACGAGAAACAGTACCGGGACGGTCCGCCTCAGACGCCGTCGAGGTCCGAGCGGTAGTCGTTGATGTGGTCGTCGGCCTCCGAGATCGACGCCGCCACGTCGCTGCCGTCGCCGCTACCGAGGTCGTCGAGCGCCGACTGAATCCGGGCGAGTCGCCCGTGGTCGGGACCGCGGTCCGCCGTCGAGAGCCGGTCGAGCTGTGCGGCCAGCTCCGAGAGGCGTTCGCGGGCGTCGTCGCTGTCTGTCGATTCGGCGGCCGATTCGAGTGCTTCGCTCGCTGCACCGAGTTCCTCGCGAGTCATACTCGGCCGTTCGACCAAGGGGGGTAAAACCGTTCCGACGGCGCGGAGCTATTTACCCCGCCAGCGAGATGTCACCGTATGGATACCCGGAACTTCCTCTTCTGTTCGCTGGACGCCGCGCTGATCACCGATCTCGCCTGGCAGGTCCATCGCGAGGGCCACGACGTGAAATACTACATCGAAGCCGAGAGCGACCGGGAGATCGGCGACGGGTTCGTCCCGAAGACCGACGACTGGCGTGCGGACGTCGAGTGGGCCGACGTGATCGTCTTCGACGACATCTGGGTCGGCTCGGAGATCGGGACCGGCGAACTCGCACGGGAGTTACGCGAGCAGGGGAAAGCCGTCGTCGGCGGGACACCGAACACCGACCACCTCGAAGAGGACCGCGGCTACGCGATGGAGATTCTCGAAGAGCACGGCGTGAATACCGTCGAACACCGCGTCTTCAGCGACTTCGATGCCGGCATCCAGCACGTCCGAGAGAACCCTGCCCCGTACGTCATCAAACCGCTGGGCGAAGTCCAGAACGTCAAGCGCTTGCTCTACGTCGGCAACGAAGACGACGGGAGTGACGTCGTTGACGTGCTGACGGCGTACAAGAAGGCGTGGGGCCACCGGATGAAAGGGTTCCAGCTACAGCGGAAAGTCGACGGCGTCGAAGTCGCGATCTGTGGGTTCTTCGACGGCGAAGAGTTCATCGATCAGGTCAACTTCAACTTCGAGCACAAGAAGCTGTTTCCGGGAAACATCGGTCCCTCGACCGGCGAGATGGGAACGTCGATGTTCTGGGCCGGACAGAACAAATTATTCAAAGAAACGTTCGGCAAACTCGAAGGCTGGCTCGCCGAGGAGGGGTACGTCGGGAGCATCGACCTGAACTGTATCGTGAACGACAACGGGATCTACCCACTGGAGTTCACGCCGCGGTTCGGCTACCCGACGATCGCACTGCAGGAGGAATCGATCGAGTCCTCGACCGCCGAGTTCTTCTACGACCTCGCACACGGTAACGACCCCGAGCTGGCGGTCCACGGCGGCTATCAGGTCGCGGTGCGGGTCGTCCTGCCGCCGTTCCCGTTCGACGACGGGAAGACCTACGACGAGAACTCCCGGAACGCCGCGGTCGTCTTCGAGACCGATCACCGCGACGGCGTCCACATCGAGGACGCGAAACGGGTCGACGGCCAGTGGCGGGTCGCGGGCGACAACGGCATGCCGGTCGTCGTCACGGGCATGGGGGAGACGATGCAACAGGCCCGCGAGCAGTGTTACGACCGGCTCGACGACATCGTGATGCCGAACATGTACTACCGGGACGACATCGGCGAGCGCTGGATCGACGGCGACGGCGACCGGCTCCAGGCGTGGGGGTATCTGGGGCCGTAGGGTGACAGTGTGTCTCTCGGGACGAACCGTGACGACAGCCCGGAGTCGGGACTTCACAAGAGACTTCACCACCATCGGAGAAATGATCGCCAATGACGACCGTGCCCGAGGAGGTGCCGACGCTGCGTAGTTCGGTGCCGTCTGCCCGCGAGTGGCTCCGGACCTTCGTGATCGGAATCTGCATGGGCAGTGCCGACGCCGTTCCGGGCGTCTCCGGGGGGACGATCGCGCTCATCGCGGGGATCTACGAGCGGCTCATCGGCGCGGTCAACGCGATCACACCCGAACGCGTCGTCCGATTCCTGCGAGCGCTGACGCCCCTCGACGGCGGCCCCTCGCCCCGAGGCGCGCTCGCCGTCTTTGAGGAGGCCGACGGCTGGTTCGTCGTCGGCCTCTGTGCGGGGATCGCTATCGCCGTCGTTCTCGTCACGCGGCTCATCCACATCCTCGATCAGACGGTCCCGACGCTGCTGTTCGGGTTCTTCTTCGGGCTCATCGCCGCGTCCGCGTTCGTCCTGGTCCAGGACCTCTCGGTCGAGACGCGGCTTCAGGCCGTCGCCGGCGTCACCGGCTTCCTGCTGGCGTTCCTGCTGTCGGGCGAGGCCGAGTTTCTGGAGGGTGGCGGGCTCCTGGTAGTCTTCGTCGCCGGCGCCATCGCCGTCAGTGCGATGATCCTCCCGGGGATCTCCGGCTCGCTGTTGCTCGTCATCCTCGGCCAGTACACCCGGATGTCCGAAACCCTCAGTGAGTTCATCGACTCGCTGCTCGGCCTCGTCACCGGCGGTGGCCTCGGCGACGTGCTCGCCTACGGTACCGTGGTCGTGACGTTCATGCTGGGCGGGCTGGTCGGGCTGTTCACCATCTCGCGTGCCGTCCGGCGTGCGCTGGACCGGAACCGGCGGGCGACGCTCGCGTTCCTCGTCGCGCTCGTCGTCGGCGCGCTGCGAGCGCCCGTCCAGGAGGTTCACGACGAGGTGGGGTTCAGCCCGGAGGTCGCCGCGGCGTTCCTGGCGGCCGGCGTCGTCGGCGCGGCCCTGCTGCTCGTGCTCGACTGGTACGCCGTCGATCTGGACCTGGATTCGGTCTGAGCCGACGCGGCGTCAGAACCCGATGGCACGGCGGTACTGGGGCGGTCCCTCGATCTCGTCGGTCGCGTCCAGCGCGTCGGCGGCGTGGAGCGCGAAGTACGGGTCCCGGAGGTGTTCCCGACCGACGATCGCCAGATCGGCCCGCTCGTTGGCGATGACCGCTTCGGCCTGTTCCGGCGTGGTGATGCCGCCGACCGCACCGACGGCGATGTCGCTGTCCGTCTCGGCGCGGATGCGTTCGGCGTACCGCAGTTGGTAGTTCGGGCCGGCGGACTCCGGCCGGGACTGTGGGTGGATGCCGCCGCCGCTGACGTCGATCAGGTTCGCGCCGACGTCGGCCAGTTGGTCGGCCAGCCGGACCGAGTCCTCGACCGTCCAGGCGTCCCAGTCGGGGAGCCAGTCCGTCGCGGAGATCCGCACGAAGACCGGCTTGTCGTCGGGCCAGACCTCGCGGACGGCCGCCGTCACCTCGCGGGTCAGGCGGGTCCGATCGTCGAAGTCGCCGCCGTAGTCGTCCTCGCGGTGGTTTGTCACGGGCGAGAGGAACTCGTGGAGCAGGTAGCCGTGGGCAGCGTGGACCTCGGCGACCTCGAACCCCGCGGCGAGTGCTCGCTCGGCACCGCTCCGGAAGGAATCGATCACCCGCTCGATCCCCTGCTGATCCAGTTGCTCGGTCCGGGGGGCCTCGCCGTCGTAGGGCCAGGGCTCGCCGCTGGGGCCGACCACGTCCCAGCCGCCGTCCTCGGGAGCGACCGGTTCGTGTCCCTCCCAGGGCCGACTCGTCGAGGCTTTCCGCCCGGCGTGTGCCAACTGGATCGCCGGGACGCTCCCCTGTGCGCTGACGAACTCGGTGATCGGTTCCAGTGCGGCCCGGTGGTCGTCGCTCCAGATCCCCAGGTCCTCCGGGGAGATGCGTCCGCGCGGCTCGACGGCGGTGGCTTCGGTCATCACGAGACCCGCCCCGCCGACGGCACGCGAGCCCAGGTGGACGCGGTGCCAGTCGGTCGCCAGGCCGTCCCTGTCGTCACAGGAGTACTGACACATCGGCGAGACCATCACGCGGTTCGGGACCGTCGTCTCGCGGAGTTCCAATGGTGAGAACAGCGCTGTCATCGTTTGGAACAGGGGATCGACGCTGAAAGACCCGCCGACGGCTGTCGATCCTGCCGGTTTCTCAGCGCCGGACCGCCCGGCCCAGTCGCGTCTCCGAGAGGTCGAAGTCGAAGCGGTCGGTCCAGAGCAGACTGCCCCCCAGCAGCGCCGCTAGCCCGACGGGAACCCAGTTCGCGTAGAAGAGGTTGATCCCGCCCCACAGGAGGACGAAACTCACCAGGTCGTCGAGCATGAACTCGCAGGACTCCAGCCGGCGACGGAGGCCTGCCCGGTCGAAGCCCAGATCGAACAGCAACACGGCGATCGACCCCGACAGGAGCCACCCCTGGTAGTTCTGCCAGGGGACGCCGTAGAACTGCCCCAGTTCGTACTCCCAGAAGCCGATCGCCACCGCGCCGGGGTCCAGTATCAGGTCGACGAGCAGTACCGTCGCCAGCGTCGCAAGCAGGCGCGGGAGAGCGGACTCGGCGCGTCGGCCGAGCAGGAGCAACACGAGCAGGTAGCTGTTCAACACCAGCGGGAAGAAGAAGACCGGCAGGCCGAGCGGGACCTCCCCCAGCAGCATCGGCCCGAGGTCGACGCCGTACGTGAACTCGCCGTAGGGCCAACCGGTTCGGACGCCGTACAGTTCGATGCCGTACGAATAGGCCGTCAACAGCCCGAGGGCGGCGACGGCCTTCCGATCGAGCAGGGGAGCGATCCCGGCGACCAGCGGCAGGCGCATCACGAGCGTCCCGAAGAGGACGAAGAAGGGGTTGAACGCCAGCGGCGGCGGGAGCAGGTTCTGGGCGCTGGCAAGCAGTGTCACTGCACCGACCAGCGGGAAGACGACGGCGATCGTAAACCGATGTTCACGGACGAGCGCATCCAGCCGCCGGGTCGCCGCCGCCCTGTCTTCGGGGACTTGCCAGCCCAGCAGCTCAGCCATACAGCATCACCCACAGGCCGAGCATCGTGAACACCATCCCGACGACGGTGTTGATCGCCGGATACCACCAGTATGCCTCGTCGATGTCGACGCCGATGCCGAGGATGCCGAAGACGAGTCCGGGGTAGATCAACAGGAGCAACCCGAACACCCAGTGGGTGTAGGTGAAGACGAACGCGGCGGTGAGCCAGCACATCACGCAGTAGTAGTAGGTGTTGGACTCCCCCAGGAACGTCGCGGTCGTCTCGATACCGGCCGCGCGGTCGGGTTCGATATCGGGGATCGCCGAGAAGGTGTGCATCCCCATCGTCCAGAGCCAGGCACCGGCGACGGCCGTGGCCGGCGGCGCGACCCCCTCGATGGCGGCGTAGGCGACGACACCAGGGAGGATATACAATCCGTTCGAGATCGAATCGAGAAACGGCGTGGTCTTGAACCGCATCGGCGGCGCGGAGTACTCCACCGAGAGGACCGCCCACGCACCGAGCGCGAGTAGGCCGAGCGGCGGCAGCCACGGGACGAACGCCAGCGCGAGGAGCCCGGAGACGACGATCGTCGCGGTGACGGCGGCGTCCTCGCTCCGGAAACTCACCTCGCGGCCCTCGTCTTTCTTCGGGTTGTGCTCGTCGACATCGGCGTCGAAGACGTCGTTGACGCCGTAGAGGAAGACGTTGGCCGGCACCGTGAAATACAGGAACAGCGCGATCGACAGCGGCGAGAACAGTTCGGCCGGTCCGTCGGCCGCGTAGGTCGCTGCCACGATGACCGGACCGCCCTGGTAGAGCCAGAACCGGGGTCGGGAGAGCCGCAGTAGGTAGCCGATACGGCTCTCTTCCGAGGGGACGACCTCGGCGAGACGGTCCGTGACGGTGCTCATTGGGCGTCGTCGATCAGTGCCTGTGCCGTGTGTTCGCCGCTGATGAGACACATCGGGACCCCGATGCCGGGCGTCGTAAACGAGCCCGTGAAGTAGAGCCCGTCGACGGCCGAAGAGCGGTTGTTCGGCCGGAGCAGCGCCGTCTGGCGCAGCGTGTGGGCCAGGCCGAGCGCGGTGCCCTCCGTGGCGTTGTACCGCTCGCCGAAGTCCGAGACGGCGAACTGTTTCTCGTAGACGATGCGGTCCCGCAGGTCCACGCCCGTGTTCTCGGCGATGTCGGCCAGGATCTTCTCGCGGTACTCCTCACGGATCGCCTCGCCGTCGTGGAGTCCCGGCGCGACGGGGACGAGGGCGAACAGATTCGAGTGTCCGTCGGGAGCGACCGTGTCGTCGGTCTTCGAGGGGACACAGAGGTAGTAGGCCGGGTCGTCGGGCCAGTCGGGTTCCTCGAAGATGTCGTCGAAGTGGGGCTCCCAGTCAGTCGGGAGCACGAGCGTGTGGTGTTCCAGGGGCTCGACGTCGCCCTCGACGCCCAGGTACATGAGAAACGCCGACGGGGCGTAGGTCCGGTCGTCCCAGTAGTCGTCGTCGTACTGGCGTTCGTGGTCGGGCAACAGTTCCCGCTCGGCGTGGGCGTAGTCGGCGTTGACGACCACGCGGTCGGGGTGTGACACGTCGCCTGCCTTGGTCTGGACGAGGAACCCGTCCTTCCGGCGGGTGATCTCGTCGACTTCCGCGCTCGTCTCGTAGGTGACTCCGAGGTCGGTCCCCAGTTCCACGAGCCCGTCGACTACGCTGTAGATGCCCCCCTCGGGGTAGTAGACGCCGAGGTTGAAGTCGACGTGGCTCATCATGTTGTACAGCGCCGGCGTGTTCTTCGGCGAGCCACCGAGGAACACCAGCGTGTACTGCATGATCTGCTGGAGCTTCGGGTGTTCGAAGTAGTCCTCGACGTGGCCCTGCATCGAGCCGATGAGCTGGAGCCCGACCGGTGCGGCGGTCAGCACGTCCAGATCAATCCAGTCACGCAGGCGCGAGCGGTCCTCGTAGACGAACTTGTTCATCGCCGTCTCGTAGTGGGACTCGCTGGTCTCCAGGTAGTCGTCGAACGCCTCGCCGGCCCCGGGTTCGTAAGATTCGAACAGGTCACGCATCTCCTCGTGGTCGCCGGTCACGTCGAGTCGGTCGCCGTCCTTGAAGAAGATCCGATAGTGGGGGTCGAGGGGCTCCAGGTCGTAGAAGTCGCTCGGCTCGCGCCCGAAGTACGCGAAAAAGCGCTCGAAGACGTCGGGCATCAGATACCAGGAGGGACCCATATCGAACCGGAACCCCTCGGCCTCCAGTTGTGAGGCTCGGCCGCCGACATGGTCGTTCTTTTCCAACACACGGACGTCAGCACCGGCATCGGCCAGATAGCAGGCCGCTGAAAGCCCGCCGAAGCCGCCCCCGACGACCGTAACTGCCGTTCCGGAGAGGGAACTCATTGTCTCTACACCGGGGCGGAACGACCATAAAACGGTTGCCAAACAGCGTTGTGTGTGTGATACACGTCACTCCCCCGGACACTGCTGTCGGTCCTATCACCCGATGGATTTATTAGTAACTATGCGTTGTTAGTAGTTAATGGCTATTAACGAAGTTAGAGTTTTTAATAACCCCGATCGCCCGTCTCTCGTCGGTGTCGCCAGCGTCGTCGTGCTGATCGCGCTCTCGGCACTGGCCGTCACTGGCGGGCTCGTCAAAGTACTCGTCATCTCGTGGGTCGCGTTCGCGGCGATGGTCGCGGGTGCGTGGCTGAGCGTGCGGGCTGAACGGACCAACCCGCATCGGCTCGTCTGGGGGTACGGACTCGCCAGCGGGGCGATGGTCACCTCGGCAGCGATGTTTCTGGTCCCCCAGGCGATGGGACTGGGCGGGCAGGCCGGTTCACCCCGCATCGGCGGCATCGGCATCGCGCTGGGGCTTGTCGTCGGCTACGGGAGCCACACGATCGGCCATCGACTCACCCACGTCGAGACGAGTTTCGACACGACGACGGCGGCCATCGCCGCCCACGCGCTCTCGGCCGGGCTCATCATCGGGTTGGTCTACGGCTCGATGCCGACGCTGGGCCTCCTGCTCGGACTGGCGATCGTCTCACACAAGGGTCCCGCGGGCTACGCGGCCGCTCGACGGCTGAGTCGGAACGGGAAGTCCGCGACCGCACTCCTGTTGCCAGCAGCCGGCGTCGGTCTGACGGCGATCCCGTCGGCGCTGCTCGCCGTCCCGCAGGCACCGGCGCTCAACGCCGTCGTCTTCGGGTTCGCCGCGGGCATCTTCCTCCACGTCGCGATGGACTTCCTGCCCAACTGCGAGGCCGGCAGCGAGATCGACGAGGTCTGTTCGCTGCACGAACACTCCCACGACCTGCTCGACGAGTTGCGGACCCACGCCGTCGGCTCCACCGTCGTCGGCGCAGGCGTTGTCGTCGTCGCCTGGCTCGCGTTGCCGGTCTGAATCGGGGGAGCGTTTTTTACTCTCGTCTCGGTTGTCGGTGCTGTTCCGGTATGAGCGACGAAAGTGATTCGAACAGCCGTTCCGATCTGACCCCGCGATCCCTCGATTACACCCACCTCCCCGACCAGACGATGTACAAGGTGTCCCTCGACGACGCGAGTTGTGTCCAGCAGGGCGGCGAGGACATCCGGACGTACCCCGTCTGTGTCACGAACGAGTTCAAACAGCTGTACTTCGAGATGGGTCCCGGCGCGACGATCGACTGGCACACCCACACCCCGAGCTTCGACGAAGTCTGCCTGTGTCTGGCCGGGAGAGCCCGTTACACGCTAGCACAGGAAGACGGCACTGAGCAGGTCATCGAAGTACAACCGCGCGAGTTCGTCTACCTCCCGGGCGGCGCCCGTCACACGATCGAGGCGATCGGTGACGAGCGACACGAGGGCCTCGTGACGATGCCGCCCGAGCCGGTCGGCCGGATGGAACTGCTCGAAGGCGCTGCCCCGTACGATCCCGACAACTGGCCCATCGCCCTCTGGGTCGACCGTAAACACGACGAACTCGTCCGCAAGGACGCCGCGGCCGTCTCCGAGTGAATCGGTCACTCCGTACCGCTCGCGGTCGCGGTCCCCTCGTCGGTCCAGCCCGGCGTCTTCGTCCGTTCTGTCGGCTCGATCGTGTGTGAGCGTCCCCGGTCCTCGCCGGGGACGTCGAGCCGGTAGGTCACCGCACTCGGATCGGCATCCGGCGAGAACGGACTCCGGGCGTCGTGGCTGATCGTCCGCTCCTCGCCCGGTTCGAGCGTCCCGGCGATACGTCGGATCGGTGCCGACGCAATCAGCGGCCCGGAACGGTTGAGCGCGAGCGTATACCAGCCCGAGCGGTCGCTCTCGTTCGTCACCGTCACCAGCAGTACCGGGTCCCTGTCCGGCCCGACCCGGTCGGGGCCGCGCATCGTCACGTCGAACGTCGGTAGCGGTGCTTCGAGTCGGTCGCGCACCGGCTGTGGCGGTTCCCACGTTCGGTCGCCGAACTGTAGCCGCGCGTCGCTGGCGTCGCCGGTCTCCGGCAACCCGAACAGCACCGGCCCGCTGCCGTCACTGTACCTGACTCCCCACTCGTCGTCCCGGTAGAGCCCGCTCTGGAGCGTGGTCGACGGGAACAGCTGGCCGTCGAACCGAAAGTCGAAGGCGTCGTACGCAGGACCCGCTCGCGCGACCTGGACGACGAGGTACTGCCCGAACTCGTCGAAGACGCCGATCGAATCCGGCGTGTTCGGGCCGACGACGCCCGGCTGGACGGCTGCGCTCGTGATCTCGACAGCCGAAGGGTCCGTTCCGGATGCCGTCGTCGGTGGCGTCGACGAGCGATCCGTCCGACGCTCCGGCGGGTCGGCGGGTCCGTCGGTCCCCTGGAGACAGCCGGCGGTCCCGGCGACCAGCGAGCCACAGAGCCCGAGGAAGTGGCGGCGGCGCATACGGGACGCTTCCACCCGTCGGTGTAAGTGTCTTCAGTAGGCTTCGAGCGGGTTTTGACCGACTCACTCGGCTTCCTCGGACTTCCGTTGTGGAATCTCGTGGAGACGTTCGGGGAGGTTCTGGAACCACGTCGCCGCCAGCACGCCGTGGTCGGCCTCGCCCTCGACGATGTCGGTCGAGACAGCCGTTCCCTCGAACACCACGCTGAGCATGTGGAGCCGGTCGTCGGCGTCGGCCTCGTTGACGACCGTCTGCCAGCGGACGTAGTACAGCGAGTCCAGGTCGGCCTCAACGCCGGTCTGTTCGGTCAGCGTCCGCAGGGCCGTCCCGTCGAGACCGTCGTCGGTCCCCGGTTCGTGACCGCCACCGGGTGTCCCCCAGGTGTCGGGCTCGCCCTCGTGTCGAATGAGCAGGACACGTCCCGAATCGTCAGTGACCCAGGTCCCCGCGTCGCCCAGCCACCCCTCCTGGGCGAGGTCTCGTCCCGCCTCGAACAGGTCGGGTTCGTTGGTTACGGTCTGGCGGTCAACTTCGACCTCACCGTACCGGTCGAGGAGTCGCTGTAGTTCCGTCCGGACCGCCTCCCGGGTCCGTTCTTCCAGTGTCATACGGAGACGGCGTCGGGCAGCGGGTTAATTGTACTCCCGCCAGCGGTGGCCACAGTCCTGGCAGATGAAACAGCTTGCTGGCGTAAGCAGATTGTTTAGGTTGCCTATCGAGGAGATTCGGGCTGTTCGTACCGATCGGTGGGACTCTATCAGTCAGTCGAGAGCTGCTGGCGAAGCGAGACAGGTTTTTTATTCAGGTCCACATGTGCCGAGACGTGCCGCGAACGTACACCGCCCTCGTCGTCCAGACACGCGAACCCGACGCGTTCCACGAGAGGATCAGTACGTTGGTCGATACCGAGGAGTGGTCGAACAACTACGAAGAAACTGCGCCGCGCGACCCTGTTGAGGGTCGACTACGGTACGAGTTCAGTGGACGGACGCCACACCGCGGTGCAATCGACGACGCGATTGAACAGGGGGATCTCGGGCCGCTAGAGTGGGCGATCCTCTCGTGGACGCTGGACGAGGCCATTGGCGTCCACGCCAAGGTGTACGAAGGCGGGACGTGTATCGATGAGTTCGAGGGGGCACGGACCCACAGCGGTGCCGATACCGAGGCCTATCTGGAGCGGTATCACGGCGTCAGCGTCGAGAGTGCCGGACCGTACCGGACCTCACCGTACTACCACCCCTCGATCGACATCGCACGCCCCGAGATCGTGCCGGATAAGACACTCACAGACGATCCGCCGACTGGTCCGTTCACTATCGAGGACGCAAACGACTGGCTCATCGTCGAGGGACGGCTCGATAACCCGCATGCGTTCGCCGAAGGCTACAGTATTGGAGACGACTTCGTCGACTGGCTCCGCGTCAACTTCCGTGAGGAGGGACTTGTCCTCGTGGACCGTGGTGACCTCGTCGACCGACCCTGGGTGACCGACGGCGCAACTGACCTCGTTCGCGAACAGCCCTCCGAGGATGAGCCAGGCCGAGTCAGAGTTCGCGTTCCGCTCACCGGCGTTGCAGTCAACGACGAGGGTCCTCGGCTCGGCTTCGGTCCCGGCAGCTACGATGGCGATGTCGACTGGGTCGTGTTCTGCTACGGTGATGGGGGTACGGGCCAGGTGGACGGCTACGTCTACTTGGCGGACTCGAGGTTCACGTTCGAAGACGGAATTGACGCAGTCCGCGGCGATGAAGGACGCTACGGGGCTGACGTCGCTGCCTACTTCCGTCACTACTACGGTTGGCAGATCGACCCTACCCCGGATAGTGTCGATATGCCGACAGAACCAGACGTGGTTCCCGAAAGGATATCACCTCCCTCCTCACGAACGGCAACACGACTTCTCGACAGTGGGCTTAAGCCTGGTCCAGAGATGCCGCCCCCCGACAACTGAACGGGATAGAACGCGCTTGCGCATTGATTTCCGAGGATTCTACCAGCTCAGAGAGGTGTCCCAATAGTCGTGCAAGATACAGGGCGCGAGTCGGTCATTGGCGAAGTTTAATTCCCACAACAACTTACTTAACGATATGGCGGATACCCTCACAGAACTCTCCCAGCGGAACGAAGCCTTCTGGATTGGTTTGGCTCTCTTCCTTCTCGGGGTAATTACTCCCGAGACCCTCCTCCTCGGAGGGATTGAACTCTCACGGGTTCTCATCTGGGTTGGTGGTGGGATTCTCATGGTCAGGGTTCTCGTTGGAATATACCGAATCCTGAAAACAACGGCTGAGTCAGGAGTATTAGGCTATCGTGAAGGGAAACAGAACGACCGATAACCCTCTGTATCTCACACGCAGTTTCTGACGGAGTGTGGGTAGATCGGTGATAGGCGTCGGCATGTGGATCACCAGTACTGAGCGATTCCTGTGTAGGTGTGGGAAGACTTCTATGACACCCTCTACGATGTAATCATTGCAAGAACTAATGCCCACCCGAAAAAGCCTATTCTGCCCCTAACGGAAGTTTTGGGCCTTCTATAGCCACCTTCAGTTATATTCTCGCCAGCGGTGGCCACAGTCCTGACATTTGAAGAACCTCGTCGGCGGTTCGTCGGCCGAGCCGGTCTGTTTGATCGTATACCAGGCCTTCCCGTGGCCACACTCGTCGCAGGTGACGTCGTTGGCCGTCGGTTTCCCCTCGAAGTTCGCGCCCTCCTCGGTCTCGATGACGTCGTCGTCGCTCTGTTCGTCCGTCGTGACGAACTCGGCGGCGCGGTCCGCGTCTTTCGCCGCCCGTGTGCCACAGGACTGACAGACCATCTCGTCGCCGTCGGCGTGCATCATCGAGCCGCAGTCGTCGCAGAACTGCATGTGTACCGGTCGTCGGTCCGCGAGGAAAACCGTTACTCCTCGTTCTCCAGAGCCCGTTGCTCGGCGACGATCGGACAGTCCGCCAGCCGGACCGTCTCCATGTCGACGAACTCCAGAATCCGTGCCTCGTCGTGAGAGCAGTTCACCTCCGGCGGCCCGGAGAAGAACTCACACTGCTCGCAGTACCGGTGTTTGGACACCTCGGCGTAGCCCACGTCCGGCACCTCCGTGACTGACTCGCCTGCCGGCCCATCGTCGTCCTCGGCGGTGATCTCCTCCCAGACCGAGTCGGCGTCGATACTGCCGACGTCGACACGTTCGAAGGCACTCTCGCCCCCCTCGAAGGGGTCGCCTTCTCGGTCGTCCATCCCGTCGAAGGGGTCGTCGGCCGACCCCGGGGCCGGCCCGTCGTCGACTGTGGGACCGGTCGGTTGTGCCCCCTGTGGGTCCGAGTGGCTCCGGGTGGCACCGTCGTCTGTGGCCTCACCGGTACCCGTTCGCTCGAAGACGTCGTCCCCGTCCGCCTCGTCGGACCATCCCTGCTCGAAGTGGTCGTCGCCGTCGTCGTTGGGGGCCGGAGGGGTGTCTTCGAAGACATCGGTAACTTCCGGCGCCGTATCGTCGGTCGACTCCTCGTCGTCCCCAGTGAGCCGTTCGAACGGGTCCCCCTCCCGGTCGTCGGTGTCGAGGTCCGCAAACGGGTCCTCCGGGTCGTCGTCACTCATTCGTCTCGCCCGCTTCGAGTTGCGACGCAGTCACCAATCGTGCCTTCTTCCGGAGGAAGCCGCCGTCGGGGCGAACGTCGGTGACGGTCGTCTCACAGTGAGGACACTGGGGGTCGGTCAGCAACGCGATGTCGACCTGTTCGTCACAGCTCTCACAACTGGCCGTCGAGATCCCTTCCTGGGCAGCGGCGCGTTTGATCCGGTCGACCGCCCGCTTGTGGGTGCCCTGGCCGCCCTGTTCCTCTCGGAGATCGGTGACAACCCAGGCGACCCGCTTGAGCTTGTCTTCCACGTCGTCGAGGCGGTCGGCGAGGTCCGCTATCTCCTCGTTCTGGTCGGCGAACGACGCGTCGACCTCGTCGCGAAACGACGCCAGGTCGTCGGTCAGCAGCTCCAGTTCACGATCGAGTTGGTCGATCTCCTCGAATGCCTCATGATCGTGTGTCTTCGGTGCCTTCTGGTCGAGTTCGCGTTTGAGCTGGACAACTCGATCACGGACGTCGTCGATCTTTTCGTCGAACTCCGACTCGACCTCGGAGAGATCGGCGTCGATCCGCCCCTCGACCGCGTCTGCGATGTCCGGTAGTCGGTCGCCGATGATCCGTTCCGCCTGTTCGTTGACGCGGTCGTCGACGGTGGCAGTGATCTCTTCTCGAACCACGTCGTCGCCGTCGCCGGCCGGGGACAACGCGATGTCGTCACCCAGGTCGTCGGCGGCCCGATACGACGACAGGAGCTGGCGGACCACTTCGTCTCGGGAGACTCCGAGCCGGGCAGCCCGGTCGTCGAGCCACTCGTCGAGTTCCCCCGAAAGCTCGACGGTGATACTCACGTCCTCCGTCGACTCACTGGCCATTACGTACCGGTATTTGAACCAGACAGTTAAGCGTTTGCCGCTGATTTCAGCCGTCGAAAGTCACACCTACCGGATTTTCCGGACATCGCTGATGTCGAAGCCCGCGTCGCCGATCTCGGTCTCGAACTGGACGATGTTCTCGTCCTCGATCTCGGAGAGGACCCCGCGGAACTGTTTGATGACGAGTGTCCGGGCCCGCGTCGAGCCACCGGACTCCCAGGCGAAACTCATCGTCCCGTGGGCGGCGTCGCTGAGCTGGCCGTGTCTGACATCCGAGAGTGTGTCGTGGTTGACGTACAACAGGATGAGTCCACCCCATTCGTGGGCCGCCTTCTGGAGCCCCGAGACGAGGAAGCTGATGTCGGCCCAGTTGATCTCCTCACCCATCGCACTGACCAGGTCCGACAGCGAGTCGATAACCACGAGGTTGCCGCTTGCGACATCGTTCAGCAGGATCCCCAGCGCGCCCAGCAGGTCGTCGCGCTCGTGACGAGCCCGGAGGTCTTTGATGTTGTCCGTCCGCTCGGCGTACCACTCCCGCGGGACCGGACTGATGTGGAAGTACCGCTCCGAGAGGTCGTGGAACTCGACACCCTCGGTCCCGGCGTCGACGATATCGTCGTCCATCGCGATACGCATCTCTTCGGTGAGCTGTGAGCCACTGGCAGTAAAGGAGATGTAGTGGACCTCGTCGGGCAGGACGGCGTCGGCCGACGGCGTTCCGTAGTAGAGGTCGAACAGTTCGTCGTCGACCTCGGCCAACCCGTTGATGAGGGCGCTGGTGTGCATGAACTCACGTGCACCGGCACCTGCTTCGCCCGACAGGAGGACCACGCTACCGGTCGGCGCCCCACCGTTGACGATGGAGTCCAGTTGCCCGACACCGAACGGAATCCGCTCCATACACTCAGTCACTACCATACTCGCTTAAACCTGTGGGGACTGGACTCCCGGCATCCGTGCGGTCCCCTCGGACACGGAGCCTAGTCCCGGCGGCCCCCCGGATCGGCCGTGAGTGTCCCGTCGGGGAGCACCCACAGAAGCAGCAGCGTCAGGTAGCCGAGGGTGTAGCCGACACCGCCGGCCACGAAGACGCTGATGTCGCCACCGATCGACGAGAGGTTGACGACCTCCGCACCGCTCAGAACGAGCACCGTCCCGTAGAGCAGATAGGCCGGGAGATCGACCGTCGAGACCTTCCAGAACAACCCCAGAAGCGAGATGACGAACGTGAGGACGGTCCAGACGACGACGAGCAGGTTCCCGGCCGGCACCGAGAGCCCGTTCACGTAGAGGAGCGAACCGACGAACGCGTAGAACGCGATCATCCCGAGGAGAAACAGCACGAGCCCCCGGAGAAGCTTCTGTGTCATCGTCGTCTGCCCCGGCGTCGACCACGTCCTGCGGACCTCCGAGAAGTTGCGTGCGACGTAGGCGAGCTTCGGGTAGATGATGACCGCCGACGCCCCCTCGATCCACTTGGCGCTGAAGGCGAACAGAATCGCGTACGTCGTCGGATTGCGGACGACGAACCCCGGGAGTGCGAGCAGGTTGGTCATCGCCCACACGTAGACGAGTCCGGCCAGCCCGGGGACCAGGTACTCGAAGTTCGAACTCACACCCGTGAACAGTTGTCGCAATCCGCTCCGGAACAGCCCGATCGAGCAGACGAACAACCCGAGGACGATCACTGTCGGACCGAGCCATCCCGGGACGAACTCGACGACCCAGTCAAGAACCATACGTGTGCTCGGCTTTCCGGAGGAACTCTCTCGTGACCGCGCCGACGACCAGCAACAGGAGGAAGATCGGCGCGGCGAGGACGGTGAAGTTGCCGGTCAGCTCCACGGGAGCGTTCGGCGGGATGACCGTCACCCCGAAGACGGTGAGACCGAACACCGAGAGGACGACGGCCGGGAGGATGACGATCTGTGCACCGGCACCCGTGACGAGATAACTGTACTTCATCTGCCGCGGGCCGATGTCCCGCCCCAGCGGGAACATGGCCAACAGCGTGATCAGACCGATCACCAGGTACAGATCGAGCCGGACGACCTTGAGCAGTTGTACCACGAACTCGTAATCGTCGTGGAACAGTTCCGACTGGTAGACAGCGACTTCCGGCGCCGAGAGCAGGGACGCGCCGGAAGAGGGGATCGGCGGGAACACGACAGCGACCAGACGGGCGAGGACGAGCGAACAGAGGAAAAGCACGACGATAGCTTCCCCGCGGACGCGGGCGGAGCGGCCCGGGTTCGGACTGACAGTCCCCCGACCACTGTCCGAGCTATCGCCCCGGAGACGATCGATCCACGAGTCGCTGCGGGCGTGCCGCTCGGGATCAGAGCCGATCTCGTCTCTCACCCAGAACACGACCCCACAGAGACCGACGACGACGAGGAAAATCGCCTCCTGGAAGAGCGCCAGGTACGCACGGACCGCGAGCGCTACCGACGTAACCGACGAGAATATCATATCGAGGACGAGGCCGGTCGCGACGACCTGGCCCAGCAGATACGCCTTTACTCCGACCGGAAGCGAGGTGTAGACGTTCGCCACGATGAACCCGAACGGGAGGAGATGGAGCAGCGCCATCGTCTTCAGTAAGTTCGCGAACCCTGTCACGGACCACTGTGGATACGTTCAGAAAATATGCTCTTCGGTCCCGTCTGTTTTTCCCGGAGCCGCGATGTCCGCGCCGACGCCGACTACTGTACTTTTATACTCGTCCCTACCGGCCATCTACCACATGCTGGACAGGGTGTTGGGTCGGGCCTCGCTGAAAGAGCGCATCGCCGACCTCGAAGAGGAGAACCACCACCTCGAACGGCAACTTGCGGCCGAAGAGGAGCGGCGGGCCGAAGCAGCGACCGCCCGACAACGCGCCGAAGAGCGCGAGAACAAGCTCGAAGATCGGATCGAGGAACTGGAAGACCGCGTCGAACGCCACCGGAGCGGCGAGCGGGAGATGGGGTTCCGGGCCGAGGAACGGCTCCGGCGAGACCGACTCGCCGAGGTGCTCGATCGACTGTCGAGCGTCGAGAGTGGGCCGGAAGGCGTTCTCACGGCGTACGTCGACGACGAAGGGCGGGTCCCGGGTGCTGTCTCGACGGCGTTCGGCGACCGTGCAGAACTGGTCTCGCGGGCCGCGCCCTGTCTTGCGGTCGCCGACGACACGGGGCTGCTCTCGGCCTGCCTCTCAGTGCCGAACCCGCCGGAGCCGTTCGCCGAGTGGGGCGACCGCGTCAGCCTGGAGCGGTCGTGGTTCGAACCGTCCGGGAGCTACAGCGTGGCGTTGGTTCGTTCGGACCTGTTCGCGCTGGGCGAGTACGAGGGCCGCGAACGGACGGCCTTCCACGGGTTCGACTCCGAACTCAAGAGCCAACACTCGAAAGGCGGGTTCTCGCAGTCCCGGTTCGAGCGGTTGCGCGACCAGCAGATCGACAGCCACCTCGACCGCTGCCGGGCGGCCATCGAAACCGTCGACCCCGACCGGCTCTACGTCGTCGGCGAGCGGTCGGTCATCCACGAGTTCGAAGGGCTCGCGACCGTGACCAGCGCCGTCGACGCGACCGGCGATCCGGAACCCGCACTCGACGACGCCGTCGAGTCGTTCTGGACGGTCCAGTTACGGGTCCCGTAGCAACCGTAGCTTTACCCACGCCGGCAGCGAAGGCCGCGGCATGCGAGTGGCCCTGCTCACACACGAGGCGTTCCCCGACGAGGCGAAGACCGCCGTCGGGCTGCTCAGGTACGGCGACCACGAGGTCCGTGCCGTCGTCGACCGGGAGTTCGCCGGTCGGCGCGTCGCGGATGTCCTCGACGGCGTCCAGGACGCCCCCGTCGTCGCGTCGATGGACGATGTCCCCGAGGTGGACGCGCTGATCATCGGCATCGCACCGATCGGCGGCCGCTTCGAGGAGTCCTGGCGGCCGGACGTCCGGGCCGCGCTCGAACGCGGCTGTGACGTGGTGTCGGGACTGCACGACTTCCTGGCCGACGATCCCGAGTTCGCCGACCTGGCGGCCGAACACGGCGGACAACTCCGGGACCTCCGTAGACCGCCCGACGATTTGACCGTCGCCGAGGGCACCGCTGGTGGGGTCGACGCCACGGTCGTCACCACGGTCGGGACCGACTGCTCGACGGGGAAGATGACCGTCTCCTTCGAGTTGCGCGACGCCGCCCGCGAGCGCGGGCTGGACGCCGCCGTCGTCCCGACCGGCCAGACCGGCGTCGCCATCACCGGCTGGGGACTGTCGGTCGACCGCGTCGTCGCCGACTACGCCGCCGGTGCCGTCGAGCGACTGGTCCAGACCCCCGAGGAGAAGGACCTGCTGATCGTCGAGGGGCAAGGATCGATCGTCCACCCCGCCTATTCGGGTGTAACAACGAGTATCCTCCACGGCTCGGCACCGGACGCGCTGGTCCTCTGTCACGAGGCCGGCCGCGGAACCATCAACGGCTACGAATCGTTTTCGATCCCGCCGCTGCCCGCCGTCGTCGATCTCTACGACCGGTTGGCCGCGCCGGTCTCGGACGCCACCGTGGTCGCCGGAGCGTTGAACACCCGACACCTCGACGACGGGGCTGCCGAGCAGGCCGTCGCGGGATACGCCGAGGCCATCGACGCGCCGGCGTGTGATCCGGTCCGGAACGGTGTCGCCGACGAGGTGCTGGACGCGGTGGTATGAACTGGACTGTCCGGCTGTACGACCTCCCGCTTGCGACGCCGTTTGGCATCGCTCGCGGGACCAGCGCGACCAGCGAGACGGTCGTCGTCGAACTCGAACGGGACGACGTGACCGGCGTCGGCGGGGTCGCACCCTCGCCGTACTACGACGAGACGGCCACGAGCGTCGCCGAACTGTTGCCCGAGATGCTCGCGGTCGGTACCGATCTCGACGATCCACACAACGGCCAGCGACTCGACCGCCGCCTCCACGAGCGGTGGCCCGCCCAGCCGGCCGCACGCGCCGCCGTCTCCATCGCACTCGCGGATCTGGCCGCCCGGGAACTCGGGACGCCGCTGTACCGCCAGTTGGGACTGGACCCCGAGGCAGTCCCGCCGACGACCTACACTGTCGGGATCGATCCGCCCGAGCGGATGGCTGGGAAGGCTCGGGCCGCGGTCGACGCCGGCTTCTCGCAGCTGAAAGTGAAACTCGGGACCGACGACGACCGGACGCGTCTGGAAGCGGTCCGCGAGGCGGTCCCCGACGCCGACCTGCGGGTCGACGCCAACGCCGCCTGGACGCCCGACGAGGCCGTCGCCGCGCTGGGCTGGCTGGAGACCGCCGACGTGTCGCTGCTGGAACAGCCCGTCGGTGCGGGCGACCGCGAGGGGTTGCGACGTGTCACCGAGGCGACACCGATCCCGGTCTGTGCCGACGAGTCCTGTGTCACCCCGCGGGACGTCCCACGGATCGCCGACGCCTGCGACGTGGTCAACGTCAAACTCGTCAAGTGTGGGGGGATCCGGCCCGCCCTCCGCCTGTTGCACGCCGCCGACGCACACGGGCTGTCGACGATGCTGGGCTGTATGGTCGCCTCGAACGCCGCTATCGCCGCGGCGGTCCACCTCGCGCCCCTGGTCGATTACGTCGATCTGGACGGCGCGTTGTTGCTCGATTCGGACCCCTACGAGGGGGTGGGGTTGGACGGCGACGTGTTCGACCTGCAGACAGTGGAGCGTGGAACGGGTGTCCAGCGGAACGCAGGCTTTGGCGACTGAGTCGGGACGAGCCGGCAGTCCAAGGCTGCTGGTTCCGGTCGTATCGTCCTCGCGAGTGTGCTGTCGGGAGCGACCGGTGTGCCTCCGGCGATCGCTCGAACCACCACGCCCAGTGCCAGTGATACGCAGGCATCCGGACCGGGGAGACGACGTGGTTATCCCTGTCCGGGGAGTAGATTCGGAAATGACGCCCTCCACCGAGCCCCAGCCGACTGACAAGGCGACCCTCTATTGTCCCGAATGCGGCTACGAGAGCCGTATCAACGGCGACTGGACCATCCACGTACTCGCCGATTCGACGACCTACGAGTGTCCAGGCTGTAAGACGACGATCGATTCCCGCCGTAATCGGGCGGCACTGACTGCGGGGAGCAGTGGCTCGCTTCAGTTCGCGACCGAGGACTGAATCCTCCGCTGGAGTCGCTCGGCACGGCTCCCACGTGCGCTCGGTCTCCGTCTTCGAGCGAACGGCGACCGGGTAGCACCACTGTGACACCCTCCGCGGTCGTCGAGGCTGAGTCGGCCCGTGTGTTCGACACCGCCCTCACGCCCTGGCACGCTCCGGTGAACGGCAGGTTCGGGGAGGCGGTCGTGCTCGACGTGACGGGCGCGACCGGGGTGGTCCGGTGCCCGCTGCTACGGGGAGCCGACACCGCGTACGTCTCCGAATAGAAAGTCCGGTTACCGGAAGTTCAGGCGTCCTGGACCGCTTCGACCAGTTCCTCGTAGTCGGGTTCGACGGTCGGATCGTCGGTCGTCCAGGTGTAGCTCACCGTCCCGTCGTCGTCGAGGACGAAGACGGCGCGGTTGGCGACGCCGAGCAGGCCGAGGTCCTCGATGTCGATCTCCAGCCCGTAGTCCTGGATCGCCTGGCGGCCCATGTCACTGACCAGGTCGAACTCCAGGCCGTGTTCGTCGCGGAAGGCGTTCAGCGAGAACGCCGAGTCGGCACTGACACCGAGCACCGTCGCACCGGCGTCCTCGAAGTCGCCGATGTGGTTCTGCAGTGCGACCATCTCGTTGGAACACGGCGGTGTGAACGCGCCGGGGAAGAAGGCGAGCACGACCGGGCCGTCGCCCAGGTGCTCCGAGAGGTCGAACGCCTCGACCTCGCCGTTTGCGATCGTTGCCGTGATGTTCGGGGCGGAATCACCAGTTTCTACCATCGAGTGCTGGTAGGGCTGTCGGCAGGATAAAAGTACCCACGTCGGCCGATGCAGCCGCGGGCCGCCGTCAGAGCCACTCCTCGAAGGCGTGGTGCTGGCGGCTGTGCTCGAAGTAGTCCCGTTGCATCTCACAGATCGCGTCGTCCAGCGAGTGCCCGTCGGCGGCGTACTCGCGGACCCGATCGATCTTCCAGGAACTGGGCGTCTCGCCGGCCGCCCAGCGACGCTCGATGGGACCGAGGTACTCGTCGATGCGGGCCTCGGGGATCTCCTGTGCTTCGAGCCCGCGGCGGGCGTAGCGGAACACCTCGTCGTAGACGACCTCGGGATCGGTCGTCCGTTCGCCGTGGACGGTGACCCATGCCAGATCGGCGTCCAGGCCGTTTCTCGCGGCGTCGTAGAAGCTCCGGCGGGCCTCCTGCCAGGGCAACTCTTCGAGGGGGTGGCCCTCGACGACGAGCCCGCGGATGAGCCCGACGGTCAGGGCCTGGAGGCCGATCATGTCGTTCGCGTGTGGCTGGGTCGGCAGCGGCCGGTACTCGATACGCAGCGACTCCTCGGTGCTCGCGCCGGCCACCTCGTCGCCGCCGATCACACAGCGGAGCCAGCGCCAGTAGGTGCCGCGCTTGTGGTCGAACTCCCAGATGTCGTCGGCCAGCGACTCGCGGTCGGTCTCGTCGAGCCACTCCCGGAGGAACGGGGCGAAACAGTCGTCTTCGACGACACGGTCGACCACGTCGGTCGTGGCGTCGAGGTCGCGTGGCACCCTGACCTTGGGGTTCTCGCTGGTGTTGACCGACTGCTCGAAGGCGGCGATGCGCAGTTCGTGGTGGGTCTCCCGGCAGAGCCGTTCGGGATCGACCCCGTCGTAGCAGTCCGCCGGCAGGAACGGGGAGTTCGTCGACAGCGCCAGCAGCGGCCCCAGCGTCCGGATCGCCGCGTTGTAGTAGTCCGGGAAGGTGTCGCTGTCGGGGATCTGGAGGTGCGGTTGGATCGAGGTCGCCAGCGACTCGAAGAGGATCGTCGGGAACGCCCCCGAGTAGCCGGGCACGTCGAACTCGATCTCGCCGCCGGCGTGGTTCAGGGCCTCGTTGTCGAGTGCGACGTAGCGAGGGGCTGGTCGCATGTTGTCCGCGATCACCACGTCGTCGTGTCGCTCGTGCGCCGAGAGGTACGGCTCGCTGCCCTCTTCGGGGGGAACCGTCCACATGGCGTCGAGGATCAACTCGCAGTGCTGGTTCGACGCCTGCTGGCGGGCCTGCTTGGTCTGCATCTCGACGGCGGTCGTCTGGACCTCCATCCCGCTCTGGTCGAAGCTGTTGGGCTCGGTGTTGACCTCGGCGTTGTGCAGCCCCAGTTCCTTGTTGGCTTCGCCCTCGAAGACCACGTCGGGGAGCCGCGTCAGCCGTCCCTCCCACTCCTCGGGGTCCATGTACGGTTCGTCGTCCTCGTCGGTCTCCTCGACGGCGGGCTCCCCGTCGTCGACCGCGGTGTCCTCGGGCTCGTCGGGAGCAAGCGGGCTGTCGGGATCGACGTCCAGGGACGGCCCCTCGCCGGGACCGAACCCGTCGTCGCCAGCGTTGGCGGTGTCGGTACCCGGGTCGGTGTCGTCCTCGTCGGGCGGATCACCGAGAAGCGAATCGCCGGCGTCGTCCTCGGGTTCCAGCGACGCACCGCTACCACCCCCGGAACTGCTGGGCTCCAGCGAACTGTCCCAGGCACCGCCCCCGCCACCGCCGCCGAGGTCGGCGTCTGGATCGCCGGCTGGCTCCCCGGATTCGTCCCCCTCGTCTCCCTCGTCGTCCGCTGAGTCGGGTTCGGGTTCTTCGGGGACGCTGTTGATCGCGTACAGTTCGACCTCCAGGCCGACGGAGAACTCCTCGTTGTCGAAGGTTCCGGCCCGGATGGCCTGCTTGAGCGTCGCCGCTTGCTCCGCGACCCGCTGTTCGAAGGTCTCGTGGGTGGCGTCCGACAGCGACCGTCGGACGAGTTCAACGATGTCGTCGGTAGTATCGTCTGTCATGTTCTGGCCGTCGTCACTCGAAGAGGTCCTCGTGGCGAGCTGCGAGATTCGCGTAGTCACCCGATGAGTACGCCTCGAACACTTCGTCGGGGTCGATCGTCGTCTCGGACAGCGGTGTCACCTGTGCCGGACTCCCCCGGACGAACGACTCGGAGGGGACCTCGTAGCCCGGCGGAACCACCGTCCCCATGGCGACGATCGATCGCTCCCCGATGTCGGCGTCGCTAACGGTCGAGTTGAATCCGACGAGTGCGCCGTCGGCGACGTGTGCGTCGTTCAGAGCCGCCCCGTGTCCGACCATCACTTTCTCTCCAGCGGTCGAGGCGTGAAGGATCGCCCCGTCACCGATCGCCGTCTGGCGGCCGACCTCGACAGGGCCGACGTCACCGCGCAGAACCGCCCCGGGCCAGACGTTCGCGTTCGGGCCGATCGTGACATCGCCCACGAGTGTCGCCTCGCGGCTGACGTGTGCGTATCCATGGATGTCCGGTTTCGCCCCCTCGAACTCGTACTCGCGACTGTCCATACACGTAGGGCGGTACGACCCTCCGAAAAGTTACCGGTCGGTTACGTCTGGTCGATCGCGTCGTCGAAGACGGGCTTGAGCCGGCTGATGACCTGGTCGTCGTGGGCACCCGGATCGAGGTGGAAGTGACCGACAGCGTCGACCTGTCTGAGTTGTCCGGTGAACATATGCAGGAACTTGAACGCCGACTGGACGTCGGCGAACTGGAGCAGTTCCGTCAGCGAGTCGAAACAGACCACCAACTGGCTCTCCTCGGGGACGTCGTTGAGGTAGTTGTTCAACCGCATCCCGAGACCGGTGATGTCGTTCGGATTGGCGTCGGTGACGAAGACGCCCTCCGGGAGGTCGGTGTCGCCGGCGCTACCCACGCCGGCCCGGTCGCCGACGTCGATAATCCCCATCCGTCCCGGCAGCTCCTCGTGGTCGGCCAGCCACTCGTCGACCAGTTCCCGGGGCGATGACGAGTACGTGATACGGAGGACGTCCAGCGTGTCGAGGTCGCCCGGTGCGAGGAGGTTCAGGCAGGCCGCACGTTTCGCCTCGCCGAGTGACGGGGCGAGCACCAGGACGTTCGTTCCGGGTCGGGGGCCGGTCATCTACGAGTTGCCCTCCTCGTCCGGGACACGGCTCGCGCCGGCTCCCGGCGGCCGCTGGACGCGCATGTACGGTTCGTCGGTGACGTACTCGACGAGTCGGGTCGATCCCATGTACCCGCTTGGGGACTTCTTGAGTTCGATATACTGGAGCCCCTTCTCGTTGACCCAGGTCCGGAGGTTCTGCCAGGCGCCGTTCCGGTAGAAGGCCCCGAGTTCGTCGTCCAGCGACGCCGGATTGTAGAGGTACATCGTCGTATCGTTCGGTCGATACAGGTTCTCCTCCTCCCAGAAGCGCATCTGTCGGAGTTCGTCGTCGGTCAGGACGGGGATCTGTGCCTCGACGTTGAGCGCCGTGAACATCGGCTGTTCTCCCCGCCGGTCGTCGATCGTCCGCAACACCGCGGCGGGGTTGTCGGTGTCGTGTTCCTGTGGCTTGAACACGTTTCGTTTGGTGTTCTCCCAGATGTTCGCGAAGTCGACGAGAAAGAGCTGGTCGTCGGCCAGCAGCTCCTCCATGTCGCCGATCCGCTCGTCGATGATGGTCTGCAGTCGTTTCGGGGGTAACTCTACCGGCGGGACGATCGTGATCGCCATGTCGTCCTCGCGTGCCCGGACCAGGAGGTTCGTCAGGATCGAGTGGGGGCTGGCCTGGCCGTCGTGTTCCAGCAGGAGGGTCCCGCCGCGGACGATGCCGCCGCCCATGAGCTGGTCCAGGCCGGGGATACCGGTCGACATGTGATCCGACGGGACGAACTCGCCGGGATGGGTCCGCAGGCGGGGCGAAACCCGCAGCCCGGTTTCGGTGAACGATACCTCGTGGACGCGCGTGTCGTGGTCGACGCCGCGCATCTTGACGACCTCCAGGAACCGGTGGTAGTCGCCGCTGACGTTCTCACGCCAGAGACGGACGACGCCGTGGGTGTTGAACTGGACCGCGTCGCTCGCGGCGACGGTCTTTACGTCTTCCTGGGAAGCGCTGGGCTGGGACTCCTCGGCCGTAAAGACCGCGGTCGCGCCGAACTCGTCGTTGAGCAGGCGGATGAAATCCAGCAGCGTCCGCCGGAACACGTCCGGGTCCTCGCCGATGGCTGACAGCCCCGAGACGGAGTCGAGCACCACCCGATCCGCGGGCGCGAACCGTTCGAGGTACTGGGTGATGTACGTGCTCTCGAAGGGCGCGGAGTAGTCACCCCCGAGCATCTTCCCGCCTTCGAGGGTCTGGAGGATCAGTTCCCGCTCACCCTCGCCGTCGACGGTCTGGCCGGGTGTCGCGTGTAGTGAGGTGATCGTGAGGTTCTCGTGGTCGAGTTCGAACGGGTACGCGTCGAACGTATCGACCAGTTCGTCGAAGGTCTGCTCCGTGCTGATGTAGAGACAGTCTTCGCCCCGGTTTAGCCCCTCCTGGAGGAACTGCATCGCGAGCGTGGACTTCCCCGTGCCCGGACCGCCGGTGACCAGGACGGTCCGGTTCTCGGGGAGTCCGCCGTCGAGGATCTCGTCGAGCGTCTCTGTACCTGTAGGGACCGGCATAGTTGATACGCACCTATTGGCGTGCCGGCGGAAATGTGTACCGTCCGACTATCGGATCTAAGTCCCGGACGGTCCCCAGGGCATGGCCGAGAACTGGATGTCGGCAACCCGGCTCACTCGATGTGAACCACGAGCACCGGAACGGGTGCGCTCTCGGTGACCCGCTCGGTGACGCTGCCCAGCGTCGAGACGCGGTGGCGACCGGTCCGCCCGTGGGTCCCCATCACGATCAGGTCGATCCCCTCCCGCTCGGCGTACTCGACGATAGCCTTGTCCGGGATCCCCTCCTCCATCGACGCCGACACCTCCAGGCCCGCCTCTTCGGCCCGGACGGTGACGTCGTCGAGGGCGACCTGCCCCTCCTCTTCGAGGGACTGGCGGACCGTCTCCTTCGCGTCTGTGTCGGCCGCCCGGTACTGGCGTTTGTCGACGACGTAGAAGCCGTGTACTACGGCGTCGTTGTCGCGTGCGATCGAGACCGCGTGCTCGACCGTCTCCATCGTCCCGGAACTCCCGTCGGTGGCGACGAGGATGTCGTCGTACATACAGTTGCGCATGGACGCCGGCGGTACATAGTTGTCCGTGCCGACTCCCAGTCGTCGGCGACGGTCCCGCTTTCGGTCAGCCGCTCGACTGGACGATAGGGCCGTTCACAATACAGTAGGGATGTCGGTAGAACGGGACCAGAAACTGATAGAACCACGACCCCGTCGTCTCGGAGTGACGCGGCCGTCTCAATACACTTATCCCCGGGGACTATCCTAATCACGGATATGAGTACGGTCACGGTTACGCTGCCGGACGGCTCCACGCTAGAGATGGCCGCCGGCAGCACGGTCGAGGATGTCGCCTACGAAATCGGGCCCGGGCTCGGAGACGACACCGTCGCCGGCGTCGTCGACGGCGAACTCGTGGACAAACACGACCCCATCGAGAGCGACGTGGAACTGGAGATCGTCACACCGAGCAGCGACGAGTACCTCGACGTCCTGCGTCACTCGGCCGCCCACGTCTTCGCGCAGGCGCTCCAGCGGTGCTACCCCGAGGCGACACTGACCATCGGACCGTGGACCGACGACGGCTTCTACTACGACGTCACCGGCGTCGACATCGACGAGGACGACCTCGAAGCGATCAGCGAAGAGGCCCAGGAGATCATCGAGGCCGACTACGAGATCGAGCGCGAGCTAGTCGACCGCGAGGAGGCCTTCGAACGCTACGAAGACAACCCGTTCAAACAGGACATCCTGGAGACCGAAGCCGCCGGCGAGGACCCCGTCTCCTTCTACGAACAGGCCGACTTCTACGACCTCTGTCAGGGACCCCACGTCGAGTCGACCGGCGAGATCGGCGGCTTCGCGCTGCTCGAAATGTCGGCGGCGTACTGGCGTGGCGAAGAGGACAACGAGACGCTCACCCGGGTGTACGGCACCGCCTTCCCGACCGAGGACGAACTCGACGAGTTCCTCGAACGGCGACGCAAGGCCCAGGAGCGGGACCACCGCAAGATCGGCCAGGAGATGGACCTGTTCTCGATCGCCGAGACGACGGGACCGGGGCTCCCGCTGTACGAGCCAAACGGCAAGAAGATCCTCAACGAACTCTCCGACTACGTCGCCAAACTCAACCGTGACGCCGGCTACGACGAGATCGAGACCCCACACGTCTTCCGGACCGAACTCTGGAAGAAGTCGGGCCACTACGAGAACTACGTCGACGACATGTTCCTGCTCGACGTCAACGACGAGGAGTACGGCCTCAAACCGATGAACTGCCCGGGCCACGCGACGATCTTCGAGCAGAACTCCTGGTCGTACCGAGACCTCCCGGTCCGGTACTTCGAGGACGGGAAGGTCTACCGGAAAGAGCAACGCGGCGAACTCTCGGGGCTCTCCCGGACCTGGGCCTTTACGATCGACGACGGCCACCTGTTCGTCCGGCCCGACCAGATCGAGGAGGAGGTACTGGCGACCGTCGACATCATCCTCGACACGCTGGATACGTTCAACCTCGATTACACCGTCCAGTTCGCCACCCGGCCCGAGAAGTCCGTCGGCGGCGACGAGATCTGGGAGAAAGCCGAGAGCCAACTGGCGTCGGTGCTGGACGAGCAGGAGATCGACTACGTCGTCGAGGACGGCGACGGGGCCTTCTACGGCCCGAAGATCGACTTCGCCTTCGAGGACGCGCTGGGCCGACACTGGGACGGCCCGACGGTCCAACTGGATTTCAACATGCCCGAGCGGTTCGACCTCTCCTACACCGGCGAGGACAACGAGGAGCACCGCCCGGTGATGATCCACCGCGCGCTGTATGGCTCCTACGAGCGGTTCTTCATGGTGTTGACCGAACACTACAACGGGAAGTTCCCGCCGTGGCTCGCCCCCGAGCAGGTCCGTATCCTCCCGGTGTCCGACGACAACATCCCCTACTGTGAGGACCTCGCCGAAGAGCTCGACGGCTTCCGCGTCGAGATCGAGGACCGCTCCTGGACGGTCGGTCGGAAGATCCAGCAGGGCCACGACGACCGGGTCCCGTACATGTTCATCATCGGCGACAACGAGGAAGACGCCGGGACGATCTCGGTCCGGGACCGCAAGGAAAACGAGGAGAAGGACATCGACCTCGCGGAGTTCCGTGACCACCTGACGACCGAGGTCGACCAGAAGCGCACCGACGTGACCTTCTTCGCCGGGCGGTAGACCCCCCGACTTTTCCCGCCGGCCCACGACGGCGTTCGCATGGCAGACGACCAGCCCGACGGCCGGTTCCGCGAGCGAGGGGACGAGCGGTCGAGCGTGTTGTGGTTCGTCCTCGACGCCGACCGCTGGCTCGTCAGCGGGCTGTTCTCGGCCCTCGTCCTGGTCGGAATCGTCGCCATCGGGACCCTCCACCCGACACCGGCACGGACGCTACTGACCAGAGGTGACCCGATCGAGACGCTGTATCAGGCCCTCGTCACGGCGACGATCACGGGTGTCACTCTCGTGTTGACGCTGAGCCAACTCGTCCTCTCACAGGAACTGGGGGCGGTCGGCGATCAGCGCGAGCGCATGGAGGGCGCGATGGAGTTCCGGGCGGACGTGGCCGACGCCGTCGGCGCGGCGGCGAGTCCCGCCGAACCATCCGCGTTCCTCCGGTCGCTCGTCCGTGCGACGGCCGAACAGGCCCACGCGATCGAGGACGCGGCCGAGGCGGAGTCCCTCGACCCGGAACTCGACGAGTTGTTGTCGACGTATCTCGATTCGGTGATCGGAAACGCCGAATCGGTCGCCAGCCAGCTAGATGGGGCCGCCTTCGGCGAGTTCGACGTCGTCAGGGCGGCACTGAACTACAACTACTCCTGGAAGCTCTACGCCGGTCGGCGCATCCGGGAGACCTACGCCGGAGCGCTCCCCGGGACGGTCGACGACGAACTCGCCGAACTGGTCGAGACGCTGGAACTGTTCGGTCCGGCACGAGAGCACTTCAAGACGCTATACTTCCAGTGGGAGCTGTCGACGCTCTCCCGGACGCTGCTGTACGTCGCCGTCCCGGCCCTGGGGGTCGCGATCTCCGCGTTGCTCTTTCTGGACCCGCAGGATATCACTGGAACGACGCTCGGGATCGCCGACTCCCTACTGCTCGTCGCGGTGACCACGACGGTCGCGCTCCTGCCGTTTACGATCCTGCTGGCGTACATCCTCCGGATCGTCACCGTCACCAAGCGAACGCTCTCGATCGGCCCGTTCATCCTCCGTGAGACGGACCGGTCGGTCGACGTCACCTGGGACTAGGACTAACCTTTTCTACCCGTCGCGTGTCACGGGCGGTATGCCGCCGCTCTCGATGGATACGTTGGTCGTCTTTGCGCTCGTCGCCGTCGCCCTGGTGCTGTTCGTCACCGAGTGGCTCCCGCCGGATATCACCGCCATCGGCGTCCTGGTCGCACTGGTCGCTCTGGAGCCCTACACCCACGTCCCTCCCCGGGAAGCGATCCTCGGGTTCGCGAGCCCCGCGGTCATCACCATCCTCGCGATGTACATCCTCAGTGCCGGCGTCGAGCAGGCCGGGGTCGTCGACTGGCTCGGGGCGAAACTCGCGGACATTACCGGAGGCGACGAGGGACGGCTGCTGGCCGCGATCGTCGGGACGACGTCCGTCAGCGCCGGGTTCGTGAACAACACGCCCATCGTCGCGGTCTTCATCCCACTCGTGACCGGCCTCTCGGATCGGTACGGGATCTCGCCGTCGACGCTGCTGATGCCGCTGTCCTTCGCAGCGATGCTCGGCGGGACTCTCACACTGATCGGGACGTCGACGAACCTGCTGGCGAGTGATCTCTCAGCGGAACTGCTCGGCGAACCGTTCTCGATGTTCACGCTGACTCCCGTCGGCATCGTCGTGCTGGTCGTCGGCGTCGGCTACCTGTTGACCGTCGGTCGCAGGCTGGTCCCCGCACGGCTCCACCCCGCGGCGGACTTCACCGAGGAGTTCGACATGGATCGGCACCTGGCACAACTCCAGATCCGCGAGACGTCGCCGCTGGTCGGGCTGACGGTCACCGAAGCCCTCGAACAGTCGGTCACCGATCCGGTTGCGGCGGCGGCCACGGAGACGCGTGGCCAACCCATCGATCCCGACGCCGGGATCGAGGAGATCGCCGCCGTCGGGACCGCACTCGACATCGACGTCCTCCAAATCGATCGTAACGGGGAGTCGTTCTTCGCGACGGCGACCGATCGAACGCTGGAACCCGACGACGTGCTGACCGTCCGTGGGAACCGCCAGGCCGTCAACCGGTTCGCCGAGACGCTCGGCCTCCGACAGCTCGCCCGCGAGTCCGTCACCGAGGCGCTCCTGGCCGAGAGCGGCCACGCTGGCGTCCTCGCCGAGGCCGTCGTCGATCAGGAGTCCCGCCTCCGGGGACGGACCCTGGCTGATGTCCAGTTGCGTACCCGGTTCGACGTGACGGTTCTGGCGATCCGTCGGGGCGACGAGATATTCCGCGACGGACTGGGCGATATAGAGTTTGCGGCCGGTGACACACTCCTGCTCCAGACGCCACCCGAGGGGGTCGCTCACCTCCAGGAGGAAGGGTACCTCGTGTTGACCGAGGGGCCACCCGAGCTGTTCGACGGTATCCACGACGACGAGTCGCCCCAGCTGGCACCGGAAGCGCTGCTTCCCTTGGGCCTCCTCCTGGCGGTGATCGTCGTGGCGGCACTCGATCTGCTGCCGATCTACATCGCCGCGCTGGGCGGGGTCGTCACGATGGTCGCCACGGGGATACTGAGCGCTTCGAAGGCCTACGACGCGGTTAGCTGGAACGTCGTCTTCCTGCTCGCGGGACTGCTCCCGCTCGGACTGGCGATGCAGGAGACCGGCGGCGCCGCCTTCCTCGGTGGCCTCCTCTCGACCGCGGGTGGGGTACTCCCACCGCTGGCGTTGCTGGCCCTGTTCTACCTCCTGACCGCGGTGCTGTCCAGCGTCATCACGCCCGTCGCGACAGTGGTCCTGATGATCCCCGTCGCCGTCGCGACCGCTCAGGACATCGGGGTCAACGCGCTCCCGTTCCTGCTGATCGTCACCTTCGCCGTCGCTACCGCGTTCCTGACACCGGTCGGGTACCAGACGAACCTGATGGTGTACGGCCCCGGCGGGTACCGGTTCACGGATTACACCCGGGTCGGCCTCCCGCTCCAGTTGCTGCTCTGTGTCGTGACGACGCTCTCGGTCGCCGCGCTCTGGCCACTGTGAACCGGGACAGAACAACCACCCTTTCGCCTGACCTCGCCGTCCTGCCGGGCGTCGACACTGGCGGTCGGAAACGAACGCGGGACAGAGATCTCTCCTGTCCGGCCGCTCAGTTCGTCTTCTCGTCGTCTTTCAGCTCTTCGAGTTCCGCGTCGACCTCGCCGTCGGAGACCTCCGGTGTCTCGACGTCGACGTCACCGTCGCCCGCTAGTTCCTGTTCGAGATCGCTCTCGGTGTCGGTCTCCGTGTCGGACTCGTCGGCCTTGCCCATCTCGGCTTTCAGCGTGTCCAGTTCGGCGTCGACCGCACCCTGCTGTTGGACATCGTCGAGTTCCCGTTCGAGCGAACTCTTGTCCGAGAGTTGGTCTTCGAGGACACCGTCGTCCCGGAGTTCGTCCATCGCCTGTGCGCGGGCCTCCATGTCCTCGGTGCGCTCCTCGGCGCGTTCGATCGCGCGGTTGACGTCCTCCATCTCGTCGCCGGCGCCGGTCATCGCCTCGTTGACCCGCTTTGACGCTTTGGCCGCCTCGTGGCGGGCTTTCATCGTCTCCTTTTTCGTCCGGAACTGCTCGATCTGCTTCTGGAGCTCGTTTTTCTGCTCGACGAGCTGGTCCTGCTGGGACTGGAGCTGACTGATCTGGGACTCCAGTTCCTCGATCTGTGTCATCTTCTGTTTTTTCTTCTCCAGGGCCTGGCGGGCCAGGTCCTCGCGGTCCTGTTTGACGGCCTGTCGGGCCTGTTCGTTGTGTTTCTCGACGTTCTCTTCGAGCCGTCGTTTCTGGATCTCTAAGCGTTTCTTCTGGGTGGTCAGATCGGCGATACCCTGCTTGACGTCCTGTAGTTCGTTGCGCAGCTGTTCGTAGCTGTAATCGAGGGTCTCGGTAGGGTCTTCTGCCCGGTTCAGGACGGCGTTGAGCTTCGACCGGATGACGTACGACGCGCGCGAGAGGATTCCCATATGGTCTGATTCGTGGCTCCTGACTTAAATTTCTTACATGGTGTTTCACCCGGAGAGAGTTTTCGAGACGAACCGGCCCGGTCGACAGGTTCAGGCCGGCAGCGATCGACCGTCCGGTATGAGCGACGTGGTCCACGTCCCCGGCGGCCGGCACGTCGTGGGCTCTCTGGACGCACCCGACGCCGACGCGGTGGTCGTCGCCTGTCCGCCCCACCCCCAGCACGGCGGCTCGCGGTCGGACCCGCGGCTCCGCGGAGTCGGTGACGCGCTCGGGCCGGCCGTGGCCTGTCTCCGGATCGACTACGGCCCCTGGGACGAGGGCCACGGCGAGCGCGTCGACGCCGAGAACGCCCTCGCGTGGGCCGTCGACAGCTACGACGCGGTCGGCTTGTTCGGCTACAGTTTCGGCGCGGCAGTGGCGCTGTGGGCGGCTGCCGAGTGCCGGGGCGACGACCCGGTCGGTCCACGGGCCTGTTCCGTCCTCGCACCGCCGGCCGGACTGACCGCCGACCGTGAGACGGTCGAGGCCGTCGGCAACATCGGGTGTCCGCTCCAAGTCGTCTACGGCGAGCGCGACGAGACGGTCGCCTGGGAGCCGGTCGTCGAGCGAGCACGCGACCGCGGCGGGACAGTCGAGTCTGTCACGACCGGCCACCAGTTCGCCGGAGAGCACGACGCGGTCGCCGACCTGGCGGCTTCGTTCCTCCGAGCACATCTCACACCGGGGCCGTGATCTCGCACCCACCCGAAGACATATCTCTCAGCCGGAACGAACGCCGCTGTGCGCCGCCCGTTCCTCCCCCTCGTCGTCGCACTGGTCGTCGGCCTCGTCCACGCTGTCGCAGTTATCGGTGTCCAACTCCGGTACGGCTACGACGTCGGTCCGGCAGCGTACCCGCTACACATGAGGCTGTGGCGCTACGGCGGGCTGGTCGTCCTCGGCGCCGTGCCGGTCTGGCTCGCGCTCCGGTACCGACTGGTCACGCCGTTGGTGCTCGTCGCCGTGCTGGCCGCCCTCGCCTTTCAGGCCGAACTGACGCCGCCGGACCCGGTGTTCCGTGACGTCGCCGAACTCGAACCCGGCCTCGATGCCCCGACCGGCATCACCGTCGTCGAGAACGGCCTCCACCTCGCGAAGTACGCGGGACCGTGGTACGTCTGGACCGTCGGGGCCGGACTGCTCGGGCTCTGGGAGGCTGTCGTCCGCCAGTCCCACGAGTGGCTGCCGGATTCGCCGGCCTGGACGGGGGCGGTGGTGGCGAACCAGTGGCCCGTGGTAGCCGTGGCCGGCGTCGCCCACGCGCTCGCCTCTGTCGCGTACGCCTGGGGCTGGGGGATGTCGGGGACCCCGCTGGGAGCCATCTGGGCGTTCGTCGGCGGCGTCGCCATGGTCGGTATCCCGGTGTACTACCTCCTGGCCGACGACGTCGTCTGGCCCACGTTCGTCGCCACACTCCTGTTCGTCAACAGCGTCCACTCACAGCAGTACGCCGGTCCCGGCGATCCTCACGCGCTGTACGCCGGCGGGTGGTTCTTCTTCCTGGGGATCGCGTTGCTCCCCGGCGGGGCCGAGTACGCCCTCCGACGCGTGGGCGAACGGTTCGGCTGGCGACCGGTGTGAGAGTAGAACTCGCCCGGTATCCTTATAGTATATAATGATAAATAGGTATATATGTCGACGGCCCGCCAGCAGCGTGTCTCGCGAACGACCCGTCACGGGATGGTATCACTGACCGCCGGGTTCATCGCCGGTGTGACCCTCTTTTTACTGATCGGTGCGGGCGTCAACGACGCCGTCATCTCGGCGTTGTCGCTGGCAACGATCGCCACGATCAGCCGACTCCTCTCGCTGTGAGGCGCTGCCGAGACCCACAGCCTTTCGGTACACCATCCCTTCGTGGCGATAGATGCCAGCCCGAGAAGGTCTCGTCGGTCGGACGCGTCGGTGGCTCCTGCTGGACGGGCGCCGGCTGGTCGTCACGGCCACGCTACTGGTCGGTATCGGCCTCGTCCTGGGGCCGATCGGCCACACCGTCGCCGGCGCGACCGGCGATGGCCTCACCGGCACACATACGCTCTCGTCCCTGCTTTCGACCCAGCTCAGCGGCGTCTTCCTGCTGGTCTCGATCGTCGTCTCGATCAACTCCCTGTTCGTCTCCAACGAGCAACAACCGCTGGGCCAGCAACTCGACCGCATCCAGGAAGTCGGCGCGTTCCGGCGCGAACTGGAGTCGACGACCGACAAGGCGATCAGTCCGACCGAGCCGGCCCGGTTTCTCTCGGTGCTGACCCAGACGGTGCTGACACAGGTCCAGGCTCTGCAGGACGACCTGGCCGACGCCGACGCCGATCTCCAGGCCGACGTGACTCGGTTTCTCGAAGGTGTCACCGAACAGACCCGCGAGGTGAGTGACCGGCTCTCGGCGGCTAACACCCCCTTCGGTATCGTCCGGGCGACGATGGAGTACGACTACGGCCGGATGAGCCACGACCTCCGGCAGATCCGGACCGACTACGGGGACGACATCCCCGAGTCGGCCCGCGAGACCATCGAGACGCTGCTGGACCTCCTTGAGTACTTCGCGACCGCCAGGGAATACTTCAAAACGCTGTATTTCGCCCGTGAGTTCGCCGCGCTGTCGAAACACCTCCTCTACGTCGCCATCCCGGTCATCGTGTTGCTCGCCTTCTTCCTGTTGCATCTCGACGACTTGCCCAATACCCATCTACTGGTCCTGTCGGTTCACACGGTCGGTTACGCCCCGTTCGCGCTGCTTGCGGCCTACGTCGGCCGCGTGACCACCGTCTCACAGCGGACGGGTGCGGCCGGCCAGTTCGTCCTGGACCACTCGACGGACGGCCCCTCGCTGGACGACTGATCGGGGCCGGCGGTTGACACATGCTCACGAAGCAGGGTGGTCCCGAAACCGTTTTGACGACCCACGGCGCACCGTCGGTATGCCGACCGAACCCGAAACGGACTACGACCCTGAGCTGGGTCGGAAGTTCATCTTTGTCACGGGCGGTGTGATGTCAGGACTGGGGAAAGGCATCACCGCCGCCAGTACAGGCCGATTGCTCAAGAACGCCGGGTTCGACGTCACCGCCGTCAAGATCGATCCGTACCTCAACGTCGACGCCGGGACGATGAACCCGTTCCAGCACGGCGAGGTGTACGTCCTGAAAGACGGCGGCGAGGTCGACCTGGACCTGGGCAACTACGAGCGCTTCCTCGACATCGACATGACGTTCGACCACAACGTCACCACGGGGAAGACCTACCAACACGTCATCGAGAAGGAACGCGCCGGTGACTACCTGGGCCGGACCGTCCAGATCATCCCCCACATCACCGACGACATCAAACGGCGCATCCGCGAAGCCGCCGAGGGCAACGACATCTGTATCATCGAGGTCGGCGGCACCGTCGGCGACATCGAGGGGATGCCCTACCTGGAAGCACTGCGTCAGTTCGCCCACGAGGAAGACGAGGACGACATCCTCTTTACTCACGTCACGCTCGTCCCCTACTCCAAGAACGGCGAACAGAAGACCAAGCCCACCCAACACTCCGTGAAGGAACTGCGCTCGATCGGGCTCCAGCCTGACGTGCTGGTGGGGCGGTGTTCTGACAAACTCGACATCGACACCAAGGAGAAGATCGCGCTGTTCTGTGACGTGCCGACCGAGGCCGTCTTCTCGAACCCCGACGTCGACGACATCTACCACGTTCCGCTGATGGTCGAGGAAGAGGGACTCGACGAGTACGTCATGGAACGGCTCGACATCGCCGACGAGGCCCTCCCCGAGGCCGAACGGGAGAACCGCTGGCGGGAACTGGTCACCCAGCAGACCGACGGCGAGGTCACCATCGCCCTGGTCGGCAAGTACGACCTCGAAGACGCCTACATGTCGGTCCACGAGGCGCTGAAACACGCCGGCCTGGAGGAGAACGTCGACGTCGACGTGCGGTGGGTCGACGCCGAGAAGATGACCGATCGCCACGCCGACCGGATGCGAGACGCCGACGGCATCGTCGTCCCCGGCGGGTTCGGCTCCCGGGGCACCGAAGGGAAGATCGAGGCGATCCGCTACGCCCGCGAGAACGACGTTCCCTTCCTCGGACTCTGTCTGGGCTTTCAGATGGCCGTCGTCGAGTACGCGCGAAACGTCCTCGGCCTCCACGGAGCCCACTCGGCCGAACTGGACGAGGACACCCCCCATCCCGTCATCGACATCCTCCCGGAGCAGTACGAGGTCGAGGATATGGGCGGGACGATGCGACTGGGTGCCAACGAGACCGACATCGAACCGGGGACGCTCGCGGCCGCACTCTACGGGAGCGACTCCTGTACTGAACGCCACCGCCACCGCTACGAGGTCAACCCCGAGTACATCGAGGACCTGGAGGAGGCCGGCCTGGTCTTCTCGGGCCGGTCGGACAACCGCATGGAGATCCTGGAACTGGCCCCCGAGGAACACCCGTACTTCATCGGGACGCAGTTCCACCCCGAGTTCCGGTCGCGGCCGACCCGGGCGAGTCCGCCCTTCGTCGGCCTGCTGGAGGCGATCCTCGACGAGGAGCCACACAGTGTGGAGGAACAGGAGGTGAGCCACTGATGGTCGACGTCGAGTCGTTCATCGAGGACGCCAAAGCCGAGATCGCCGAAGAGATCGGCGACAAACACGCCGTCATCGGACTCTCGGGAGGAGTCGACTCCTCGACGGCTGCCGCGCTGGCCTACGAGGCCATCGGTGACCAACTGACAGCGGTCTACGTCGACACCGGACTCATGCGGAAAGGCGAGACCGAGGAGATCCGCGAGACGTTCGACTACATGGACTCGCTGCGGATCGTCGAGGCACAGGACCGCTTCCTCGACGCGCTGGGGGGCGAGACCGACCCCGAGGAGAAACGGCACATCATCGGCGAGCAGTTCATCCGGGAGTTCGAGACCGTCGCCCGCGAGGTCGACGCCGACTACCTCGTCCAGGGGACGATCTACCCCGACCGGATCGAGAGCGAGGGGACGATCAAGTCCCACCACAACGTCGGCGGCCTCCCCGAGCGCATCGACTTCGACGGGATCGTCGAGCCGATGCGGGACCTCTACAAGGACGAGGTCCGCGAGGTGGCGCGCGCGCTCGACCTCGAGGCGATCATCTCCGAGCGGATGCCGTTCCCCGGTCCCGGACTAGCGGTGCGGATCATCGGCGAGGTCACCGAGGAGAAACTGGAAGTCGCCCGCGAGGCCAACCACGTCGTCGAGGAGGAACTGACCGAGTACGAGCCCTGGCAGGCCCTGGCGGCGGTCATCGGGAAAGCTACCGGCGTCAAGGGCGACAACCGCGTCCACGGCTGGGTCGTCGCCGTTCGCTCGGTCGAGAGCCGCGACGGGATGACCGCCCGCGCCCAGGAACTGGACTGGGAGACGCTCCAGCGCATCCAGAGCCGCATCACCGGCGCCCACGAGAACGTCGCCCGGGTCGTCTACGACGTGACCCACAAGCCGCCGGCGACGATCGAGTACGAGTAGGCGAGGCGGTGTTTTTCGACGGGTTCGCGATCACTCGGTGAGGTCGGCCCCGGTGTTTCGCGGGGCGACGACCCGAACCGTCCCCTCGACACCCGCGGACGCCAACGCGTCCTGGCCCGCTCTGCGCGCCGTCTGCTGTTCGTCGACTGTGGTGAGTCCCCAGACGGTCGGTCCCCACGACGACTGGCCGGCACCGGTGATCGCCGGCACGTCGTTCAACCGCTCGACGAGTTCGCCCGCCGGCGGACGGTAGACGCCACCTTGCTCGTCGGCGTACCAGGCCCCGTTGAGCCGGCCCAGACGGGCCGCGGCAGCCCCGAACGCGCGCCGGTCCCGTGTGGCGATCGCGGGGAGGAGCTGTCGAGTCAGTAGCGTCGAGATCTCGTCTGCGATCCCGGGATCGGCACGCTCGACAGCGTCGCGCATACTCCGGTCCTCCGACGCGCCGCTGCGTCCGTGCTCGACGTCCGGCACGACGAGGAGGAACCGCCAGTCGGCTGGAACGTCGTGGCGGGCCAACACCGGCGGGACCTCCCAGTCGCCCTCGGCTGGCGGTTCGGCGGTGAACCGCTCGGTCGGGTGGCCCCCGTCGACGACGAACCCACCCTGGAGGAAGGTTGCGACGCCGATGCCGCTTCGTCCTCCACGACCCAGTGCCGGCGCGTAGCTCCGTGCGTCGGCGGTCAGATCGTGAGCACGGGCGACGGCGATCAGCGCCGCCAGCGAGAGCTGCGTTCCGCTCCCGAGTCCGACGTGGCGCGGGAACCGCTCGGTGACCGACACCGCCGCGCCGGGCACGTCCAGTACGTCGACCACACGCTCGACGTACGGCCGCGCAGCCTCGTCGTCACACCGGAGTTCAGCGGCAGGCTCGGCCTCGACGACGAGCAGCGGCTCCGCCAGCGCGAGTCCGACACCACCGTAGAGTCGTTCGTGTGCCAGCGCGAGGTTCTGGAACCCGAAGTGGAGTCGCGCGCCGGTCGTGACCGTCGGCATGACCGGCGGTTGGCCGCGACGAGGAATGAATGTAGCGACCCCGCGCCGGCCGGCGAAACGGCCGAAAAATACATATCGACCAGTAGACTACCTCAGCATATGTCAGTCGACACGGCGTTGCGGGCCCTGGCCGATCACCTCGATACGTCGGCCGGCGCCGGGACCGCTGTCGAGCACGTGTCGGCAGCGACCGACGGCGAAGAACTCACGACGGAGCTGACGATCGAGTTCCCGCTGGAACTGGCGGCCGGTGCCGAGACGGTCACTGTCACGGACAGCGAGTACAGGGACGGGAGTGTCCACGTCGATATCTCGATGACTGTCGACGCTGAGACCCTCTGTGGGACGACCGCCGACGGGGGAGATCGCGCCGTACCGAGCGTTCAGGACACCGAGACTGCCGCCGGAAGCGAGGAGACGGCCGAGCGGAACGCCAAAACGGGTCCCGGGGCCGGCGACACTGGGGGCGTCCCCGCGTACAAAGACCCCGAGCGGCTCCGAGAGGTCTACGAGGAGAACAACTCCTTCGCGGAGATGAAAGACGCCCTCGACGTGGACGTTACTGCTCAGACCGTTCGGCGAAACATGATCAAACACGGGATTCACGAGCCCGAGACGAACGCCGGGGCCGAAGCGGACGACAGCCCCGAACCCGACGACGCCCGTCCGGCCGCTGAGCCGGAGTCCCGGGCGTTCGACGACGCCGATCTCCCCGAAGGGATCACCCCAGAGGACGTCCGCGACGCGGCCGCGGAGTCGAGTTCCCTGCACGGCGCACAGCTCGCCCTGGACCTGGACATGAGCGAGACGCGGTCACTGCTGAAGGAGTTGGGCGTCCTCGAACACGTCACCGGACGGATCGCCGACCACGAGGACGATCCCGACCCCGCCGAGATCGAGCGCCAGATATACGACTCGCTGACAGCGCGTGCCGACGGCGGCGAGAACGACGACTGATTTGCTGGTCCCGGGCGATCGGTACGCCGTACCCTGCTCCCGAGAGGCTCTCCTGTCACGGGCAGCCGTGGGTGACGGTACCGCGACTACAAGTTATTTAAGGTCGCCCGCGGCTTCGGTGGTGATATGAGCCAGCAGGAACACTACGAGAAACCGGAGAAAAACCCCGACCTCCGGAGCAACGAAGTCACCGAAGGGCCGGAACACGCCCCCCATCGGGCGATGTTCCGCGCGATGGGCTACGACGACGAGGACCTGGCCTCCCCGATGATCGGCCTGGCAAACCCCGCGGCGGACATCACGCCGTGTAACGTCCACTTAGACGACGTGGCCGACGCTGCCTACGACGGCATCGACGACGCCGGCGGGATGCCAATCGAGTTCGGGACCATCACCATCTCCGACGCCATCTCGATGGGGACCGAGGGGATGAAGGCCTCGCTCATCTCCCGGGAGATGATCGCCGACTCCGTCGAACTGGTCTCCTTCGGCGAGCGCATGGACGGGCTGGTCACCATCGGCGGCTGTGACAAGAACATGCCGGGGATGATGATGGCCTCTATCCGGACGGACCTCCCCAGTGTCTTCCTCTACGGCGGGTCGATCATGCCCGGCGAACACGACGGCCGCGAGATCACCATCCAGAACGTCTTCGAGGGCGTCGGCGCCGTCGCCGAGGGCGAGATGAGCGAGGCCGAACTCGACGAGATGGAGCGCAACGCCTGTCCCGGGGCCGGCTCCTGTGGCGGGATGTTCACCGCCAACACGATGGCCTCGATCTCGGAGGCGCTCGGGTTCGCCCCGCTTGGCAGTGCCAGTCCGCCGGCCGAACACGAGTCCCGCTACGAGGAGGCCCAGCGGGCGGGCGAACTCGCCGTCGAGGTCGTCCAGGAACAGCGCCGTCCCTCCGATTTCCTCTCGCGTGAGTCCTTCGAGAACGCCATCGCGCTGCAGGTCGCCGTCGGTGGATCGACCAACGCCGTGCTCCACCTGCTCGCGCTGGCCGCCGAGGCCGGCGTCGACCTCGACATCGAGACGTTCAACGAGATCAGCAAGCGCACGCCCAAGATCGCCGACCTCCAGCCCGGCGGCGAGCGGGTGATGAACGACCTCCACGAGGTCGGTGGCGTCCCGGTGGTCCTGAACGCACTGTACGAGGCCGATCTCCTGCACGGCGACGCACTGACGGTTACCGGCAACACCATGGGCGAGGAACTGGAGGCCTACGACCCGCCGGCGATCGAGGAGCTAGACGCCGACTACCTCTACACCGTCGACGAACCCAAAAACGAGCAGGGCGCCATCCGCATCCTCACCGGTAACCTCGCGCCAGACGGCGCCGTCATCAAGATCACCGGCGAAGACCACCTCCACCACGAAGGTCCAGTCCGGGTCTTCGACGAGGAGGAGAACGCCATGCAGTACGTCCAGGAGGGCCACGTCGAGTCCGGTGACGCCATCGTCATCCGCAACGAGGGTCCCCAGGGCGGCCCCGGGATGCGCGAGATGCTCGGCGTCACCTCCGCCGTCGCCGGCCAGGGCCACTCCGAGGACGTAGCCCTGTTGACCGACGGCCGCTTCTCCGGCGCGACGCGGGGCTTCTCGATCGGTCACGTCGCCCCCGAGGCCTACGTCGGTGGTCCGATCGCCGCCCTGGAGGACGGCGATCAGATCACGATCGATATCGACAACCTCGAACTGTCGATCGATCTCACCGACGAAGAGATCGAACAGCGCCTCGACGACCACGACCCCGAACCCCCCTACGACAACGGCGTGCTGGCGAAGTACTGCCGGGACTTCGGTTCTGCGGCCAACGGCGCCGTGACCAACCCCGGAGTGAAGTGGGACTGAGATCGGTAGCGTGCGGGCCTGAGCGCGGAATATATTGCTACCGTCGAATTTAAATACTATCCCGAACCACTCCGGAACAATCGTGTTCGACGGAGTGACAGCAGCTGACGAACTGGTGAACAGTACCGATCGATCGGTCTCGGGCGTCCCGTTGCAGGCGTCACGACCGGCCGAACCGCTTCTCCCGGAATTAAGCGCCAAAATCGCGGGCGTCATCGGTGCCATAGAGCCGACCGTTACTGTCGTGTTTGCCGTCTTCGTCCCGCTGTTCGCTCTGTTCGTTCTCGGACCGTGGGTCGGTAACCGGGTCGTGGCCGTCACGCGACGCATCGACCTCGGGGAGGCGATCATGGAGACACCACTGGGCGGGGCGTTCGTCTCCTCTAGTGAGGTACACGAACTCCTCTCGGGGATCGTCACCGCGCTGTTCGTGCTCATCGGGCTCGTGGTATCGCTGAGTCTATTGGAGTTCAACCGGATGGTCGAGTGGGCTATCGCCGGTGCGCGGTACGTCCCGTCACTGTTCGGTGGCGTGGTGATCCTGTTGGTCGGATTCGTCGTCGCCGGCTACGTCTCTCGCTCGATAAAGGACACCGAGGTCGTCGGCGAGACCGATTTCGCGCCCCCGCTCGCACTGGCTGGACGCGCCGTCGTCTACTTCACCGCAGTGTCGCTCGCGCTGGACGCGTTCGGATACAGTACGGCCATCCTGAACACGATGGTACAGGCAGTCGCGATCGGACTCGGGTTAGGTGTGGCCATAGCCCTTGGCATCGGGTTCGGTCTCGGCAGTCAGGAGTACGTCGCCGAGCGGATCGGCGGCTGGGTCGAAGACGGGTAACGGGTAGGCGGACGGGACCACGGCCCGAGTCACAACATCCGAATATCTGGACGCCGTAGTTATCGCTGTGCCAGAGACGTATCTGTGTGCGAACTGTCGTGCGACGGTCACCAGGGAGTTCAGCGTTCGGTCGGTCATCCGGACCTGTGAGGAGTGCGGTCGGAACGGCCGGTTCCTGCACACGTCACTAGTCGACTCACTGGAGTCGATTCCCGACTCGGACAGACCCGACGAGTGGGAGACGATGCCGCTGGACGAGCGGTTCACGGACGCGCTCAAGCGAGGGCTCATCCAGTTGACCCGGTGACGGACCCGAACCCGTATTGTGTCGCCGCTCCAACGACCGGGTATGCTCGAACCCGGAGCCGACGCACCGGCAGTCAGCGCGACGAACCAACACGGAGAGACAGTTACCCCCGACTTCTCGACGCCGACGGTCGTCTACTTCTATCCCAAAGACGACACGCGGGGCTGTACCGTCGAGGCCAACGAGTTCCAGGCCGCGTTGCCGCAGTTTCGGGAGGGCGGAATCAGCGTCTACGGCGTCTCGATGGACGACGTCGAGAGCCACGCCGCGTTCGCCGAGAGCGAAGGACTGTTGTTCGATCTGCTTGCGGACCCCGCTGGCGAGGTCGCCGCTGCCTTCGGCGTCGACACGAGCGCGGGTCACACCGGCCGGCACACGTTCGTCCTCGCCGACGACGAGGTGGTAGCGGTCTACGATTCCGTCGACCCGAACGGCCACGCCCAAGACGTCCTGACCGACGTCCGCAACGAGTTCGTCCGCGGTGGCTGAGAGGGGACGTTCCGCCATTTTTAAGCCGTAGTTTGCTCGATTACGAGCAACAGTGTCCGGGGGTGGGGACGACCGATGGTCCGCCCGGCGTATCCTCTATCAGCTCCCGGTGACGGTCCTCGCAATCGCGGGGATCGGCTGGCTCCTCGTCAGCAACGGCATCGACTTCACCGACGTGTTCCACGTCGGGGGTGCCGGGACGCTGTTCAACCCGTTCGTCTACACGGTGAACGTCCTCTTTCACGACGACTGGGCACACTACGCGGGGAACATGCGGCTCTGGCTCCCGTTCGGCATCCTGTTGACGCTCATGACCAGCAACCGCCACGTGCTGGGCCTGGTCGTGGTCACCAACTTCCTGACGATCCTCGTCGCCATCACCATCGAGGGGCCGGGCGTCGGTATCAGCCACGTGGTCCTCGGGGTCGCCGCCGCGACGCTCGTCCGGTCGGCGGGGTACGCCTTCCAGAACGCCTCGACGGCCCTCTTGCAGTACGTGATCGCCGGTCTGCTGATCCCCACGGCCGGGGGACTCCTGCTCGTGATGATCCTGGCGGGGCCACGCTGGATCGGCGACTTTCATCACTTCCTCGGGTTCCTGTTCGGCGGCGCCATCGAGTCGATCTACGTCTTCGGTGACCGCGAGACGGAACAGGAGTCCGAGCGAGCAATCCCGCGTAACCTCGGGCGCTGACGGGACAGCGGCGGCCAGGCCAAAGCCCGCTCGTTCACTCGTGAAGCTCGACGTTCACGATGTCGAAGCGTATCCCACCGTCGGCAACCTCCGAGAGTTCGATCTCCCAGCCGTGGTTCTCGGCGATCGTTCGGGCGATATAGAGCCCGAATCCGGTGTTGCCCTCGACAGTCGTGTAGCCGGCGTCGAACACCCGTTCCGGCGGCTCGACGTCGACACCTGGCCCGTCGTCCGCGATGAAGAACCCGTCCGGTGTCGCTCCGACGGTAACGGTGACCGACGGACCGACGTGTTCCAGTGCGTTCTGGAAGAGAAACTGCATGAGCAGCCCGGCGGACTCCTGGTCCGCGACGAGGCGAGCATCGCTTTCGATCCGGAGTTGGGCCTGACTCTCGGCGAGGGTGTCCCAGACCTCGCGGCTGAGCCGGGAGAGCCACACCGGCTCCTGGTCGACGATTTCGGTCTCCTGTGTCGAGAGGGAGACAACGGTGTCGACGACAGCCGAGATGCGGGCGAGTGACGCCTCGATGTGGTCGAGTTCCTCGGCATCACAGTCGAGGAGTTCGAGGCGTCCGTGCGCGATCTGGAGTTCGTTCCGGAACTTGTGGGCAGCCAGGAGTGCGACTTTCACCATCCGCTCGTGTTGGCGGCGCAGGTCACGTTCACGTGTCTTCCGGGTGGTGATATCCTGGGTGAGCCCGACCAGTCCCCGAATGTTATCGTCGGCGTCGTACCAGGGGACCTTCTTCGTGAGGACGTACTCGGCACTCAGGCCGAGGAACTCCTCGACCTCGATCCGGTCGGTCTCACCGTCGAGGACAGCCATCTCGTCACGGTAGGCCGCTTTACTGTGTTCGTCGACCAGTTCACCGACTTCGAGATCCGTGAGCCCGATCCGGTCGGTCGGCTGGTTGAACCCACGCCCCATCATGACGTGTCTGGCCGCCTCGTCTTTCGCGTAGAGGTGATCGGGCATCTCGTTGAACAGCGAGAGCAACAGTGTCTCCATCGGCGACGGCTCCCGACCGGCGACCGACGGTGCAGCGCTGTCGAGCGCGGCTCGAACTGCGGCCTCGACCGACGGGTCGCGAACAGTTGTGACATCGAGCGCGGTCGCGCCGATTTCGTCGGGCACCGTCGTCGGATCGACGCCGACGAGGACCACCGGGAGATCGGGGAACAGTTTCGTTACGCCGCGTGCGATGTCGACCCCTGCCTGCCCGTCGACGTGTTCGGGGAGGACCAGACAGTGGTACACTTCGGTTGTCAGCCTGTCGAACAAGTCGGTGAGCGTGGTCAAGACAGTGGCCGAGACGGACGATTCGGCGAACGTCGCCCGAGCCGCCTCGGCGTCGACACCGTTCCCAGCGACCAGCAGAACCGATCGTTTCTCGCAGTCCCCCATCGTAACTAGGATACTGAGACGGATTCACCTCATTGTTTCGGCAGATCCCGTCGATTGCGTCCCGCTGTGAGAGAAGTCCCTGTTCACCGAGGCGACAAAAACGGCCACCGGGCCACCACAAGCCGGACCGACGGTTCGATGATGCGAAGCGCGGGCCGCCGTGTTCGGGCTGACCGATTCCCTCTCGCTGCTGAGCCCGTCACAACCACCCACCGTCGGGACAGTGCCACGGGATGATAGGTCGACTTGGAGACGGGTCGGACCCGCCAACAGAGAATAGTTAAGTTCGCCCTCTCCGTTCGTGTCGGTTGTATATGGCTGTTCGATATCCGGATAGACAGCAGTCACGACGCTCTCGACGATGAGCGGGGCTCTCACGCTCTTGGGGCCGGTCATCACCATCGTCGCACTGGGGGTCGCTGCACAGGTACTGGCCGATCGCCTGGAAGTGCCGAGCGTCCTCTTTCTGATCCTCGCGGGAATCGCCGTCGGTCCCGAGGGCGTCGGCTACTGGCTCCCGGTGGCCGCCCAGACGCTGCTGGGGTCGGAGACACCGGCGTGGATCGCGGCGATCGATCCGATCGTCACCCGAGAGTCGTTCGGCGACGCCCTGCCGGCGATCGTGAGTTTCAGCGTCGCGATCATCGTCTTCGAGGGCGCCTTTCACCTCCGGATCGAACGGCTCCGACAGGCTCCAAGGGAGACGATCCGGCTTGTCACTATCGGGGCAGCGATCTCGTTGCTCGCGACGGCAGCCGTCGTCTACGCCGTCCTCGGCGCTTCCTGGCCGATCGCACTGCTGATCGGCGCGTTGCTGGTCGCGACTGGACCGACCGTGATCACGCCGATCATGAACGTCATCGCGGTCCGGGAGCGGGTATCCTCGACGCTTGAAACGGAAGGTGTCGTCAACGATGTCGTGGCGGCGATCCTCGCGGTCGTCACGTTCGAATATATCGTACTGGCAGACAGTGGCCTTCTGCGATTCATCCGGGAGTTCGCGTTCCGTCTCGGCGTCGGCGTCCTCGTCGGCTGTGCAGTCGCCGTCCTCGTGTGGTATCTGCTCAGCCGCACCGAACTCACCGCCGAGAACGCCCCGCAGAACGCCCGCTTGATCGTCCTCGTCGCGGCCCTCGTGATGTACGGGCTCGCGGACGCGGTGGTCGCGGAGGCCGGGATCGCCGCCGTCGCGGCCGGTGGACTGGTCCTGGGGAACGTCGATCTGTCCTACCGCGAGGAGATCGAACAGTTCAAAGGCGACGTGACGCTGCTGGTGCTGGCGTTCGTCTTCATCACGCTCGCCTCGCTGCTCTCGATCGGTGACCTCCTCTCGCTGGGGCTGGGGGGAATCGTCGTGGTCCTCGCCGTGATGGCCGTCATCAGGCCCGTCGCGGTCGCGCTGTGTACGGTCGGCGACCGGTTTACGCTCGCCGAGCGGATCTTTATCGGGGCGATCGGTCCGCGTGGGATTATCCCCGCCAGTGTGGCGACGCTGTTCGCCCTAGAACTGCAACCGACGAACCCCGAGGCTGCGACGACACTGGTCGGGACGGTCTTTCTGGTCATTTTCGCGACCGTCGTCGTCGAAGGCGGGTTCGCCCGCCACATCGCCGAAGCACTCGACGTGATCCCAATGCGTGTCATCATCATCGGTGGTGGGCGTGTCGGTACCGCGCTCGCCGAACGACTGGAGGACAGGGGCGAAGATATCGTTATCGTCGATAACGACGAACAGGCGGTCGAAGCCGCCAGAGAAGCGGGTTTCGCCGCGAAGCTCGGCGACGGCGGGGACAAGGACGTCCTCCGGGCAGCCGGCGCCGAGAACGCGAAGGTCGTCGCCTGTGCGACCAGCACCGACGACGTGAACCTCCTGATCGCACAGCTGGCGACGACCACCTTCGACGTCGAGACGGTCGTCTCCCGGGTAAACGATCCGGGTAACATCGACGCCTTCGAGGCGCTGGACGTCGAACCGATCCAGACCGGCATGTCCGTCGCGTGGTCGATGGACAACGTCATCGAGCGGCCGGCTATCTCGAAGTGGATGACGGAACTCGATCGGATGGGCGACGTCCAGGAGGTCGAGATCAGCCGCGACGAACTCGACGGGATGACCGTCGCAGCCCTGACCGACGAACTCCCCGACGACTGCCACCTCGCGTTGATCAGCCGGGACGGCGACAACCACATGCCACACCGCGACGACCAGGTGTATCTGGGCGACCACGCGACCTTTATCGGTCGGACTGAAGCAGTTCGTGAAGCTATCGACTACTGTGCGGCGTGACCACTGCTCGGGCGCAGCTTACCGAGAACGGTTCTGAAGGGTGAAAAAGCGGCGACGACGGCCGCTCTCAGTTGTGTGAAGTGGGACCGCCGAGACTCGAACTCAGGTCCGACGCACCCCATGCGCCGAGGATACCACTACCCCACGGTCCCGCACTCAGGGAGAGGAGGGTCGCCCTCTTAGGGGTGTCGTTTTCCGAGCGTCACGCGTGAGTGTTGCACACGTGGACCCGCCCGACGGCAGCGCCGTCGTGCCGGTTCACCAGAGGACTCAGACCAGAACGCGTTCGAGCGTGACGACGACTCCGGAGTCAGCGTCGGGATCGCCGGTGAGGGTTCCCAGACAGACCACAGCACCGTCGGGGGTACAACAAGCGACGAGCGCGTCCTGTTCGGGCCGGTTCCCACCGACTGGTGCCGGCTCCGTGTCGATGACACCGGGCGCGTAGACCGGTGCGCCGTCGGCGATCTCGTGGGCGGCACTGGGGGCGATCGTCACCCGGGGAAGGTCGACGAGCGCGCGCTCGGCCGGCTGGATGGCCTCGCGAAGCGCCGTCTCGTCGCCCTCGTCGGCAAAGGCGAGCGCGTCGACGAGGTCGTGCATCGTCACGAGGGCCGTATCGTCGAAGCGTCCGGTCGCCGTCCGGCGCAGGTCGCCCATGTGCGCGCCGGTCCCCAGCGCCAGCCCGATATCGTGACAGAGCTTCCGGATGTAAGTGCCCGACTCACAGCGGACTCTCAGTAGTGCACGCCGGTCGCCGCGTTCGAGGACGTCCAGCGCGTGGATCTGCCGGCTCCGGAGCTGGCGTTTGACGGCGCTCTTGCGGGGCGGTTTCTGGTAGATCTCGGTCTCGAACTCGGCGACGACCGTCTCGAAATCCGCGGGAGCAGTCGCGTGGAGTTCCAGCACGGCGACGTACTCCTTGACCGCGTCGTCGAAGACACGGGCGGCGCGGGCGGCGTCCCCGAGCAACACTGGGAGACAGCCCGTGACCTTCGGGTCGAGGGTGCCACCGTGGGCCACCCGGTCCTGTCCCGTCGCGTCCCGGACCCACGCGGCGACTTGGTGGGCCGACGGACCGGGCGGTTTGTCGAGATTGACGACGCCGAACGAGCGGAGGGTATCGAGAGGACGGTCCTCGGGTGGGCCACGGAGCGTCATCAGAACTCGTAGCGGATGTCTTCGATGGGGGCTTTCCCCTCGTCTCCGTCGGTGCTGTAGGACTCGACGGCATGAAGCGTGACGCTCAACACGCCCTGTGGGTCCCAGCGGGCCGTGTTGACCGACAGGTCGTAGATCGAGAGGTCGTCGAAGTCGATGTCGTAGTAGTCGCTGTAGCGTTGGGCCTCGCTGGCCCCGCGTTCTCTGGTCTCCGTGCGGGCCTGGTCGAACGGTTTGTTCTCCCGCTGTGCGATGCGGTCGGCGCGAACGTCCAGCGGCGCAGTGAGCCAGAGCTTGATGTCGGCGTACTCGCCGGCCATCCATCCCGCGAGACGGGACTCCAGGACTAGGTCGTCCCGTTCCTTGGCGATATCCCGGAGCCGACGGTCCAGATCACGGTCGATCTGGTCGTCTTCTTCGGCGGCTTTGTTCAGTTCCAGCGGTGTCATCCCGCGTTCCTCGGCGAGCGACCGGAAGATGTCGCCGCCGCTGACGTGGTCGTAGTCCAAGGCGTCGGCAAGACTCCTCGCGAGCGTGCTCTTGCCGCTCCCGGCTGGGCCGGAGACGGTGATCAACATACACGCACTCCGGGCGGCCGGTTAAAAGAGGCTGTCTTTCGTCTCCCGTCAGCCGTGGGTTTTGCGAGACCGTCGCCACCGCCGGGTGGCGACTCCGTCGCGGGAGACAGCTAACAGGATCACCCGGCGCCGGGCGAGGTCTGGACGTTCAGCGCCTTTCGGATGACCTGGGTGAACGACAGCGAACACAGGAAGTACCAGACGATCCAGGCCTGCATCGGGCCGACGACGCCCTGTCGCCAGGCCTCGACCTCCCCGTAGATGGGGAACACTGCCACTGGTGCCTCCAGGGTCAGACCGGGGCCGAAGACCATCCAGTAGAGCCACAGGAAGATGGGGATGTTGATGACCATGATCCACACCATGGGGCGGAACTGCTTCTTGAACATCCCGAGCTGGTCGCCCATCATCTCCATCTGTTCCTCTTCGAGACGGTCCAGCGCTTCCTGGTCGTCCCGCTCTTTGGCCTTCTTCCGGCGTTCCTGGATGTCCTGCATCTTCTCCTGGTGTTGCTCCATCCCGGACATGTCCATCAGGTTGTCCTGCAGGATCGTCGAGTTCGCACCCGTGATGACCGCCAAGACGAGGATGACGACGTAGAACGGGAGGATGTCTGCGAGTGGACCCAGGGCGATGTCTAGGACGCCACCGATGGCGTTCCGGACGGAGTTCAGCGAGTAACCGGCGAACATTCCGAGCGTCGCGAGGCCGGCGAGTTTGTCCCAGGTGGTCCAGCCCCCGTCGTCGTCCTCCTCCTCGGGGACGGCGTCGGACTCTTCGAGTGCCTCCCGGACCCCGTCCGGGTCCTCGACGACGAACCCCTCGCCGTCGGCGTCGATGAGCAAGCCGGACTCGATCAGACGGCCCCACTCACCGCTTGTCATCTCGTCGCTGACGTCACTCCAGGTGACCGTCCCCTTCTCCTCGGCGACAGTGAGGACTTCCTGGAGGGCGTCGGTCAGAGCCTCGCCGTCCTCGGCCAGTCGTTCTACCTTCGGCGCGGTGCGTGCCATTGTCAGTTAGTACAGCGGTGGTGGTTTATCAACGTTTTACTCTACGCGTGCGTCGACGGCGTCACTGATCGCGGCCCAGACCTCGTCGGGCGTCCCCTCGCCGTCAATGGTGACGAAGCCGTCGTGGTCCTCGTAGTGGTCGATGACCGGTGCGGTGTTGTCCTGGAAGACATCGAGCCGGTTCCGAACGGACTCCTCGTTGTCGTCCTCGCGCTGGATCAACTCGCCACCACAGTCGTCGCAGACGCCCTCGGTCTCGGGCGGGCTGAACTCGACGTGGTAGTTCGCGCCACAGTCGTCACAGATCCGGCGGCCGGTCAGCCGATCGACCAGTTCCTCGCGGTCGACTTCGAGACTGAGGATCACGTCGAGAGCAGTCATCCCCGACAGTTCCTCCGCCTGTTCGAGGTTCCGTGGGTAGCCGTCCAGGACGAACCCGTCGGCCTGGGAGAGTGCCTCGTCGACGATAGCGTTGACGACGGCGTCGGGAACGAGGTCGCCGGCCTCCATGTACGCACGCGGCGTGTCGTACTCCGTGTCCATCTCGCTGATGTCCATGTCCTTGTTCGCCCGGAGCGCGTCGCCGGTCGTGATGTGCTCGATCCCGTACTCCTCGGCGAGGTTCGCGCTCTGCGTGCCTTTCCCGGCGCCGGGTGGCCCCAGGATCAGCAGTCGAGGGTTCGACATGGGCGCGAGTTCAGTGGCCCCGGTTAAATGGTTGTCCAAACGCCGGCGTCGTCGACCGGCTTCGTGACCGTCGTCTCGTGCCGTTCAACTACCGATTTGAGCTTCCGGCGCGGTTTTTTATATGCCGTCTGTACGACTAACTGGCATGAACCCGTGCCCTCCATCGACCACTCACGGTCGAGCACAGACAGTACAGGCAGCCAACAACCCATCCCGGGAGGTGAGACGATGAGCCGGGTCCGGACGGTCCTGATGGCCCTGGCACTCGTCGGAGCCGCACTCGCCGTACCGACGGGTGCGACCGCCGCCGAAGGGACACAGATCGGCGACGGCGAGCCCGTGACGCTCGCTCCCGGGGCGAACCAGACGCTCACCGGCGAGACCGACCTCGATCCAGGGACGACCGTGACGGTTCGGCTCCAGTCCCAGCCCAACGAGTCCTCGCCGTTCATCAAGCAACAGTCCGCGACCGTCCGCGAGGACGGGAGCTTCACCGCACAGTTCGATATGACGGTGATCGATCCCGGGACGGCGTTCAACGCCAGCGTCCGGTCCGACGGACAACGCCTCACGAACACGACCGGGACGATCGTCCCCTGTGACGGTGGCTGTGAGACGGCAGACGACGCCGGATCAGCGACGAGTGACACCGGTACGACGCTGGACTATCAGGGCGAAACACTCTCGCTGTCGGCCGCACCCGGACAGCAGATCACGGGCCAGAGCGATCTCGACCCGGGGACGACCCTGACAGTCCGACTGCGCTCTGTCGATCCGGACGCCCCGTTCCTCCGCCAGCGGTCCGCCACTGTCCAGCCGGACGGATCGTTCCAGATGGCAATCGACATGAGTGAAGTCCCCGCCGGGGCCGACTTCGAGGTGACCGTCCACAGCGGCGGTGAGACGCTGGTAGAAACCGGCGGGTCCGTCGTCGAGTGCGACAGCGACTGTCGCGACGTGACGGCGACGCCGGACGACGGAGACTACGAGACGCGGGTCACCAGCGTCGACACCGACAGCGTCGGCATGTCGCCGCTCGCTGAGGGTGTCGCCGGTGAGGCCGTCCCGATCCAGGTCTCCGTCGGGGACCGCGACAACGCTTCGATCGCCATCGGCGGGCCGAGAGTGAACTACGAGTTGAACGCCACCGTCCGGGACGGCAACGACGACCGCCGGGTCATGTTGCGGTTCCATACCGGCGCAGTCGGGTCCGACGAGCCGACCCTGACCGCCAGGGACGCCAACGATTCGGTGACGGTCACCTCCGAGACGGAGCTATCCACCGACCGACTGGACCCTGCAAGCTACGACATGGCCGTGTTCGCCAGCGAGACGCCGACCGGTGAGCCGGTCGCGGTGGGGACGATCGTCCTCCACGCCGGTGACGCGGAGGGTGATCTCCCGGCATCCAGCCAGCCCGACACCGCGGACGTGGAGAAAGAACTCGGCCTCGACGAGACGATCGTGACGACGCGGACCGGCCAGCAGACGACCATGAAGCTGTTCATGGGGAACCACAGCACTGCCACCGTCGCTATCGGGAGTCCCGAGAGCGGCGTCGCGCTGAACGCGACTGTCGAGGACGGCAACGGGGACGGGACGGTCCCGCTGCTGTTAGACACGACGGCGGTCGGCAACGAGGACCAGCAGGCCCTGATAGCCGGTCAGGAAGGTGATTCCGTCACGATGACTACCCAGCAGGCAGACGGGACACTCTCGCCCGGCGACTACGACATCGATCTCTACGCCGGTGAGACAGCCGACGGGACTCCCGACGACATCGGGACGCTGTCGGTACAGGGGTCGCTGACGAACGGCACCGATACGACCCCGCCTGCTACTCCCAGCGACAACGGTCCCCAGTCGTCGCTGCTGGGCGGCGGCGCGCTCGCTGTCGGCGGTATCCTGGCCATCGCCGGACTAGGGCTGACGCTTGGCCTGTTCCGCGACTGACGCTGCCACCGATCTAGCTCTTCGATCAGTCAGACACCACACTTTTTGACTTGGCAAGGTGTGATCCGCATGTTCTGTGCCTGGATCCAACCCAATACAGTGTCCAGTCTGTGGATGGACCGGACAACAGTCCAACCTCGAAGAAGCAACTACCGGGTCTGCGTGCCCTACGTGTGGTGAGATCGTACTGACTGAGTAGCCGGGAGCGTCGCTGGGCTCACCAGGTCCCAGCGTTCACCCCCGCTCTTTGGTGTAGTGCCCGTTCTACGACACCCGTGGCCGAGTTGTCTCTCGGGGTCGCGGGCCGCCCGGCGTCACGACTGTGTTGCCGCTGTCGAAGCCAGTGATCGATCCACGACCGACCCCGCACCGGCGGTGTCCCGATCGAGCGATCGTACTCGGAGCGCTAAATCAGCAACCAGAACGGATCAGTTCCGGAGCCGCTGGATCCGTTTCTCGGTGGGCGGATGCGTCGAGAACAGTCGTTCGAACAGCCCCGTGTCGGCGTTGAAGATACAGAGGGCGTTCATGCTGTCCTCGACGGTCGACTCGCGACCCTCCGCTCCGCGGGAGATTTTTTCGAGAGCGCGCGCCAGTGGCTCCCCGGTGCCGATAGCTCGCCTGGCGTCCGCATCAGCGACGTACTCGCGGTACCGCGAGATGGCGAGGACGAACACCATCACGAGCGCGTTCGCGACAGAGGAGGCGACCATCGCCATGATCCACGACCCGATGTTACGCTCACCGCCGAACAGCACCGCGAAGTACGCGACGTAGCCCACGAGCATCCCGATCGACTGCCCGACGACCATGGTGATCACGTCCCGGTTCTTGATGTGGGCCAGTTCGTGAGCGACCACGCCTTCGAGTTCGTCGTCGTCTAACAGCTGCATCAGCTCGGTCGAGACGACGACGACCCCGGCACCTTTCCGCCCGACAGCGAAGGCGTTCGGGACGCCCATCTCCATCGTCATGAGTCGGGGTTCGTCGATGCTCATATCGCGGCAGAGCCGCCGGACCATCTGGTGGACGTGGCCGAACCGCTGGTCGTCGGGCATGTCTTCGGCCTTCCGGAGCGCCAGCCACTTCCCGAGTTTGTACTGGACGGCCGGAACGACCAGAATACCGACCAGTAACACCGGTATCAGCGGCAGTCCCAGAAGTACCGACAGTGCGGTCCCGGCGAAGAGATAGAACGCAAACAGGATCGCACCGACGACGAGCATCCGTAGTTGCAGGCCAACGTCTGTCATAGGGAACGCTACCCCGTCTGTCTGTAAAAGCCCCTTGAACCGGTCTCGCGGCTGTTCCACTCATCCAAAAGACATCTGTAGTGCGTCGGGTATCGAGATCGCGGCAGCAGTCAACACGGAGCGCGCATCCGTCACGGAGTTGTCCGAGGGGTCACCGCCGCAATGTCAGTGCCGTCACCGCCGCGAGGACCAGACACACCATGAAAAAGAGGACGCCGGGTTCGATGACCTCGAAGACCATCCAGCCGACCGAGCCGTCGGGGAACGCCACCGACCCCTGGCTCGACGGGCCGGCCGCACCGAGCGCGGTCCGGTTCCGGACGAGCAGTTCAGCGCCCCACTGGACGAACAACGCCGCGCCGGCGAGCAGCCCGATCCCGCCGACGAGTTCGGTGATCGACTGCTCGGTCGTCTCGGCTGGCTGTTGGTTGCCGACGAAGACGAGCGGGTCGTTGGCCGGCCCGTACACCGTCATCTCGTTGCCCTTCTCGGAGTAGACCGTCTCGACGGGCTCGACTAGCCCCGTCGACTCCAGGTTCGAGAGGTGGTAGTCGACGTTCTGGATCGAGGTGTCGATCCGGTCGGCGATCTCCGAGGCGGTGCCGGGCTCCTCGAACAGCGCGCGGAAGGTCGCCCGTCGCGTCTCCGACCCCAGCGCGTCGAGCACTTCGTCGGCGTCACCGTCGGTCATCTCGATGACACGCGGCGTCTCGGCCGTGGTCGTCGTCGAACGGTCCTGCAAGCGTGAGATGAGCCCCGACATGTGACGTATCCGGACGTTCGAAGCACAGCCACAAATCCCTATCCGTTACTCAAATCGTCGTTTGAATCGTTGTGAACGACCGCGACGGCCTGTGTCGGTTCCAGGCTCCCGGCGCCGGACAGCCGATCCGGACCGGTCGGTTGGACGTCGCTGGCGGTGGTCGTCACGCTCCGTTCGACGCCTGCGGGCGAGAGCGTTCGGTTCGCGTCGAGCATCAGTGCGACCGTCCCCGCGGTGTAGGCGGCCGCCGCCGACGTGCCGTTGAACCCGTCGGGCTTGGTCGCGGCCACCTGTCCGTCGGGGGCGACGACATCGACACCCCCTCGTTCGTCCCCGGTCGGACCGCCGGAGCTGTAGGGCCTGACCGCCCCGGTCTGTGGGTCGTAGGCACCGACGGCGAGGACGCTCGGGTCGGTCGCGGGCGGGGCGACACTCCCCGGCGACTGAAACTGGAGGGCGTGGGTGGGCGATTCGAGGTCCAGATGCGCGCCGGTCGCGTTGGCAGGGCCGGTGATCCGGACGTAGTACGTCCCCGGCTGGAGCCGGGCGACGATCCGTTCGTTAGGGACGCTATCGGCCAGATACGGCTGCGAGCGGGCGACGAGTCTGTGGGCGGTCCCGTTGGTCCAGTAGAGTTCGGCCGTGTACTCCTCGGTACGGTGGGCCTCGTCCCAGGAGAGCCACAGGCGGAGCCGCGACTGGCCGGTCGTCCGCAGGTAGTTTCGCGTCCCGCCGTCGAAACTGTGGACACCGCCGTTGACCGGTTGATAGGTCCCGTTCCAGTGCCCCTGGGCGAGGTTACCCACCGGAGCGACGAAGACGACACCCGTCTCCGTCGCCCGCCGGGCTACGTCAGCGGCGTGGGACTCCCCGTCATCGGGCTTTCCGTAGAACGACATCGGCGCGACGATGACGTCGACGTCCTCGCTGACGAGCCACTCGACGGCCGACTCGTAACCGCTCGCAGTGTCGACGCTGGCGAGATAGAGGTCGCTGTCCGGGGCGTTCCGGGAGACCAGCGACGCCGCCGCGGTCCCGTGGCTGTCGCGGCCGCCGTTCGCGACCCCCTCACCCGGGGAGAACGAGCGTGCGTCGGCGACGTGGTCGGCGATGCCGGGATGGTCCGGATCGAAGCCCGTCACGTCGACGATACCGACGTCGACGCCCTCGCCGGTGATCCCCGCAGTGTGGAGTCGCTCGATTTCCGTTCCCCGAACCGGAGTCCGGGGGGTGACCGCTTGGGAGGGCGGTGCGTCGTCGGCGACAGCGTCGTCTGTGGCGAGGGTCCCACCGACCGTCGCGAGGACGCCGATGGAACCCACGAGGAGGGCGACAGCGGCAGTGAGGGCGAGCAGGGTTGTTCGTGACGACACAGTATCGGTCTGTTTTCCATAGGCTGACAAAATCCTGCTGGGTTCGGCCCGAGCGGATCGCGAGGAGATCGGCTCGGACGGCGACGAAAAGTGCCCGTCGGAGCCGGGGTGGAGCGTCAGCAGGGGAACGGTTGGGGGGTCAGCGTGTCCGTCAGGGGCGACGGGCAGGTGAACGATACACCGGCAGGAAGAAAAGCCCCGGAGCAGCGTTTCACAGTCAGAGACAGTGCCGGTTCAGTCTCGGAGTGCCTCCACAGGCCGGGCGTTAGCGGCCTTCCAGGCGGGGTAGAGCCCGCTGAGGAAGCTCGACACCGTCCCGAAGACGAACCCGACGACGGTGTAGCGAAGCGCTTCGGCGGTGAACGCGAGCGGGTCCGACAGGAGCTGGGCGTTGATCGCCATCCCCAGCAGGACGCTGAGACCGACACCGAGGACCGCACCGACGATCCCCAGTAGCATCGCCTCGTTGAGCATCAGCCGCAGGACGTCCAGCCGGTGGTATCCCACTGCTCGGAGGACACCGATCTCGCCCTTGCGCTCGATGGTCGACATCAACATCACGTTGAGGATGCTGACGGCGGCGACGAGCATCGAGACGCCCCCGACGCCAAGCAGGAACGTATCGATCTGTGCCATCTGCTGGTTGAACCGCTCGATGGCCTGTTCGGCGTCCTGAACCGCGTAGATCTCCTTGCGGCCGTTGAGTTCCGCGTCGAGCGCGTCGGCGGTCTCGAATGCCGCCTCGGGTGAGTCCGCACGGATGATCGCGGACTGGTAGCCGTCGGTCTCGACCTGGGCCTGTGGCACCACGACGGCGTTGTCGGTCCCGACGAGCGACGAACGGCCGGACGGTTCGAGGACGGCGATCACCCGGTAGCTCTCGCCGTCGATCGTGACGCTGTCGCCGACGCCGACGTCGAGTGTCTGTGCGAGTTCGGGGCCGACGGCGGCACCGGAGCGCCAGGTCTCGGGGATCTGTCCGTCGTCGGCGGCGACGAAGGCCCCGGGATCGGAGAGGCCGTACACCGTTGCCTGTTCGGTCGTCCTGAGCCCCGTCACCCCCGTGGAATACTGCTTGACGGTATGGACGGTGTCGCCGGTCGAGCGGTCGACTGCGGCGACGTGGTCCCTGGAGAACTCCTCGAACTCGGCGTCCTCGCCGGGCGTGATCCAGACGCTTCGCGTGATGTCGTCGACGCGGTTCAGCGTCGACTGTTCGAAGGCTGCCCCGAACATCCCAAGGGAGGCGATGGCGACGACACCGATGGTGATGCCAGCCATCGCCAAGGCCGTCCGGGCGCGTGCTCTGGTGAGGTTCTCCCAGGCGTAGGCGACCAGCGGCAACCGTCGAGAGAGGACCGACTCCATCATGTGTCGAGACTCCCGTCGACGAGCGTGACGGTCCGGTCGGCGTACTCGGTCACCTGCTCGTCGTGGGTGACCGTGACGATGGCGACATCCTCGTCGGCGACCCGGCCGAACACGTCCAGCACCTGTGCGCCGGTGTCCTGGTCGAGGTTGCCGGTCGGTTCGTCGGCCAGCAGGATGTCGGGGTCGTTGATCAGCGACCGGGCGACCGCGACCCGCTGTTTCTGCCCGCCAGAGAGCTCGTCGGGGTAGTGCTCCAGCCGGTCGGCCATCCCGACCCGGCACAGCAGCTCTTCGGCCCGGTCGAGTAACCGCGAGCGGTCCCCCCTGATCAGCGCCGGGACCGTGACGTTCTCCCGGGCGGTCAGGGTCGGCACCAGGTAGAACGACTGGAAGACGAAGCCGACCGTCTCCCGGCGGAGGTCGGTCCGTTCGCGGACCGACAACGACGAGACCGCCTCGTCCTCGACGGTTACCGAGCCGTCGGTGGGTTCGTCGAGCAGACCGAGCAGGTTCAACAGCGTCGACTTCCCGCTCCCGCTGGGACCGACGATGGCGACGAACTCGCCGGCCTCGACCGCGAGATCGACGCCGTCGAGCGCCCGCAGCGTCTTCTCCCCGGAGTCGTACTCCTTGACCGCGTTGGTCGTGCTGATGACGGCCATCGTGTTCACCCCCGGAGACGACGCCAGCCGAGCGCACCGAACAGGACGACCACGAGCGCGCCGCCGGCAGCCAGCGGCGGGACGGGGAACGACGACTGTCTGGTGGTCGCCTCGCCGGTGCCGGACTGTGCGGGCGTGAACGTGACCGACGTGGTCCGGTTCACGCGGGTGTCGTCGACGACGTAGCTCACTTCGAGCGGGACGGTGACGGTCCCGTTTGCCGTCGTCGTCGCCTGGACCTCGAACGACGAGAAGTCGCTGGCGGGGACCTCGCCGACGAAAAAGCGGGACTGGGACTGGGCCGGCTGGACGGCCGCCGATTGGCCGACAGTGACCATCGCACCGGTTGCGTTGCCGCCACCGAGGTTGCTCGCGCTGCCACGGATCGTGAGCTGGTCGCCGTCCTGGGAGACCCGTAGCCCCGTCAGCGTGAGGGTCGCGGGGTTCTCGACCGGATCGGCCGTCGTCGACAGCGAACGCGTGACGGTCCGGTACTCGCCGCTCTCGGTGGTGTAGGTCAGCGTCGCGGTGAACGTCTGTCTCCCGGGATCGACTTCGCTTGCCGGGAACGTCATCGTCGTCTCGTTGCCGGCCTGGAGCGACGAACGGACGCGACGGTCCTCGTCGAGTGTCATCGTTGCGTTCTGGCCCTCTAGTTCGACAGAGACGCCCCGGATCTCCTCGGAGAGCCCGTTCGAGAGCTGTAGGGAGACGTCGGTCCGGTCGTCCGGGCCGACAGCGCCGGTCGACAGCGACATCGCGGGATGGGGTTGGACGACCGTGACCGTGACGTTGCGCGTGAACGTGTAGGTGTCGCCGTGGAGCGTGTCCACGAAGACGTGGGCGACGGCGTGGTGCTCGCCTGTCTCGTCGACCGGCATCGTCAGGTCGTAGTTCGCCGACTCGCCACCGTTCAGGTTCTCGGTCGGTTTGATCCGGTCGTGCATCGTGCTGTCCGGATCGGTGGTGTTGTGCAGCGCGACCCACCGGACGTTGTACGACTCGTCGTCGGTCGGGTTCGAGAGCGTCACGTCGACGGTCACGTCCTGATCGGGCGTCGGCCGCTCCGGAGTGGCCGTCGTCTCGACGGAGATCACGCCGCCTTGCTGGCCGGCGGCGGCCGGAAGCGAAACCGACGCGGCGACGATCAGCGTCGCCAGCAACAGGGCGCGTCTCATCGGTCCCTCCCGGTGACAGTGGGTGGTCGAGCAAACGGTGCGACCTGGCGTGGGACAGCGATCATAGCGACTGAAACATCGACCCACTCGATAAAAGCCACAGGAGCAGCGTTTCAGCGCCAGAGACAGCCACAAGCGGACGGACTGTAAGCGCCGATCAGAAGAGCTGTGCCCCGCGACCGATCCGCGTCTGGTAGGCGCGTGCGTCGACACCGCGCTCGCCGAAGGCATCCAGCATGGCGCTGGCGATAGCTTTCTGGTGCCGGTCCTCGCAGGCGGCGATCACCGTCGGGCCGGCCCCCGAGATCGTCACACCCGTGGCTCCGGCGTCGAGCGCGGCCTCCCGGACCGTCTCGTAGCCGTCGATGAGTTTCGCACGCGCCGGGGTGACGACGGTATCGTGCATCCCACGGCCCACCAGCGACGGGTCGTCGCGGTGCATCCCGGTCGTCAGCGTGGCCGCGTTTCCGACAGTCTCGATGAGCTGCTCGACCCGGGCGTGTTCGGGGACGACCCGGCGGGCGTCCCGTGTCGAGACGACGATGTCGGGGAGACAGGCGACCAGCGGGATGTCGGCGTCGATCTGTGTGACGCCCGAGTCCGTGGCGATGGTGAACCCGCCCATGATCGAGGGCGCGACGTTGTCGTCGTGGGCGTCACCCGAGACCACCGCCTCGCCTTTCGCGGCGATCGGGACGAGTTCCTCGCGGGTGTACCCCCGGTCGTACAGGGCGTTGAGGCCGACGGCGGCGGCGGCGGCACTGGCCGCGGAAGAGCCCAGTCCCGAGGCGGGCCGGACGCCCTTGTCGATCCGGATGTGTGCGGGCGCGTCGAGCGCCTCGGCGACGGCCCCGACAGTGTTCTTCTCGGGGTCCTCCGGGATGAACTGGCTCCCGGCCCCGGTCACCTCGATAGTGGTCCGGTCGGACTTTGTCAGCCGAACGACATCAGCCGGGCGTTCGAGGGCGGCGCCGAAGACGTCGAAGCCGCTCCCGAGGTTCGCACTGGTCGCAGGCGCCCGGACGGTCAGCATGCCTGCGCATTTCAGCAGTGTGGTGAAAAAGGTAGCGAACCCACGTAGTGGCGACCGACAGCGAAACACAAACTAAATCCCACGACGACTGATACGGCGGAGTATGATCGGCGTCGTCGGCGGCGGGATCGCCGGCCTCTCGGCGGCCTACAGGCTCAGGCAGCGCGGCCACGAGGTCCGCGTCTTCGAGGCGAGCGAGGATCTGGGCGGCCTCGCGGCAGTGTACGAGACTGCCGGTGATCCCATCGAGAAGTTCTACCACCACCTCTCGAAATCCGAGGAGACGATCGTCGAACTGGCGGCGGAACTGGGACTCGAAGAGGACGTAGAGTGGCACGTCGGCAAGAACGGCTACTACGTCGACGGCGTCGTCCACCCGATGGACACCCCCTGGGAGATCCTGGCCTATCCCCACTTCACGCTGTACGATACGTTCCGCCTCGGGCTGTTGACGCTCGATATCGACGTCCGCGGTGGGGTCCCGAAGTTCGACACCTACGAGCGCTTGGAGGACTTCGAGGACGTTCCCATCGAGGAGTTCGTCGTCGAACACACCACTCAGGGCGTCTACGACAACTTCTTCGAACCGTTGCTCGACGCGAAGTTCGGCTCTCGCAAGGCCGACGTCAGCGCCGCCTGGCTGCTTGGCCGGATCAAGTTCCGCGGCGAGCGCGACATCCTCCGCGGGGAGATCCTGGGCTACCTCGACGGGGGGTTCGGCCGGCTCTTGGACGCGCTCGTCGACGCGGTCGGCACCGAAAACATCGAAACGGGCACGCGCGTGACAGATATCGACACCGGCGACGGGACCGTCTCGTCGCTGACGGTCGCCGACGACGACGGCGAGACCGTCCACGACGTGGATAGCGTCGTCGTCGCGGCGATGCCGAACGTCCTAGAGGAGTTGACCGGCTACAGCTGTGACATCGACTTCCAGGGGACGGTCTGTTCGGTCATCAGCATGGACGAGCCGCTGCTCGACACCTACTGGCTGAACGTCGCCGACGAGGCACCCTTCGGCGCGCTCATCGAGCACACGAACTTCGTCTCGGCCGAGCGCTACGGCGGCGAACACCTGCTGTACGTCGCCCGCTACGTCCAGTCCCCGGAAGAAGACATCTGGCAACAGGACGACGAGGCGGTCCGGGAGACGTGGCTGGCAGGTATCGAGGACCTGTTCCCGGCGTTCGACCGCGAGGCGGTCAACTGGGTTCGGACCGCTCGGAACCCCCGGACAGCGCCGGTGTACGAGCGGGGCTACCTCGACATGGTGATCCCGTACGACCTGAGCGAGGCGGTGGCCGACGGACTCTACTACGCGGGGATGGCCTCCCGCGCGCAGTACCCCGAGCGGTCGCTGAACGGCGGTATCGTCGCCGGCTACGAGTGTGCAAACCGGATCGAGGAGCGCGCTGTCGAAGCCACCCGGTAGCCAGCGTCGCGTCGGCAGAGAACGGCGTGAAACTCATGATTGCAGCGTCCGTAGTTCCGGTATGCGCCGCCGGGAGTTTCTCGCAGCGCTGAGCTGTGGGACCGGGCTCCTCGCTGGCTGTACCGACAGCGGCGGGCGCGAGCGGGTCACACCCGCGCCAGTCCCGACGGTCAGGACGACGGAGCCACCGCGGCGCGACCGGACCGTCAGCCCCTGCCCGGCGCTGCCACGGGACGCCGAGCAGTTCGTCTGTTCCAGCGTCGAGACCAGTGGCCGGCCGATACAGCTCACCGCGAGCAGGGACGTGTTCCCCGTCGATACCCTCAGCGAGGTCGGCAAGCGGATCAGGTTCGTCCTCAGTAACAGTTCGCTCGTCCCGTTCTCGACGGGGCCGGACTGGTGGACGCTGGCCCGAAAGGACCCGGACGGCTGGACCGTCGTCGACGACGGGCACCACCGGGAACACAACGACGTCGGCCCGAGCGACAGTTTCGTCTGGACGCTCGGACTGAACGGCTCGGTCGAGTCGGGACCGGCCCACCGAGACGTGGTCGTCGACACCAGAAACGGCCGCCACGCCTTCGTCGTCACCGGCTACCATCGGGACGGCGACCTGCTCGCGGTGACCGCGCTGTTCGAACTACGACAGCGGTGGACGGACACCCGCAAAGAGTAGCCGGGTCAGTCGCCGGCAGCGCTCTCGGGGTCCTCGTCGACGCCCGGCGCTTCCGTCGGCGACACGTCCTCGGGTTCGTCCTGCCCGCCGACGATCACCTCGCCGTCCTCGGTCTCGACGTAGACGTCGTCGGCGAACCCGCCCTCGGCGTGGGGGTGTTCCGGGTCGTCGAGTTTCTCCGGCGTCGAGGGTGCCTCGGTGATCCCGTCGGCGGGTTCGAACGCGCCCAGCGGGTCGGAGATGGTGATCCCGTGGCGGTCGAAGAACTCGTCGTATCGCTCGTAGTGCATTTCGAGTTCGTCGCTGGGGAACTCCATCATCTCGGTCCAGCCGTGGTTGTAGAAGTCGAAGTTGGCCTGGACGTGTGTGATCTCCCGGGCCTCCGCTTCGGGGTAGCCCGCCTCCAGGGCGGCCACGTAGGTGTCCATCGTCGCGTCGAAGAAGTCGTCGAGATGGGCACGGCGCTCGTCGGCGTACTCGGGGTCGGCCTTGTCCGCGAAGACGTTCGTGTGCAGGCCGACGAGCCGGTCGTTGACTTTCTCGCCGACTACCGGGAGTGTCAGTGCCTGCTTGGCCGCGAAGTGCTTGACGTTCTGACGGAGCTTCATCGTGGCTCTCTCGGGGCGCGAGCGTCTTGAATGGCGTGCCTACTGACCGTTTGGACAGCCCCAGCGACGGGTCAGACCTGACACGGAGATAGCAATCCACATTAAGGCCGATAGCGAACACCCTGCTATGAGCACGTCGCACGTGATTATCGGTGACGGCATCGCGGGCGCATCCGCGGCCGAAACGATCCGGGAAGCGGACCCGGACGCCAACGTGACGGTCATCACCGACGAGGGGGAAGCCCTGTACAACCGAATCCTCATCAAAGAGTTCGCCAAGGGGAAGCTGCCCGAGGCACCCATCTCCATCCACAAGCCCGAGTGGTACGAGGAGCGGGACATCGACCTCGAACTGAACACACACGTTACGGGTGTCGACGCCGACGCCCACGAGATCCACACCCACCAGGGTGACGTCTACGAGTACGACAAACTGCTGGTCGCGACCGGCGGGACGCCCTCCCAACTCCCCGTCGAGAACTCCGACGCCGACGGGATCGACCACTTCTGGACGTTCCAGGACGCGCGCAGCATCAAGCAACACGCCGAGGAGTGCGAGAAGGGGATCATCGTCGGGGCCGGTCTGCTGGGCATCGACCTGGCAGCGGTCTGTGGCGCACAGGAGATCGACGCCAAATACCTGATGCGTGGCAACCGCTGGTGGCGCTACGCGCTCTCGGAGGACGGCGCAGAGATCATCCACGACGCGATGCGGGAGAACGGCGTCGAACCGGTCTTCGAATCCGGCGTCGACCACTTCGAGGTCGACGACGACGGGCGCGTCGAGGCCGCAGTCGATCCCGACGGCAACCGCTACGAAGGCACCTGGGCCGGCGTCGCCATCGGGCTGGACTTCAACACCGAGTTCCTGGGCGACCTCGATCTCGAAGAGGACGACGGCATCGTCGTCGACGAGTACATGCAGACCAGCGTCGAGGACATCTACGCGGCCGGTGACCTCACCCAGTACTACGACACGATCCTCAACGACCGCGCACAGAACGGCTCGTGGGGTTCGGCCAAAGAGCAGGGGTCCGTCGCCGGCACCAACATGGTCGCCGACGCCGAAGAGGAGGCGTTCCGCTGGGTCTCCTCGTACTCGATCACCCACTTCGACTTCCCGTTCCTCTCTTTCGGCCATCCGACCCGTGGCGACGACGAGGCCGAGCGCAAGTACAGCGAAAACGAGTGGCGCCGCGTCGCCTTCGAGGACGGCCAACTCGTCGGTGGCGTGCTCATCGGCGACCTCTCCCAGCAGTCGGCGTTCAAACAGATCATGCGCGAAGAGCTCCAGGTCGCGGACAAGAAGGAACTCTTACTGGAGAAAGAGGTCGACGTCGAGGAAGTCAAAGCGCAGGCACCCCAGGCCGAGTGACGGCCGGGCAGCGGGAGAACGACGCCCTTTTTTCGACCGGTAGCACAGATCTAGGCATGGACGGCGGCAACGGCGATATGACCCTCGCGTTCGATCTCGACGCACTGAAGCAACTCGCCTACCCTGACAGCGTGTTCAACGACGCGCGCCAGTGGTCGGAGTACGTGGGCGTCGTCTCGGATCAACCCACCTACGTCGTGACGAACTTCACCCGGAAACACCGCGTCCGCCAGGACTTCTTCTCCGGCCCACGGAGCCGGGAAGAGAGCTTAACGAACGTCAAAGAACAGTTCGACACCGACCGACACGTCTACGTCGGGACCGACGACGAGGACGCCGCGCTGGCCGAGCGGGCCGGCTGGGAGTTCCTCTCCGTCGGGGACGCGGCGACGGCCGCCGAGTGGGAGTTGGGCGATCCCTCGACGCCGGCCGCGACAGCCAACGAGGACGACGAACGCGACGACTGGCCCTGACAGTTCGGACCCGGTGGTGGACGGGATCGCGGCGTTTCGTTCGTATCAAAGACGTTTTGTAATTTCGTGTTCCCGGGGCGAATATGGGAATCGGAGTCGTCGACTCGCTCAAAGGTGGGGCACAGAAGCTGGCGTCGCCGAACGGCCTCGGAGTGCTCGGGGCGTTCGTGGCGCTGGCGGTGGCAAACGTCGTCATCACACAGACGATCTTCCTTCGAAGCGTCGAGCGGGCGCTGTCACGCACCGGCGTCGAGTGGTCCGAGGTGGTCACGGAGGCGCCCGCGTCCGCTCCGGTGCCGATGGGTGCCGGGATAGGCGGGCCGGAACAGTTCTTCCCGGAAGCGATCGGGGTCTCGTTGCCGATTGCCGTGGCGCTATGGGTACTCACCGCGCTGCTGGCCGAAGTCGTCAGAGTGCTGGGCATCCGGGTGTTCGCGAGCGACGAGAGCGGTGTCCCCTCGGGGCTGTTCGACAGCATCGGGTTCACGACGCTGAACTCGCTGATCGCGAGTCTCGTCGCGACGGTCGTCGTCATGCTCGGTGCGGTACTGCTGCTCATCCCCGGGATCGTGCTGGCGATCCTACTGGAGTTCGTTCGCCAGGAGGTCGCGCTCAACGACGCCAACCCGTTCGAGGCGCTGAGCAACAGCTACGGGCACGTGAAATCGAATTTCCTGGCGGTGTTCGCCCTGGGAGTGATCCTGTTCACCGTGCTACTACTGGTCGGCGTCGGAGCCGGGACGGTCGCCTCCGGGCCGTCGCTCCCGGGCCTGCCGTCGTTCGTCTCGACAGTCCTCACGACCGGGGTAACGGTGTACACGCTGGCGGTGATGACCGACGCATACCAGCAGGCCGTCGACGGCGAGACGGGCGGAGCCACGTCGACGGGCAGTGACGCCCCCAGCGACACCGAAGGAAGTCCGCTGTAGCCCGGGACCACAACCGCCGTCCCACAGTCCGGGACGGATAGTTTTATTACGTTCTCAGTTCGGGAATCGAACATGTCCCTGCGAGTCGGTCAAGCCCTCCGCGACGGTATCGACGATCTGACGAGCGAACGCGGTGTGTTGTTCGTCGCCGTGTTCGTGCTCTATGGGTTGCTCAACGGCGTCGTGAGCCAGTCGCTCTCGCTGGCGATCAACCGGTCGATCGCCTCTGCGCTCGACCTCCCACCCTCGGCGATGCAACAACAGGGAGCCTTCGGCGGCGCTTCGAGCGCCCTGGGACTGGAGGTTCCGCTCGCTGTCGCAGCCGTCTTGACGGTGCTACTGTGGGCGATCGGCGTCGCGCTTCGCATCGTCGCGATCCGGTCGTTTGCCTACGAGGGGCCGAGTCCGCTCCCGTCGGCGGCGACGGAGAACCTCGTGTCGACCGTCCTCACGGCGCTGGCGGCGTCGGTCCTGATGACCGTGTTGCTGGGGATCGGGTTCGTGTTGCTGATCCTGCCCGGCCTGGCGCTCGCGGTGCTGTTTTTCTTCGTCATGCAGGAGGTCGCGCTCAACGACAGCGGCGTCATCGAGTCGCTCAAGAACAGCGTCGATCTCGTCGGAGACAACCTCGGTGGTGTCGTCGTCCTCATCATCGTCACCGTCGTAATAGGGGTCGTGATCACCATCCCGCTGGGAGCGGTATCGCTGGGGCTCCCGGCGACGGTCTCCTCGGCCGTGACGACGCTGCTCGGGCAGATCGCGTCGGTGTTCGGGATCGCCGTGGTCACCAGCGCCTACCAGCAGGCGATGGCTGACGCGGAACCGGACGAGGAGCTCTGACCGGGAGATACCGCGGCGTTTAACCCCGAGACGGTCCAATCGGGGGTAATGGTAGAACCGCGCGTGCCCGGCAGCCGCGACTCCGCGCTCGAACTCCCCTGTGGCGAACACGTCGACACCCACGACCTCCACCTGGGGATGCGGGAGTTCGACTGTAACTGTGGCGGGACGCACGCAGTCGTGCTGGACCCCCACCCCCTGGCCCGGTTCGTCCCGGAGTTTCTCGTCGAGGTCCTGCAGGCGACGGTGGAACCGAGCGACGACCACGACGAGTTCACGACCGTCCACCTCCTCGGCGTCGTCATGGAGGAGTTCCCCGACTCCGTCGCCGTCGCCGACACGAGCGAGGACGGTGCCGTGGGCTACTCGATGGCCTGGGTGACGGAGTTCGACTCCCGGCGGCTCCACGAGGTCGTCGTCGAGTTGCTCGTCGAACTGATGGAACACGCCGTCAGCCACGCCGAGGACGACGCGGTCATGGACGAGTTCGAAGCACAGATGCTGGAGTTCGACGTGGCGACGTTCGTCGACGAGTACCGCGCCGAGCGGGACTTCGAGGACCGCCACGACAGCGCCGTCTGACCCGTACTGTTTCCTCCGTCGAGCCGTAACGTCGGTATGGCCTGGCGCGTCGCCGTGGTTTTGATCGTGGTGGTGACCGCCGGATGTACCACACTGAGCGGCCAGCCCGCCCAGCCACCGACGGTGACGCCCGCACCGGTCCCCGAGCAGACACCCGGCGAGAACGGCCGCCCGCTGGCCCCGGGACTGGCCACCGAACGACTGGTCGACGCGGAGGTACTCGCGGCCGCACACGTCGACCAGGTCCGGAACCGGTCGTACACACTGTCGATCGACTGGGCGTCGGCCGGCCAACGGCAACGGAGCCTGCTGCGCGTCGAGAGCGAACGCCGCTACCACTATCAAAGCCGGACCGGAACCGGCTACAGCGACCAGTCGTTCGTCGGCGGCGAGACGCGGTTCAGCCGCCACGAGCGACCGCTTGGCGTCGAGTACACGACCGGTGACGCCGAGCCCGCCCGCGAGCGAATCAGCGGGATCACCGAGCGTCTCGTCCGGAACTTCCTCGGGGTGGGCAACAGCACCGTCACCGTCCACGAGGGCGAGGCGGGCCGGTACTACCTGGTCCGGACCAGCCACCCGAACCCGCCGTCACTGAACGACGTCCGGGACTTCCGGGGCCGTGCACGCGTCCAGCCCAGTGGACTCGTCCGTTCGATGGAGTTTCGCTTCCGGAACGCCGGCCAGAACACGACCGTTCGGTACGGCTTCGAGTACACCAAGCTCGACGAGACAACAGTGGACCGGCCGGACTGGGTGACCCAACGGTGGCCCAACGTGACGACTGACGACAGACGGGGACTGTCCGACAACGGGTGACAAACACGGACCGGTGCCGTCGTGTGGTTTCGTGAAATCGGCCGTCTGACTGCTGTCTGACGGCGTTATATGGGGAACGAGGCCGAAGGGATGGTATGCGCATACGTCACGGTGAGTTCGAGCGCATCCGGTCGGTGCTCGAAGAAGCCGACGCCGAGGAGCCCCTGACCGCGCGCGAGATCCTCGACGTGCTCGCCGCACACGACGAGGACTTCGAGAGTGCCCACCGTGTCGCGACAGTACTGGGCCGGCGCGCCCAGACCGGCGAAGTCGAGGTCATCCAGGGCCAACCGTACCGGTACCAGTTCAGCGACCACGAGACCTGAGACACCGGGCACGGATGTGAACGCCCCCCGTGTGAGGGGGGCACATTACGATATTCGAAATTCGGCTTCGAGCTTCGTACCCTTTCGCCGGGCTTATTACGATGTGTAGACTCCGGTCGGGTAATGACAGCCGAGGAAGACCGCACGATACTTCTCATCGGGAGTGGCCCGATCAAGATCGGACAGGCCGCCGAGTTCGACTACTCCGGCGCACAGGCGTGTCGCGCCCTCCAGGAGGAAGGTGCGCGGGTCGTCCTGGTGAACTCGAACCCGGCGACCATCATGACCGATCCGGAGATGGCCGACAAGGTGTACCTCGAACCGATCAACACCGAGGCCATCAGCGAGATCATCCGGAAGGAGAATCCCGACGGAGTCATCGCCGGCCTGGGTGGCCAGACCGGTCTCAACGTCACGGCCGAACTCGCCGAGGAGGGCATCCTCGACGAGTACGACGTGGACGTGATGGGGACGCCGCTCGACACCATCTACGCCACCGAGGACCGCGACCTGTTCAAACAGCGCATGGAGTCGATCGGCGAACCGGTGCCGGCCTCGACGACCATCGCCCTGGACGACGACGAGTCCGTGACCGACTTCGACGAAGAAGCGCTCCGCCAGCGCGTCGAGGACGCCGTCGACGAGGTCGGCGGGCTCCCGGTCATCGCCCGCACGACCTACACGCTCGGTGGCTCCGGTTCCGGAGTCGTCCACGAGTTCGAGGAACTCGTCGAGCGGGTCCGCAAGGGTCTGCGTCTCTCCCGGAACGGCGAGGTGCTCATCACCGAGTCCATCGAGGGCTGGGTCGAACTCGAATACGAGGTGATGCGGGACGCCGACGACTCCTGTATCATCATCTGCAACATGGAGAACATCGATCCGATGGGGATCCACACCGGCGAGTCGACGGTCGTCACGCCCTCGCAGGTCATCCCCGACGAGGGCCACCAGGAGATGCGCGACTCCGCGCTGAAGGTCATCCGCGAACTGGGCATCCAGGGCGGCTGTAACATCCAGCACGCCTGGCGCGACGACGGCACCCCCGGCGGCGAGTACCGGGTCGTCGAGGTCAACCCCCGCGTCTCCCGGTCCTCCGCGCTGGCCTCGAAGGCGACCGGCTACCCCATCGCCCGCGTCACCGCGAAGGTCGCGCTCGGCAAGCGCCTCCACGAGATCGAAAACGAGATCACCGGCGAGACCACCGCCGCCTTCGAACCCGCCATCGACTACGTCGTGACGAAGGTGCCACGCTGGCCGATCGACAAGTTCACCGACGTGGACTTCGAGCTGTCGACGGCGATGAAATCGACCGGGGAGGCGATGTCTATCGGCCGGACCTTCCCCGAGTCGCTGCTGAAGGCGTTGCGCTCCTCGGAGTACACGCCCGCGGTCGACTTCGGCGAGCTCGCCGACGAGGAACTGGAGACGGAGTACCTCGTCCGGGCGAGCCCGGACCGTCCCTACGCGATGTTCGAGGCCTTTTCGCGGGGCTACACAGTCGAGGAGGTCGTCGACCTGACCGACATCCACGAGTGGTACGTCGAGCGGTTCGAGCAGGTCGCCGACGCCGCCGAGGCCGCGATGGCCGGCGACTACGAGACCGCCGCACAGGCCGGCTTCACCGATCAGGAGATCACCGCGCTGGCCGGCGGGGAGTTCGAGGACACACACTCCTCCTGGCTCCCGGCCGCACTCGGGGACGACGGCGGCGACGGGACCGAAGTGGAAGCCGCCACCGACGGTGGCGAGGCGGCGACGCCGCCTCGGGAAGACGGTGGAACCGTCGATGGCGTCACTGTCGACTCGGTCGAGACCGACACCACCGACCGCGACTACAAACTCGTCGACACCTGTGCCGGCGAGTTCGAGGCGACGACGCCCTATTACTACTCGACGCGCGATCCCGTCTCGGGCATCGACCGCAACGAACTCCAGATCGACCCCGATATCGAGAGCGTCGTCGTGGTCGGCGGTGGGCCGATCCGCATCGGTCAGGGTGTCGAGTTCGACTACTGTTCGGTCCACGCGGTCCGCGCACTGGAGGAACTGGGCATCGACGCCCACGTCGTCAACAACAACCCCGAGACCGTCTCGACGGACTACGACACCTCCGACGGGCTGTTCTTCGAGCCGATCACCGCCGAGGAGGTCGCCGACGTGGTCGAAGCGACCAACGCCGACGGCGTGATGGTCCAGTTCGGCGGTCAGACCTCCGTCGATATCGGTCACCCGCTCGAACAGGAACTGGACCGCCGCGGGCTGGACTGTGAGATCATGGGGACCTCCGTCGAGGCGATGGACCTCGCGGAGGACCGCGACCGGTTCAACCAACTGATGGACGACCTGGGCATCTCCCAGGCCGAGGGGGGCACCGCCACGAGCGAGACCGAAGCCCTCGAACTAGCCGAGGAGATCGGCTACCCCGTGCTGGTCCGTCCGAGCTACGTGCTCGGTGGCCGTGCGATGGACGTGGTCTACAACGACGACGACCTGAAGACCTACATCGAGGAGGCCGTCCGGGTCTCCCCGGACAAACCGATCCTCGTCGACGACTTCCTGGCCGACGCCGTCGAACTGGACGTCGACGCCGTCGCCGACGAGGACGACGTGATCATCGGCGGCGTGATGGAACACGTCGAGACCGCCGGCGTCCACTCGGGGGACTCGGCGTGTATGATCCCACCGCGCTCCCAGGAGATCAAAGACGTGATGCCCCGTATCCGCGAGGTGACCGAGGACATCGCGGACGCGCTGGACACGGTCGGCCTGCTGAACGTCCAACTGGCCGTCCGTGACGGCGAGGTGTACGTCCTCGAAGCGAACCCCCGTTCCTCCCGGACGGTGCCGTTCATCTCGAAGACGACCGGCGTCCCGATCGCGAAACTGGCCGCGAAGGTGATGGCCGGCGGCTCGCTGGCCGACCTGGACGTCCAGGAACAGATCCCCGAGCAGGTCTCGGTCAAGGAGGTCGTCCTGCCGTTCGACCGCCTGCCGGGTTCGGACCCGCGGCTCGGCCCGGAGATGAAGTCGACGGGCGAGGTCATGGGCACCGCCGGTTCCTTCGGCAAGGCCTACCAGAAGGCCCAGATGTGTGTCGACAAGCCGATCCCCCTGGAGGGGACGGCTATCGTCGACCTGCCGGTGCTGGGCTACGAGGAACACTTCGACGTCAAGAGCCTCGACGACTTCGAAGACACCGAGGCGGTCGTCGAGGCGATCCAGAACGGCGAGATCGATCTGGTCGCCTCCCGCGACCGCGACGTGCTGGAGGCGTGTGTCGAGGAGACGGTGACGTACTTCTCGACCCGCGAGAGCGCCGAGGCCGCACTGGAAGCGGTCAACTCCAACGACCAACCCCTGGCCGTCCAGGCCGTCGACGAACGCCCCAAGACCCAACGCGAGTGGGGCCGCTGACGGCCGCCGGGACCGCTACTGGGTCGCCCGCCGTTCGCTCGGGTGGGACGACCCGGTCGGCGCAGGGACACAACTGCTAAGACAGTACCGCCGAAACCATCCCGGACGTTGGTCGCTGATATCCTGCTGGGTGCCGTGGTCGCCGGCGGCAGCGTCGCCGCCGGGGTCGGTGCGCTCGGGCTGGCCGGCTATCTGATCCGTCACCGCGGCAGTCCGGGAGTGAACTGGTTCATCACCTCGTTTCTGGCGACCGCACTCTGGTGTCTCACCTACGGGTTCGGTCTGCTCGTCGACATCTATCCGCTTCGTGCCTATCTGGAGGCTGTCGGGCTGGTAGCCGCCGCCTGGACCGGCCCGCTGTTTCTGATGTTCACGCTGGAGTACACCGGTCGGTCGGCGACAGCCCGGAGCTGGCAGTCGGGAGTGATCTTGGCACCGCCGGCGGCGATCTCGGGGCTGATCGTGACCTTCCCGTACCACTCGCTCCTGTGGACCGGGCTCGGGCCGGCACCGGTGTTCGGGCTTTCGGTCCCCGGATACACGGTCGGCCCGCTGCTGTATCTGATGGCCACCTTCGTGTTCGGGTGTACGGGGATCGGCGCGCTCTTGCTGGTCGAAACAGTCGTCAGCTACGGCCCCCTCTATCGAACGGAGGCGACAGCGGTCGCGCTCAGTACGCTCCCCCCAGCGGCGGGTGTACTGCCCTGGCTGTTCAACGTCGGCCCGGTTCCACAGCTCAACCTCGGGCCGTTGTTGTTCCTCCTCCACATCGCGCTGGACGGCTACGCGTTCGTCGGCAGCAACATGTTCGAGACGAACCCGACGACTGAGCGGGCGGCCCAGCGATCGGCCATCGACGACCTCGGTAGCCCGACCTTCGTCCTCGACACAGCCGACCGCGTGGTCACGGTCAACGACGCGGCCGTCGACGTGTTCGGCCTGGAACGGGAGTCGGTCCTCGGCGAGCCGCTGACCACTGCTGCCGATGTCGACCTGGAAGGTGGGGCCGACCATCAGACCGTCTCCGTCACCACCGACGGCCGTGACCGGCAGTTCTCAGTGGTCACCTCACCGTTGACCGATCCGGCAGACAGAAACGTGGGTCGGACTGTCGTCTTTCAGGAGATCACGCGGGAACGTGAACGCGAACAGCGGCTGGACGTACTCAACCGAGTCATCCGGCACAATCTCCGGAACGAGATGACGGTCGTCATGGGCCACGCGGACTTGATCGAAGGGCGTAGCGACGACGAGGCGGTCGAAGCCTCCGCGGAGACGATCAAAGCGAGCGGAAACCGGCTGCTGGCGACCGGCGAGAAGGCACGGGAGTTCGAGCAACTCCGCGGTACCGAGACGGGTACGGAATCCGTCGACGTGACCGAGCTCGTCCAGGCGCGGACGACGGAACTCAGGGCCGAGTTTCCGGACGCGACCGTCGAGGCCGTGCTTCCCTCCTCACCGACGACTGTCGAGACCGACCCTCGCGTGCTGTCGCTCGTGATATCGAGCCTGTTAGAGAACGCGTTAGCACACAACGAGACGGACGATCCCAGGGTAGTCCTGACGGTCGAACTGCTACCCCCTGGCGGGATCGAGATCACAATCAGCGACAACGGGCCGGGGATCGAAGCCGAAGAACTCGCGCCGATCCAGAAAGGCAGGGAAACGTCGCTGGAGCATACGACCGGGATCGGCCTCTGGATCGTCAGCTGGGGGGTCTCGATGCTCGGCGGAGAGATCGAGTTCGACACCGACGGCGAGGGAACCGTTGTCACCCTCCGACTGGAGTGACTGGTAGCGTTGCCCGTAGACGCTGGACAAGTGTGATAGTACACTCCACCAAAAGTTAGTTACATTACATAGTAGGAATGTCGACAAAGTTTCTCTCGCTCACCGCAGAACTGTGAGATTGTCGGTGGTCGTCTCGTCTTCTCGGGGATCGAATGCAGTATCCGCAGTCGGTTTGTACCCCTCGGTTTGACGACTCAGTAATACCGCCGCGTCCACTACTTTTTTATCCAATACATCTGACTTGTTTACAGGAACCAAGATCGCATATGTCACTGAGTAATACACACAGACCGGCGAATCGGCGCGAACGGTATCGGTTGATGGCTGCTGCTGCTACGCGTCCCTTTGCGGTCGGTGCCGTTGTCGTTCCCCTGGGGCTTCCTGTGTTGGGGTATCTCTCAAATAATATCCAGGTGATGTTTACCGTCCACCTCTTCCTGGGGGCGTTCTGGTTCGGGACATCGGTACTCGGTGCGGTCGTCCTCGGTCCCGTCATGGGAAGTCTCTCCGCGGAAGCCAACCTCGAGTTCGCCGAAGGGTTCGTCCCGAAGATGAACCTCCTCATGGAACCGGTCTCCGTTGGCGTGGTCGGGTCAGGAATCGGCCTCGCCAGCATGATGGGGCTCTGGGCATCTCCGACGCCGTCACTGTGGGCAGCGCTCGGCCTCGCTATCGCGCTGCTCGTTCTCGGGTTCGGCCCGCTTCACAGCTTCACGACCGGCATGTTCGACGAGATCGCCGCTGAAGAGACTGATCACGAGCGACTGGCCGCTCTGAACAAGAAGTACGGCATGCTGAGTCTGGTCGAACTCGTCCTCATGATCGCCATCGTCGCCACGATGTCCGGCATCCGCTGGGGATTTTAGCCCCTCAACCGTCTCAGGGGCGCTCGGCCCTAACTATCCCGTAAGAACCGGATCGTATCCGTCGCGTACATCGACGCGGAGTTGATACCGGTCGGAGACAGCCGAGATATCGTGGTAGTGCCGTCACTGCCCCCTTCAGTGCTACTTCGGGCGCAAGGTCGCCGAGAGTATCGACTGCGGATACGCGGTGGCGTTACTTCTCGGCCATCGCCAGCACGTCGTCGAAGAAGCCCAGTGAATCGTGTGGCCCGGGGTTGGCCTCGGGGTGGTACTGCCGCGTGATGATGTTCAGTTCGTCGTTCTCCAGCCCCTCCGGAGTGTCGTCGTTGACGTTGACCTGGGTCACGTCGAGGCTGTCGCCGGGATCGGCGACCGTGTAGCCGTGGTTCTGGGTCGTCATCACGACCTGGTTCGAGCGCAGGTCGCGCACTGGCTGGTTGACCCCACGGTGCCCGAACTCCATCTTCTCCGTCTCGCCGCCCAGCGCGTTGGCGACGACCTGCTGGCCCAGACAGATGCCCGCCAGCGGTACGTCTCCCACGTAGGTATCGACCAGGTCGCCGGCCTGCTCGAAGTTCTCCGGGTCGCCGGGGCCGTTCGAGATAAAGAGCAGATCGGGGTCGACATCGGCCACGTCGCTCTCGCTCGCATCGTAGGGGAAGACGTGGACGACGGCGTCACGTTCGACCAGGGATTCGATGATCGATCCCTTCGCACCACAGTCGACCAGTGCGACCGTACTCCCGTCGCCGTCGGCGTTGTACGTCTCGACTTCGTCGACGGAGACCTGCTCGCCGATGTCGGTGTGCTCGGACATGTGCTTGCACTGTGCGAGCTGTTCCAGCGCGTCCTCGGCGGTCGCGTCGGGGCCGGCCGCGATCCCACACTTCATCGCCCCCTCGTCACGGATCTCGGTGACGATGTCGCGGGTGTCGAGGTGGTCGACGGCGGGAACGCCCTCACGTTCGAGCCACTCGGCGACGTCGTCGGTCATCTCGCGGGCGACGGCCGCACGCGGGTGGATCCGGTCGGACTCGAACCGTTCCTCGCGGACGCCGTAGTTGCCGATCAGCGGGTACGAGAAGGTAAGCACCTGCTCCTCGTAGGACGGGTCGGTCAGGCTCTCCTCGTAGCCGGTGTAAGCGGTCGTAAACACCAGTTCGCCGCGTGCTGTGCCGGGTGCGCGGGCGCGCGCCTCGACGACGCGTTCGCCTTCAAGGGCCACGTATGCGTCTGCCATTACGAGATGCGTATACTATAGTGGCTGATAAGGGTTGCTTTCGAAGTCGAGTTACGAATTTCGTAATCCTCAAGAGGGGGGCCGAGGTAGCCTCTATCCTCGATGGACGAACTCGACCGGGAGATACTCTCGATCCTCCGGAAGGACGCCCGCACCCCGTACACGGAGATCGCCGACACCGTGGGGACCTCCGAGGGGACGGTTCGCAACCGCGTCGAGCAACTCGTCGACGAGGGGGTCATCGAACGGTTCACCGTCGCGACGCGGACAGGCAACGTCAAGTCGATGATCGAGGTGAGCGTCGACGTCGACGTGGACACGGAGGCCGTCTCCGACCGGATCGCCGAGTGGCCCCAGGTCGATTTCGTCTGGCAAGTCTCCGGCGAGGAGGACATCGTCGTCGTCGTCGACGCCGCGGACACGAACGCCGTCAACGATCTCATCACGAGAGCCCGGGAGTTGGACGAAGTCGCAAGCACGAAGACGAGGCTGATCTTAGACGAGCGCGTCGGGTGAGCGGATCCAGCGGCCTCAGTCCTCGGTGAGCCCGTCGAGCAGCGTGATCGCGCCGGTCTTGTCCAACGGATCGTTCGCGTTGCCACAGTGGGGCGACTGCACACAGGCCGGACAGCCGTCGGCACAGTCACAGCCACGGAGCATCGTGAGCGTCGTCCGGGCGAGGTCGTCGATGTCCTCGTAGCCGGCACGAGTGAGTCCGACACCACCGGGGTAGCCGTCGTAGACGAAGATCGTCGGCGCTCCCGTGTGGGGGTGTCGCGGCGTCGACAGGCCGCCGATGTCCCCCCGGTCACAGAGGTACTCGAAGGGGAACATCGAGATCATCGCGTGCTCGGCGGCGTGGATCGAACCGGGGAAGTCGCCGGTCGGGGCCGTCCCAGTCGCCGACTTCCCCCCGTGGCCGCCGGTCACCCGACGGATCTCACTGTCGAGATCCTCGGGGACGGTGTAGTACAGCGCCGTCGTCTCCAGGGTCGTCTCGGGGAGGTCCAGAGAGCGTTGGCCCAGCACCTCCCCGGAGGAACCGTCGCGGCGCTCGTACCCGGTGATCTGTTTGCGCATCGTCACCGACGCAAAGCGGACGGGCACGTCCGGGCGCGCCGCGAACGCCCGTTCTTCGTGGTCAGTCTCGACGGTGATCGTCTTGTCGTGGAGCACGCGCGTGAAGTAGTCCGCCCAGGTCCGGTCCAGTTCGGCGACGCCGGCACCCAGGTCCAGGTCGGTCACCTCGTAGCGTCGGCCCTGGTGGTGGTAGACCGCCCCGGGGTGGGCGTCTCGAAGCGCGTCCTCGAACGGCAGCGTCGCCAGTACGTCGCCGTCGGCGACCAGTTTCACCTCGCGGTCGTCGGCGGTCCGGAGGCTCATCCCGTGGTGGGGCGAGCCGTTCGCGAGCCAGCGGACGCCGTCGTCGGTCGTCCGTCGGTCCAGGACCCCCTCGGCTTCCAGCGCCGCGACCACGTCCGGGAACGTCTCCCCGAAGTGGCGGTCGTCGTCGGTCGAGAGCCAGTTCTCGCGGGCGGCCGCGTGAACGTGATCCGGGAGGAGATGATCGTTCTCGGGGTTGGTGACCGCCTGTTCGGGCGGTTTCTCGAACAGTTCACTGGGGGTACGCATGACGAACTGGTCGAGTTGGTCCTCGCCGCCGAGGAGGACGACGAGCGCGGGATCGGTCCCACGGCCGGCCCGGCCGGCCTGCTGGAACGCACGCATCCGCGTGCCCGGGTAGCCGTCCAGCAGGACGGCGTCGAGGCCGCCCACGTCGACGCCCAGTTCCAGGGCGCTCGTCGACCACACACCCCGGAGGTCGCCCGATTGCAGCCGAGATTCGAGGTCCCGGCGGCGCTCGTCGGTCAGGGCGGCCTGGTAAGCGCCGACGCTGTTCGCGAGGTCGTACTCGCCGCGGTCACGCAGGTCCGCGGCGCTCTCGTCGGCGTAGCGTTCGGCGGTCTGTCGTGAGCCCGCGAAGACGACGGTCTGGTAGCCCCGTTCCACGAGGTCGACGAACAGTCGCTTGGTCTCGACGTGGCTGGACCGGCGGCGGCCGCTCCCCCACCCACCGTCGGCGGAGTCCGACGAGGCTCCGCCCGCACTGCTCGCGGAGCCCCCGCCGCCGTCGTACTCCGGCGGGTTCCACAGCAGCCAGTGACGCGGGCCGCTGGCGCTGGTGTCCTCGTCGACCAGCGAGAACGACGCGGCCGGCCGGCCGGTCACCGCCGCCGCGTGTTCGACGGGGTTGCCGATCGTCGCCGAGCAACACACCCACTCGGGGTCGCTGTCGAACCGCTCGGCGAGCCGCTGGAGCCGTCGGAAGACCAGCGCGACGTGGCTGCCGAACACCCCGCGGTAGCCGTGGATCTCGTCGACGACGACGGTCTCTAACCGCTGGAAGAACCAGTCCCAGAGCCGGTGGGCGTGGGGGAGGATGCCGTAGTGGAGCATGTCCGGCGTCGTCAGCAACACCGTCGGCTGGCGCTCGCGGATCGCCTCCTTCTCCGCGCTGGACTGACGGCCGGTGTACTGATCGACGGAGACACCGGAGGCGAACCCCAGTCCCCGGGCTAGCTCGGAGAGCGTCTCCGTCTGGTCGTTGATCAGCGCGACTTGTGGGGCGATATACAGCGTCGTCGCCCGGCGGTCCAGCGCACGCTCGAAGGCCGGCACCGTGTAGGCCAGGCTCTTGCCGCTGGCCGTCTCCGTCGCCAGGACGACGTCGTCCCCGTCGCGTGTCGCCTCGATAGCGGTGGCCTGGTGGGCGTACAGCGAATCGATCCCCTCCTCGGCCAGCACGCTCGCCACCCGGGAATCGAGGGGACAGTCGGCGACGGTCGCCTCCCGGCCCGGGACGGTCCGCTGGTCGACGATCTGGCCCTCGTAGTACGGTCGGTCGCGGAGCCAGGCGATAGTCTCGTCCACACTTTCCGTCAGGGACCGACGGTGTTGAGTCCCGCGGTCGTCCGGCACAGTGAACTCAGTCGTTCCGCACCGGTGACTGCTGGTGCCGGTCGGGCCGCCCGAGCACGTCACCGAGACGGTCGAGCACCGCGTCGGTGCCCGCATCGGCACTTACGACCGTCCCGGCAGCGTCGACGACCGGCCGGTTCCCGGCGGCTACGTCGCCCGCCGTCACCACCGCGTCCGCCCGGCGCGCGAGCGCGACGGCCCGGTCCCGCGCCCCCTCGTCGATACCGGCGAAAGTCGGGACGGTCACCGTCTCGCAGTCCAGCGCCCCGGCCCGGACGGTTGCGACATCGTCGGCGGGTGCGACGCCGAGGGTGACCGTCACTCCCGCATCGGCCAGGCGAGTCACCGTCTTCGCCGCGACTCCTCCCGTTCCGACGACGTGGACCCGGCCGTCCACGTCCGGTCGAGCCGGCAACGGCGTCACCAGCGGCGCGTCGACGACCGGGTGGTCCGTGACCAGAGCGGTGGCGTCGAAAGCCTCACCGAGAGTGTCGGCGGCTAGCACCTCTTCGGGAGTGCCGGCGGCACGGACCCGCCCGCCAGCGACCAGGACGAGTTCGTCGCAGTACCGCGCCGCGAGGTTCAGATCGTGGATCGCGGCGACGGCCGTCTTCCCCTCGGTGACGAGGCCGTCGACCAGTTCCAGCGTCCGGACGGCGTGGTTGATGTCCAGGCTCGCGGTCGGTTCGTCGAGCAACAACACGGGCGTCGACTGGGCGAGCGCCCGCGCCAGCAGGACCCGCTGGCGTTCGCCCCCGGAGAGCGACGTCACCCGCCGGTCGGCGAACTCGGCGACCGCTGCTCGCTCGATCGCCCGGTCGACGGCCGCGCGGTCGTCCGGCCCGGCCCGCTCGAACCGTCCGAGATGGGGCGTCCGTCCCATCTCGACGACCTGCTCGACGGTGAAATCGAACGACAGCGCCGTCGACTGGGGGAGCCGAGCGATCAGCCGCCCGGTCTCGCTGGCGGTACAGTCGTGGATGTCCCGGCCGGCGACAGTCACGGTCCCCTCGTCGGGGGCGAGCGTGCCGCCGACGGTTCGCAACAGCGTCGTCTTGCCGGCCCCGTTGGGGCCGACCAGTCCGACGAGCGATCCCTCCTCGACTGCGAGATCGACGGCCGAGAGGATCTCCTGGTCGGCGATCGACACCGAGAGGTCCGTGGCGTCGACGATCGGGTCGGTCACAGCTCGTGGACCTCCCGTTTGCGCAACAGATACAGGAAGAAGGGGGCACCGAGCGCGGCGGTGACGATCCCGACGGGGATCTCGGCGCTGCCCGAGCGGGCGAGCGTATCCGTCGCGACGAGGAACGAGGCCCCGGCGAGCGCCGCAGTCGGCAACAGGACGCGGTGGTCCGGCCCGACGACGAGCCGCATCGCGTGGGGGACGATCAGCCCGACGAACCCGATGACGCCCGAGACGGCCACGCCGGCCGCCGTGACGACCGCCGATCCGGCAAGCAGGACCCGCTTGCTGCGCTCGACCTCGACACCGAGAGACTGGGCGTCCTCGCTGCCCAGGAGGAGGACGTTCAGGTCTCGCGTGTACGCGAGGAGGGCGACGAAGGGAACCGCGACCAGACCCGCACTGAGTGTGACATCCGCCCAGGCGGTGTTTGCGAGGTGGCCCATCAGCCAGAAGACGGCCCGCCGCATACTCTCGCCGCTCTGGAGGAGCAGGAAGGAGACGACCGCACCCAGAAACGTCTGGATCGCGACACCGGCCAGCAGAAGCGTCGCGACGGGGGTCTCCCCGTTTCGCGTCGCGATGAGATAGACCCCGAAGGCCGCGAGCAAGGCACCGACGAAGGCCGCGGCCCGCAACCCCAGCCCCCAGGGGAGCGCGAACGGCAGGACGATGAACGCGACTGCGCCGACGGCCGCCCCCGAGGAGACGCCGATGATGGAGGGATCGGCCATCGGGTTCCGGAACACGCCCTGCATCACCGTCCCGGCGGCCGCAAGCGAGAAGCCGACGATCGCACCGAGGACGATCCGCGGGAGCCGGACCTGCAACACGATCTGCCGCTGGAGTTCGCCGACCGGGTACTGAAACAGCGCGGTCGTCGTGAGTTCGGGACCACCAGCTGAGAGCGTGACACCGGTGGGAACGACGACGGCGTTCAGCAACACCTTCCCCACGTCGGCCGGGGGAATCCACACGGGACCGATACCCGCACTCACCGTGACGACAGCGAGAAGTACCCCCACGAGCGCACCGGACCAGGTGAGTGCACGTCCGGTGGTATGCATGGTTGAAAGCCAACTTGGAGTAGGTAAATATTTATTGTTCCTGTGGCCCCTCCTTAGACGATGGAACGCTACAGGAGGCTGTGTGTCGGGTTGCTTCTCGTGGTATCTGCCGTCGGAATCGTTCCGACCACGGCCGCCGGAACGACGAGTACCCACTGTGAGTTCCCGGTTACGATGACCGACGCGACCGGGACCGAGATAACTATCGAGGAGCGCCCCGAACGTGTGACGACCACGAACCCTTCGGCCGCACAGACGATGTGGGAGATCGGCGGCCGCGACCAGGTCGTCGGGCTCACCCAGTACGCCTCGTATCTCGACGGGGCCGACCAGCGGACGAACGTCTCGGCGAGTTTCGGCGTCGACGTGGAGAAAGTCGTCGGCACCAACCCCGATCTGGTCATCGCACCCAACGCGAGCGCCGGGGACGTCCAGGCGCTCCGTGATGCGGGACTGACAGTCTACCATCTCCAGGCCGCGACCGACATCGACGACATCCGTCAGAAGACGACCACCATCGGCCGACTGACCGGCAACTGCCGGGGGGCTGAGGAGGCCAACACCTGGATGGACGCGAACGTCGGGGCCATCCAGGGACTCACCGCCGACATCGAGGACCGACCCCGGATCCTCTATCCGCTCGGAAGCGGGTTCGTCGCCGCCAACAATACGTTCATCGACGCGCTGTTCGACATCGCCGGTGCCGACAACGTCGCTGCCCGCGACCACACCGGCTATCCCCAGTTGAGCAACGAGGTACTGCTACAGTTAGACCCCGAGGTGATCGTCGTCACCCGCGACCCCTCGATTATCACGCAGGAACCCTACGCCTCGACGACTGCCGGCCGGAACAACGCGACTGTCGCTCTTCTGACCCGGAACCTCAACCAGCCAGCGCCCCGAAGCGTCGTCAACACTGCCCACAACCTGACCGAACAGCTCTATCCCGAGCGGTACAGCAGCGACACGTACGTCCCTCGCTCGGCCGTTCAGTCGACACCGACGGCGACCGAGAGCCAGCCGATCACGGCCACACCGACCCCACAGGTGACGACAGCGACCGACACTGACGTATCGACCACGAGCGGGAGCGGTCCGGGGTTCACTGCCGTCACCGCGCTCGTCGCGGTGCTCGCGAGCGCGCTGCTCGCGCGGCGTCGATAGCGCCCCCACAGGCCCGTCACCGGTGCGTGTCGTCAGCGAACGCCAATTACATAACTAACACGTATTTCGATCGTTCGGTCCGATGTTCTCTCCGCATTACAGCGTTTGCGTCGGGCGTAAACACACATAACATTCTTAATTTAGGGGTTTCAGTGTCAACGTAGCTCAGGAGATTCCAGTATGGATAACGTACCTGAAGACATCCTCCCCGACGCACTGTCACGACGACGATTGATGCAAAGCGCAGCCGGGATAGCCGCCGCGACCGTGGCCGGCTGTCAAGGTGACGGCGGCAGCGGTGGCAGTGACGGCGGTAGCGGTTCGGTCGACCCCGTCCAGGACCGGGTCGAAGTCACGCCCAGCGAGATCCAGGAAGGTGGGACCTTCCGGACGGCGGTTGGCGCCAATCCCGACACCTTCGAGTTCGCCGAGAGTTCCTCCGCGCAGGCGACGATCATGCACAACCTCATCTTCGAGGGATTGACCACGACCAGCGCGAGCGGCGAGATCTACTCGTGGCTCGCCGAATCCTACGAACGCGTCGACGTCCAGGAGGCGAGCCCGGCCGATTACACGGACTATATGACGACGGCTCCGTACGCGGAAGGCGAGGAGGGAGCCGTGTTCATCGACACGGACGAACAGATCGTCCTCCAGGATCCCGACAACCCGGACAGTCCCTCCGCCGGTGACGAGGCCCGCATCCTCACCGTAGCCGAAGCCCCCGATGCGGTCGCCGACGGCACCTACGGGATGCACTTCCGGTTCCAGCTCCACGAGGGCGTGCCCTTCCACAACGGCGAGGAGATGACCGCCGACAACGTGGTCGCCTCCTACAACCGCCTCCAGAACTCCAGTTTCTCGGGGCAGGTGTACGACTCCTTGCTGCACATCGCCGCTGACGGCGACTACACCGTCGACCTCTACGTACAAACCCCCGACGCCGCTGCGATCCGGGAACTCAGCGATCTCCCGATCTATCCCTCGGAGATCACGGACAACCTCGAACTGGGCCAGATGGACCCCCGCCAGGGGAACATGCCCCTCGGAACCGGCCCGTTCCAGTTGGCCGAGTTCGCCAACGAGGACTTCGCCCGCTTCACGAAGTTCGAGGACCACTGGTTCGAGACCGGCATGAAAGACTGGTTCGACGGCCCCTCCGAGTTCCCGAACGGCCCCGTCGTCGACGAGGTCGACATCTCGATCATCTCCTCGGACGCCCAGCGGTCGGCCGCACTCCAGAACGACGAGATCGACATGGCCTTCGGGCTGACCGCCGGCACGCTGACCAACTTCCAAGAGTCCGAGGAGTACCGGACCGCCCCGACCAACGGCGCCGGCTACACGTTCCTGCAGTTCCCGGTCCGGCAAGAGCCCTGGACCAACGCGAAGCTCCGCCGTGCCGTCAACAAACTGATCCCGCGCCAGACCATCTCCGACGAGATCTTCCAGGGGTGGGAGCAGCCGGCCTGGGTCCCGCTGCCGCCGCTTGCCGCGGGTGCCGGCTCGACCGACTACGACGCGATGGTCGAAGACCTCCGGAGTTACAACACCTACGACACCGAGGAGGCCACCCAACTCGCCCAGGAAGCGGTCGACGAGTTGGGCATCGAGACGCCCATCGAGATCACGCTGGAGACGAACTCTGACAACGACGACCGCGTCCGGACCGTCGAACTCATCGCCGAGTCGATGAACCAGACGGAGTTTTTCGACGTGACGGTAAACACCAAGGAGTTCCTCACGTTCATCAGCCAACTGCTCAGCGAGAACTACTGGCAGGAGGGGAAACTCGCCTTCATCGGGCTCTCCGGCGGGTTCAACCCCCACGGCTACGCGAAGTCGGTTCACCACCCGGACAACTTCGCCCAGTGTTGTAACTTCCAGAACATCGACATCCAGGAGCTCAACGAGCAGCTCCGGGAGGCACGCTACGGGGTCGACGTGGTCGAGGACCCGTCGCTCCGGGCCGAACGCTACGAGACGGTCTGGGAGACGGTCCTGGAGCAGAACGCGAACTCCTACGGAACCCACAGCACACTTGTCGGCGTCGTCAACGACTCCGTCAACGGGTTCAACACCTATCCGAGTACCCAGGACATCGTCGGCTACGCGATGTACAACGCCCCCGACCAACAGGTCACCTACCTCGATCAGTGAGGGTCTCCCCGCGTTAGATCATGAGCCTGCGACGATTCATCCTCAAGCGACTGTTGCTGGTGTTCCCGATACTGTTCGGTGTCTCGGTGATCACGTTCGCGCTCGTCCAGTTGACACCGGGTGATCCGGTCGACGTCGTGGTGGCGTTGAACCCGGATATCTCGCCGGCCGAGGAGGCGCGACTGCGCGCACGGTACGGGTTGAACGACCCCATCTGGTCGCAGTACGTCCAGTGGCTGACCGACATCCTTCGAGGGGACTTCGGGACGGTTATCGCGACCGATCGGGCCGTCAGTACGGTCATCGTCGAACGACTTCCCGAGACGATTGCACTGGGACTGTTCGGCTGGGTGTTCGCGGTCGTCATCGCGATCCCGACCGGGATCTACGCAGCCGTCCGGAAAGACGAGTTGGGCGACCACGTCAGCCGCTTCGTCGCGCTGTCGGGCATCTCGATCCCGAACTTCTGGCTGGGGCTGATGTTGATCCTGATCGGGGCACTCGTCATCGATGCGTGGCCGGTGTTGCCCCCGCGGAAACCCCTGTATCACCCTGCGACACTGTGGTATCTACTGTTGCCGGGCATCACTATCGGGACCGCGTCGGCGTCGACGCTGATGCGTATCATGCGCTCGTCGATGGCCGAGGAGATGAACAAAGAGTACGTGACGGCCGCCCGCGCCAAGGGCCTGCCCGAACGGACGGTCGTGCTCAAACACGTCCTCCGGAACTCGCTGATCTCGGTGACGACGGTCGCGGCGTTCCTGACCGCGAGCATCGTCGCCGGATCGGTCGTCGTCGAGGCCGTCTTCGGCTGGCCGGGGCTGGGACAGGCGCTTGTCGGGGCCGTCAGGAACCGCGAGATCGACCTCATCCTGGCGATCACGCTCTTCATCGGGGTGGCGATCATCCTGGCGAACCTGGCGGCTGACATCATGTACGCGGTACTGGACCCACGGATCAGGTACGATTGACAATGTCTACTGACCGAGGACGGATCCGGGTAACCGGGTTCGACACGGATCGAGTGACCGAGCGAGAACCACTGTCGGACTGGAGCGAAGCCACGGGTGCGGAGACCATGAGTCGGTGGCGGCGAGCACTCCAGCGGTTCCGCCAGAACCGGGTCGCGATGCTCGGGGTCTACGTCGTCGCGGCGATGTCGCTGCTGGCGATCTTCGCCCGCCCGATCACGATCAGCGGGATCACCGTCCAGCCCATCGCGATCGCGCCCTACGACCCGAGCAACATCCTGTATCTGGACCCCACTGCCGACGTGGGTCGGTACGACCCCCCGACCCTCGCACACCCGATGGGGACCGACGCATCCGGGCGTGACCTGTTCTCACGAGTCCTCGTCGGCGGCCGCCGCAGCATCTCGATCGGCTTCGTCGTGGTGGGGATCACCGCCACGTTCGGCCTCGTCTACGGGGCCGTCGCGGCCTACTACGGCGGCTGGATCGACGAGGTACTGATGCGTTTCGTCGACGTGATGATCGCGTTCCCCGGGCTGGTGCTGGCGCTCGTGATCGTCGCGCTGCTGGGCGGCGGCTACTGGCCGCTGGTCATCGCCTTCTCCGTGCCCGGCTGGACCGGCTACGCACGGATCATCCGCGGGGAGATCCTCTCTGTGAAGGAAAACGAGTACGTGCTGGCCGCACAGGCGCTGGGCGCCCGCGACCGGTCGGTCATCTTCCGGCACATCGTCCCGAACGCGATGGCGCCGCTGATCGTCCAGGCCTCGCTGTCCATCGGGACGGTCGTGATCGGCGTCGCCGCGCTCGGGTTCCTGGGCCTGGGCTTCGAGCCCGGGACGCCCGAGTGGGGGACGATGCTCGACCAGACCCGCGAGACGCTGATCCAGGGGCCACAGGGGACGATCCCCTGGTGGGCGACGGTGTTTCCCGGCGGCGCGATCTTCCTGTTCGTGATGGCGATGAACATGATCGGTGACGGCGTCAACGACGCCTTGGACGCCCAAGAGGTCGGCAACGTCGACCAGGGAGGTGGCGGATGAGCCTGCTGGAAGTCGACGACCTCACGGTGAACTTCTACACCGAGGACGGGGTCGTCACGGCCGCCGACGGCCTCTCCTACCGCATCGACCGAGGCGAGACCTTCGGCGTCGTCGGCGAGAGCGGGGCCGGCAAGAGCGTCACCGCCCTGTCCCTGATGCGCCTCATCGAGGACCCCGGCCGGATCGAGAGCGGCGAGATCCGGTTCAAGGGCGAGGACATCCGCTCGATGAGCGAGGAAGAGGTCCGGTCGGTTCGGGGCAACGAGATCGCGATGATCTTCCAGGACGCTCAGACCGCGCTCAACCCCGTCTACTCCGTCGGCGAGCAGATCGCCGAGGCGATCCGCCATCACATGGACTACGACGACGAAGCCGCCCGCAAGCGGACGGTCCGCCTGCTGGATCGGGTCGGCATCCCGGACGCCGAAAGTCGGTACGACGACTACCCCCACGAGTTCTCCGGCGGGATGCAACAGCGGGCGGTCATCGCGATGGCGCTGTCCTGTGACCCGGACCTGCTGATCGCCGACGAACCGACGACGGCCCTGGACGTGACCACCGAGGCGAAGATCCTCGACCAGATCGAGGACCTGGCCGAGGAGTTCGACACCGCGGTCCAGTTGATCACCCACGACCTGGGCGTCGTCGCGAAGATCTGTGAGCGCGTGATGGTGATGTACGCCGGCCGCCCCGTCGAGAAAGCGCCGGTCGAGGAGTTGTACTACGATCCGAAACACCCCTACACGGTCGGGCTGATGAGTTCGATCCCGCGGATCGGCGACGAGCGCGAACGGCTCCAGACCATCCCCGGGACGATGCCGGATCTCGTGGAGGTCCCGCCAGGGTGTAGCTTCCACCCGCGGTGTCCCTACGCCGAGGAGTCCTGTACCCGCAAACAGCCTGGGCTGGTGGACCCCGAGACCGGGGAGCCGGCCGCTGACGACGCCGAACGCGCTAGCGCGTGTCTGGCCTACACCGGGGACCTCGACGGGGAACTCGACTACGAGGTCGTCGTCGACAGGGAGAGAGACGGAGGCGACGGGAGCGAAGACAGCACCGATAGCGGGACCAGAGAGGAGGAACAGGATGCCTGGTGAGGAGCCGATCCTCCGTGCGGAGAACGTCACGAAGTACTACGACGCCTCCAGCGGGTTCATCGACAGCCTACTGGGCGGCGACCAGTACGTCAAGGCCGTCGACGGCGTCGACCTCGAACTCATGGAGGGCGAGACCTTGGGAGTCGTCGGCGAGAGCGGCTGTGGGAAGACGACGCTCGGTCGCACGCTCCTGCGGCTCACCGAACCGACCGACGGCTCGGTGTACTACCGCGGCGACGACCTCACGGAGATGGGATCGAGCGAACTCCGTGGCCTGCGGACGGACCTCCAGTACATTTTCCAGGACCCCTTCGCCAGCCTCAACCCGCGGCTCACCGTCGGCGACATCATCGGCGAACCGCTGGACATCCACGACATCGCGTCGGGCGAGGAACGGACCCAACGTATCTACGACCTACTGGAGACCGTCGGGCTCAACCCCAGCCACACCCACCGGTATCCACACGAGTTCTCCGGCGGGCAGCGCCAGCGCATCGGCATCGCGCGGGCGCTGGCGGTCGATCCGGAGGTCATCATCTGCGACGAGCCGGTGTCGGCACTGGACGTCTCGGTGCAGGCACAGATCCTCAACCTCTTAGAGGAACTCCAGGCGGACTTGGGGCTGTCGTACGTCTTCATCGCCCACGATCTGAGCGTCGTCGAGCACATCTCGGACCGCATCGGCGTGATGTATCTGGGCGAGTTCGCCGAGGTCGGCACCACCCGGGAAGTGTTCGAGCCGCCACACCACCCCTACACCGAGGCGCTGCTGTCTGCAGTGCCCGAACCGGACCCGTTGTGGGAGAGCGAGGAGATCTTCCTCCCCGGGACGGTCCCCTCGCCGATGGACCCGCCGTCGGGCTGTCGGTTCCACACGCGCTGTCCGGAGATCATCCAGCCGGAGGGGTACGACATGTCACAGGCGGTCTGGCGGTCGGTTATGGATCTGAAGCTCCGTCTGCGCCAGGCCGAGGGGCTGGAGTCGGTCACCGCCGTCACGGAGGCGGCCGACGACCCGGCCACCGTCGACCGGGCGACGCTCGGTGACCTGGTCCGCGAGGAGTTCGACCTCCCAGAACGGGTGTCGGACTCCCAGGCCGAAGACGAACTCTCGACGGCCATCGACGAGTTGCACGCCGGCGACATCGCCGGCGCGACCGAGCAGTTAGCCGACGCCTTCGAGTCGCCCTGCGAGCGACGGCACCCGGAGATGATCGAGACCGGCGAGAGCCACGCGATCGCCTGCCTGCGCTACGAGGCGGAGTTCGACGACGGCCACGCCAGCGCGACCGACGGGGCGACCGCCAGCGACTGACCGAAGAAACGGTTTCAACGACCGACACCCTAGAGAACCAATGCGTCGCATCTACGAATCCCAGGCCGTCTCGCGAGACGACGAGGACGCCTTTACCCCCAACGAGCGCGACGAGGGGGTCCAGCCCCAGGCGATGCGGTCGGTGCCCGGCCGGCGGTTGAGCGGCCTGCTCGTCCCCGAGTGGCTGTGTTACCGCGCGCTGTCGGTCGCCGTCGAGACACCGAAGGCGACCTTCGAGGTCGGGGAACCCGTCCCGATCCGCGTGACGATGCGCAACGCCCTGCCGATTCCCGTGACGGTGGCCACGGAGTCGCCGCTGCTGTGGACCTGGCACGTCGACGACGTCCCGGAGGCCTCACACGTCGAGCGGCCCATCGCCGACGACCCCGGGGAGTTCGCCTTCGACCGCGGCGAGCGCAAGACATTCACCCGCAACTGGCACCAGTCGTTCCGCGTCAGCGAAGACGAGTGGGAACCGGCCGGACCGGGCGAACACACCATCGGGGCGCACCTGAACGTTCCCGAGGCGGCCGAGAAGGGCGTCGACGCCGAGACGACGATCCGCGTCGAGGAGTGACCTTTACTTTCGGCCCGTACGATCCTGCGCTATGAGCAGCGACGGTGCGTCGGTGATCGACCGGCTCAGAGATCCCGAGTACACTGGCGACAACCGCTGTTGGCCGTGTACGGTCGTCAACCTCGGGATCGCTGTGGCCGCCTGTGGAACGGTCGCAGTCCTGTGGGTGGAACTGGGTGCGGTCCTGTTCGGGCTCTCGCTGTCGGCGATCTATCTCAAGGGGTATCTCGTCCCCGGGACGCCGACGCTGACGACGCGATACCTCCCCGAACCCGTGTTGCAGGCGTTCGGAAAGGGGTCGGCGACACCGCGGGACCCAGGGGCCGACCGGGAGTGGGAAACCGTCGCGAAGGTCAGAGCCCACCGCGAGAACGCCGTCGACGTCGACGAGTTCCTCCGGGACGCCGGCGTCGTCGAGAACGGCGACGGGAAGCCGGGGCGGGAGCTATCCGTCGGGTTCCGGTCGGCGCTGTGGGAGCGGGTCGATCCGGAAGCCGGCGAGTCGGCCGTTCGAGAGGGACTCGTGACCCTGTTCGACGTGTCGCCGGCCGAGATCACCGCCGAGGACGAGCCCTATCCCGCCTTCGTCGTCGACAAACGGGTGCGTCACTGGCCCTCCGAGAGCGCGCTGGCGGTCGACCTCGCTGCCGACGCGATCCTGCGGGAACGAAGCGAAGACTGGCCGGCGGTGCCCCTCGAACAGCGGCTCGACGCGCTGGGGACGGTACGGACCCTGACCGAGCAGTGTCCGGCCTGTGGCGGGGCCGTCGCCGAGACCAGCGACACTGTCGAGGCCTGTTGTGGCGTCCACGAGGTGGTGGGCGTCCAGTGTGTCGACTGCGGGGAGCGACTGGCCGAGCTGGACGCGACAACCGACGACGCGAAACTCACCTCCTGACGATGGACAAGCAAGCTCTCCGCGAGCAGGTGTGGGACGCGCTGGAGGCCGAGGGGATCGCCCGCTTCCCGTTCCCGCCACACGGACGCATCCCGAACGTCGCCGGCGCCGACGAGGCGGCCGAACGGCTCGCCGAGACAGCCGTCTGGACCGACGCCGAGACGGTCAAAGCCAACCCGGACGCGCCACAGCTTCCGGTCCGACGCCGCGCGCTCCGGGCGGGCAAGACCGTCTACATGGCAGTCCCGCGGCTCCGCGAGGCAGACTGTTTCTACGAACTCGACCCGGCACGGCTCGACGATATCGAGCGGGCGCCGACGGTCTCGAACGTCGCCGACCACGCTCGGCAGGTCGGCCCCGAGGCGGTCGGTACCGTCGATCTCGTCGTCTCGGGCTCGGTCGCCGTCACCGAAGCCGGGGCACGGATCGGCAAGGGCGAGGGGTTCAGCGACCTGGAGTTCGCCGTCCTCCGGGAACTCGACCTGGTCACCGACGAGACGGCGGTCGCCACGACCGTCCACGAACGTCAGGTCGCGGGCGGCCCTTCGGGTGCCGTCGAGTCGGCGTCGGTCCCCGTCGACGACCACGACGTCCCGATGGACTGGGTCGTCACGCCCGACCGCACCGTCGAGACCGAGACGCCCTACAGACGCCCGTCCGGTGTCGACTGGGGAGCGCTGCCCCCCGAGCGGATCGACGAGATCCCGGTGTTGGCCGCTCATGCGCCGGATCGGTGAACTCCCTGGCGTCACGTGGCCCCGTGTTCTTTACGCACGGCACCCTAGAGATGAGTATGGACAACCCCGGACACGTCGGGGATATACGAACCGACAGCGAGGAATCGAACGCCGTCGGGCTGTTGTACGTCGGTGGTAGCGACGGGTCGGAGACGGTGACCGCGGCAGTTAGCGCCGCGACCACGCCCTTCGAACTCTACACCTGCAGCCGCGTCTCCGAAGCCTTGGAACTCATTGCGACGGAGCCGATCGACTGTGTCGTCACGGAGCAGACGCTCCCCGAACGGACCGGACTGGCACTGCTGGGGGAGATCAGGGAGCGAGCGGACGATCTCCCCGTCATCCTGTTTGCCGACGACGGGGACGAGTCGGTCGCCAGCGAGGCGATCTCCCTGGGCGTCACCGACTACATAGCGAAGACGCCGAGCGAAGAACAGACCGACCTGCTCCTGCGTCGAGTCGCGGCGGTCGTCACGGAGCGGGACGAACGGCAGGCGATCCTCGATCGTATGACCGACGCGTTCTTCGCGCTGGATCGGAACTGGGAGTTCACGTATCTCAACGACCGCGGCCGGGAGATCGTCCGAGAGGCCGCAAGCGAGCACGTCTCGACCGACGAACTCGTCGGACGCAACATCTGGGAGGTCCTCCCGGAAGCCATCGGCACGGAGTTCTACGAACAGTACCACGACGCGATGGACGAGCAGTCCCCCGTCGTGTTCGAAGCCAAGTACGAGACACTGGACACGTGGTTCGAAGTCCGCGGGTACCCCTCCTCGACAGGGCTGTCCGTCTACTTTCGGGACATCACCGACCGGGTAGCGCGCGAACAGTCGATCACGCGACGGGAGCGGGCGCTCAGGGAGATGTACCGTGTGACGGCACAGAAGGAGACACCGCTCGAAACGAAGGTCGAGTCGCTGCTTGCCATCGGCAAGGACCTGCTCGGAACGGAGTTCGGTGCGCTCTCCCGTATCGAGGGCGAGACGTACGTCTTCGAGATCACCGACACCCCCGAGAACGGCCCGAAACCCGGTGATACGGTCCCGCTGTCGACGACCAACTGTGAGCGAGCGATCGTCGAAGAGGAGACACTGGTCCTCTCCGACATCGCCGAACAGGCACCCGAACTGACCGACCGAGCGGGCTTTATCGATCAGGGGGTTCGTTGTTATCTCGGGACGCCCGTCGTCGTCGACGGGTCGGTGACCGGGACGTTCTGTTTCTACGACCAGGCGGCCCGGACAGAGCCCTTCTCGGAGTGGGAGGTCACGCTGGTCGAACTGATGGGGAACTGGGTCAGCTACGAGCGCGAGCGCCAGCGTCGCGAGCAGGCGCTGACACGCGAGCGAAACCGGATGGCCGACTTCGCGAGCTTCGTGAGTCACGACCTTCGCAACCCGCTCAACGTCGCAGTCGGTCGCCTCGACCTGATCGAAGACGAGTACGACGGCGACCCGGAACACGTCAGCACGGTCGAATCGGCACTGGAACGGATGGACGACCTCATCGAGGACGCGCTGACGCTCGCTCGGGCGACCGAGTCGTCGAGACGACGACGGTCGACGCCGGTGCGGTCGCCCGCTCGGCCTGGGCCGGGATCAGTGACGAGTCGGCGACGCTGGACGTCGTCGACTCGTTTACGCTGGAAGGCGACGAGAACCGCCTCCGACAGCTGTTCGAGAACCTCTTTCGGAACGCCGTGGAACACGCCGGAGACGGAACGGCGGGAGTGACCGTCCGCGTCGGCCCGCTTTCGGACGACAGTGGCTTCTTCGTCGCCGACGACGGCCAGGGGATTCCCGCCGACGAGCGCGAGCAGGTGTTCGAGAAGGGGTACACCACGTCCACCGAGGGGACGGGGCTTGGACTGCGGATCGTCAACGAGATCGCGACGGCCCACGGTGGCGAGGTGACCGTCACCGAGAGCGAGGACGGTGGCGCGCGCTTCGAAATCCGCGGGATAACTGTCGATAGCTCTTGAGTCAGGTATTTTTAGTACCACCGTCGAAAGTACTAGCGGTATGGGAGCTGCAATCAAAGCGCTCTCCGACACGGGGACGTTGCTGCGTCACAACCCGGTGATCGTCCTGCTGGGTGCGCTCTCGATGGCGGTACTCGCGGTCGTCAACTTCGTGTTGGGGCTCATTCCGCTGGTAGGAACTCTCGTATCGTTGTTCGTCTATCCGGCCTTCATCGCTGGACTGCTCTCGCTGATCTACGCCGGTCGGGACGGGAGAGCCGACGCCTCGGACTTCACCGACGGCCTGGGCGAGCACTACCTCCGGATGCTCGGGGCGTACGGACTGCTGGCGGTCCCGTCGGTCGTCCTGATCGTCGTGGCCGTCGCGGTGACCGTTACCGTCGGTCTGACGGCGACGGAACCCGGATCGGCGGCATCGGCGTCCTCGGCGACGCCGATGCTCCTCGTGTTCGCGCTGGTGGGTCTCGCCGTCGCCGTTGGCTACCTGGGACTCCAGTTTTTCAACGTCGCTATCGTCAGCGGCGCGGGCGTTCTGGAGTCGTTCTCCACGTCGCTATCACTGGCCGCCAGCGCGCCGTTGAGTACGCTCGGGTTCACGATACTGAAGACGGGACTGGGGGCCGTCATGCTCGGTCTCCCGCTCGCGGTCCTGGTCGTGACCGGCGCCGGACTGAGCGAACTCACCGCCGGCAGCAACCCGCTCGCCGGCGGCGTCCTCGTGTTGGGACTGCTCGCGTACTGGCTCGTCGGGATCCCGCTGTGGCGGGTCGTCAGCAACACCTACCACGTGGCGTACTTCAACCGCCGGCAGTTCGCCTGACGGTGGGGTCGCGACGACGCGTTACTCCAGTTGCGCCGTACAGTCCCTGATCAACCCGTCGAGGTTCTCGGGAAGGGTCGGGTGGTAGGCCCGGTCGGGCAGGTCCCGGACGTCCAGGCCGAGTTCGACGACGATCTGGAGCGCCTTCGCGAAACTGTCGGCGTGGTAGTGCAGCCCCTGCCAGCCCAGCACCGTCCCGTCGTCGGCGTCGACGACGAGTTTCGCGAGGCCGTCCGGGACGTCCTTGGACTTGAACACCCCGTCGTCGCTGGCCTGGCGGGTCGCCGTGACAACGTCGTAACCGGCCGCGGTGGCGGTCCCTTCGGTGTGGCCGACGCGGGCGAACGGATAGATGCCGAGCCCGGAGAAGATGACGTGGTGGTGGACGTTCTCGTAGGGTTGGGGCTGAGCACCGGCTTCCTGGCGACGGATGTTCTCGGCGGCCGTAAAGCCCTGCTCCTTGGCGACGTGGAGGATCGGTTCCTTCCCGTTGACGTCGCCGATCGCGTAGACGTGGTCGGCGTCACGGGACTGCATCGTCTCCCGAGCCCAGTCGCCCTCGGGGGAGACGCCGGCGTTTTCGAGCCCGAGGCCCTCGACGGTCGGCCGGCGCCCGGTGAAACAGAACAGCTGGTCGGCCTCGTAGGTCTCCTCGCTGCCGTCCTCGAACTCCACGTACAGGCGAACGCCGCCGTCGTCGGTCGGTTCGAGTCGCTGTTCGTAGCAGTTCGTCGGGATGTCGATCGCCCAGTTGTCCTCGTAGATCCGGCGGGCCTCGTCGCCGAAGGCCGGGTCGGCCTCGTCGATCGGCCGCTCGTCGTGTTCGATCACGGTTAGGTCCATCCCGCCGGCCTCCGCGAGGTAGGGGACCATCTCCATCCCGATGTAGCCAAAGCCCATCACGATCCCCGAGTCCGGGAACTCCGTGGCGTGGAGGACGTCCTTGCTCGTCATGAACTCCACGTCCTCGATACCGGGGACGTCGGGGACGTTGACGGACGAACCGGTCGCGACGACGATGTAGTCGGCGTCGTAGTCGGTGCCGCCGGCCCGGACGGTGTGGTCGTCGACGACGGTCGCGGTGTCGTGGACGAACGTCACGTCGTCGCGTTCGGCCATCTCGTGGATCGAGTCCCGGCGGTGGCCGGCCCACCCCCGCGTCCGGTCGTTTTTCGTCTCGACGACGGCCTCCAAGTCGACGTCGGGGATATCCCCGACGAGGCGGTCGTCGTGACGAGCCTGGAACCGGTGGGCCGCCGCCGACAGGACCTCTTTCGAGGGCATACAGCCTTCGAGGATACAGAGCCCACCGCCGGGATCACCGTCGTCGATGAGTGTGAGTTCGATCCCGTCCATCTCGACGAGGTCGCCGGCGGCCGCAGCGCCGGCGCTCCCGTACGCGCCGATGATGACGACGTGAGTCATACCGAAGGCACGGCCTCCGTGGGGATAAATTCTGTAGAAGTGTGTCCGGCCCGGACACGACCGGGCGTTAGTCGTCGGTCCCGGCCGCCTGGTCGGTGACGGCGGCCGTGTCGTCGTCCGGCAGGACTCCGAGCGGGCGGTCGCGATTGAACAGCCGGTCCCAGACGACGAGCACCGACGGGAGGACCAGCAGCGACGTGAGGAAGGCGTAGGCGACCGACATCGCCGTGAGGATGCCGAACTGGCCGATCGCCGGGAACACCGCAAGCGCCAGGACGCCGATGCCGAACACCGTCGTCAGCATGCTGCCGAGCAATGCCCCACCGGTCCCCCGGACGGTCCGGTCGAGCGCCGTCGTCATGTCGTATTCCTCGATCTCGTCGGCGAACCGGTGGGTGACGTGGACGGAGTAGTCGACCCCGAGTCCGATCGTGATCGCCAGCATCGTCGCGGTCAACGCGTTGAGCGGGATCTCCAGGTAGCGCATCGTTCCGGCAAGTAGGGCGACAGTGACGATCACCGGGGCGACGTTCGCGATCCCCAGGGTGGCCCGCCCCTCCAGGAGGTAGTAGATGAGCACCAGGAACAGCGACGCCCCGACCAGTGCGATCGCGAGCGATTGGATCGCCGACTCGAAGATGACGTCCGAGACAGCCTGGAAGACGACGATCGATCCCGTCGCAGTGGCGTCGAACCGGAAGTCCTCCGCGACGGTCCGGGCGTCTTCAGTCACCTCGGAGTTCGAAGCGTCGGACTCGACCGTGTAGACGACCCGCGTGCTCCGGTAGTCCTCGGTAATATAGTTGAGCGCCTGTCCGCGGACCGGGGAGTCCAGCAGGTAGTCGTAGATCTTCTCTAAGTTCTGGTCGGGGACCCCGTTGTCGTTAGCGTCGTTGCGCTCGACGAGTCGCCGGAACTCCTCGTCCCGTTCGGCGTGGTCCTGGATGACCGTCACGATCGACGTCGAGGACGCACGGCCGTCCTCGCGGACGAACGAGTCCGGTGGGTCCGACCCCGCCTGATGGATCTGTTCGAGGGCGCTGTCTTTCCGCATCGGCCCCTCGACGTATATCGTCGCCTGACTGCTCTGGGTCGAGGAGAACTTCTCTTCGAGGAAGTTGGTGATACCGGTCACCGTGTACTCGCTCGGGGCGAACGGTTCGGGTAACTGTTCGAGGTAGTCGGGGTTGTCCTCAGGCGGGAGGAAGTCCTCCTGAGAGAACGACGTGGAGACGCCCGTCGCGTACGCACTCGCGCCGCCGGTGACGACGAGCACGAGCAACAGGAAGACGACCGGTGCCCGCTGGGAGATGACGACACCCCCACGGAGGACGCCACCGAGTGCCGATCCTTCCGAGCCCAGCGGGCTCTGGCTGAACGTCGGGATCGGATACCGTTCCCGCAGACGGTCCAGTTCGACCTTCGCGGCCGGGAGGAACACGCCGAAGATGGCGAAGGTAAACAGGATGCCGACCGCAGCGACGTAGCCGAAGTCCTGGATCGGCGGGAGCGAACTGGTGAGGTTCGCCAGGAAGCCGATCACCGTCGTCCCCGTGACGATGAAGAAGGCGACGATCAGCTGATCGGTCGTGATCTTCATCGAGGTCTCGATGCCTGTCCCGTTCTCACGTTCCTCGCGGTATCGGTTGATCGCGTGAATCCCGAAGTCGATGCCGACCGCCAGCAACAGCGGTGGAACCGCGATGAGCATCTGGGAGAACGGGATGCCGGCAAACCCCATGAACCCGAACGTCCAGATGATCGTCATAAACAGCGAGAGCAGGCCGAGCGCCATGTCCGCGAGGTCCCGATAGGCGATGGTCAGGAACAGGAGGATGAACAACACCGCGGCCGGGACCGTCAGGATGAGCGAGTCAGCGACGACGTTGGAGAACTCGTCGGCGAGGATGCCCGAGCCGAACACCGTGATCCCGTTGGGGCCGGTCGACGAGACGGTGAAGTCCGCTTGTTTCTGGATTCCTGTCAGCGGGCTCGACCCGCCCTGGCCCGACCCCGAGGAGATGCCGGCCGGGACCTCGTGGGTGACGAGCCCGATCGTCGCGGAGGCGCTGGCGGAGCCACGGTTGAAGTCGTTGCTCACCAGCGAGTTGAACTGCGGTGTCTCCGTGGCCGCATCCCGCACTGCCGCGTCGATCTCGCTGTCGGTCGCGCGCTCGACGGCGCGGATCTGTGCCTCGGTGGTGGTCGCCTCAGGGTCGAGCTGTTCGGCGACGAGTCCAGCGGCGGAGGATGTCGACGTGACCCGGAGATTCGCGTGGTCGTTCAGGCGCTTCTGTGACCGGAGCATCCGCAGCATCGACTCCTTCGAGAGGACGTTGTTGCCCTCCTGGATGAGCTGTGTGTTTCCGGTGTCGGTCTCGAAACTGGGGGAGAACTTCGTGTTGACCTGCTGGAGGGCCTCCTCGGCCGGGAGCCCGGTCGTGAACTGTGACGTCCCGGCGTTCGTCGAGACGCCGCCGAGTCCGGCACCGAACAGGAGCGTCACCACTAGGAAAGTGATGACGACTCTCCTGGAGTCATCGACGATGCGGTCGTCGATCCAGTCGATATACCGCTGGTGCTCCATCTTATCGGTACCTGATGTATCCTGCGACGGCGAGCACACTCAGCAGGACGACGGCGCCGATCAGTCCGAGCGGGAGTCCGCCGCCACCGCTGCGTTCCGTGACGGAGATCGGGACCCGGTAGGTGTCAGAGATCGGCGTGTCGCCGTCGGGTTCCTCGTACTGGAAGTCCATCGAGACGGGGTAGGTCTTCTGCATCGCCGTCCCGCTGGCGCTGATACCGAACGTGAGTGTCTCGGACTCACCCGGTTCGAGGCTCGCGATGAACGCCTCGTCGTCGGTTGCCGAGATCGGCGAGTCGGTGAACAACTTCGCCTCGATGTTGGTCAGCCGTTCGTTGTTGACGTTGGTGATCGTGAGTTCGATCGTCTTGGATTGGCCGACAGTGACGTTGACGTCGGTGGTTTCGAGACGGAACTCGTCGGTCCCGTCGGCGACCGACTGCTGTATCTCGATCGTATCGCTCTCGCGGCGGTCACCCTCGCGGTTGCGGTAGCGGGTGGCGAAATCGAACTGGCGGGGGCCGCCCTCGGCGGCGTCCGAGACATCGACACCGAACGAGACCTCCGCCGAGGCCCCGGGTTCGAGGTCCCCGACGGCGTATTCGGTCTTCTGTGGCGAGATGTTGGTGTTGTCGCTCTGCCAGACGAGGACGACGTTGCGAACCGTGTTCCTGCCCGTGTTCGTCAGTGTCGCGTTGAGCCGTCCGTCGTCACCGGCCCGGAGGTTCGATTCGACATCGCTCAGGCTGAACGTCTGTTCGGGTTCGGGCTGGAGTCCGAGTTGGATGTTCTCGTCGGCGCCGGCGTCACCCTCCGGATCGGTGTAGCCGACTGTGGCGACGAGCGCGTAGGGACGCACCTGTGCGTCCTCGCTCGTGGTCGCTTCGACGCGGACCGTCCGGGTCTCGCCGGGCTGCCAGGCCCCGACGTACTGGGTCGACGATTCGGAGCCGCTGAACGAGATATCACTGCTCTGTGAGGTGATCTGGACGGTCGCGTCGTTGACCGCGACAGGCCCGTCGTTGCGGAACGTGACGTTGTAGGTCCCGGTGTCGCCGATGGAAACGTCGCTTTCGAGGTCGGTGACACTGAAGGTCTGTTCGCGCTCCAGATCGACGCCGACGGACCGACGGGCCGAACTGCGGTCCGCCCCCTCTTCGTCCTCGAAGTTCACCGAGAGGTCGAACTCGTAACTGTCGGCTTCGGCGTTGGCCGTCGAGCCGACCCGGTAGCGGAAGGTCCGAACCTCACCCGGTTCCCACTGGGAGACGTACCGGGAACTGGCCTGTTGGCCGCCCACAGAGAGGTCGGAATTACTCGCCTCGAAGGCGACCGACGCGTCACTGGCGGCCTCCGAGCCGGTGTTCTCGACCGTGACCGCCACCGTCCCGGTCGAGGCGACGCGGGCGTTCGAGTCGATGTCGGTGACATCGAACTTCGCACGGTCCGAGACTTCGACCGTGACGTACTCCCGAGTCGTCGCGGTTCGCTCGTCCCGGTCGCCGGTGGTCTCGGAGATGTACTCGGTGTACTTGTACTTCAGATCGACCGGGACTCGGTATGTCCCCGGTTCGGCGTCGTCATGGACTACCACGTTGAAAGAGATGGGCTGGGTGGTCGTCTCGGGCAACGAGCCGTAGACCTGCTGGTCGGTCGTGATCGTGAACGGTCCACCGCCGTCCAACACGTCGACCTGCAGGCCACGAGCGGTGGTTACCTGGCTGTTGTAGTTCGGGTTCCGTGCGGACGCCGTATCCAACGATCCGGTGTTGGTCAACACGACGTCGAAGCTCGTCTCCTCGCCCGGAACGACCGTCGAGTCGGTGAGCGTGGCTGTGATGTCGGGGCTTCCGACGACAGCACCGGCGGCGATGCCGGGAACCAACAACAACAATGCGACAACTGCCAGCGTGAGAAGTGTGCGTGAGTTCATAGCTGTGACTGAGGGCAAACGATACGGGTACTACTCGCGGAACGAAACAGCGTGAGACGGTGGAAACGCGACGTCAGCGACGGACGGGGCAGGGTCGTCTCAGCCCCCCCACGGATGTCTCGGCTGTCGTGATCCATTCCGCGTTCTCGGCTCGAATGAACGTTCGGTTGGTTATCAACGTTGTGGTTCACCCGTCATCTACAGGGTATTTATGCGACCGAACGAATATTCGGTCAGGATGGTCGACGGGGTTCCGTTCAGCGGCGAACCGAGAGATTCACGGGAGGCAATCATGCAAGCGACGTTCTGCGCGCTCCAGGAACACGGCTACGCCGGACTCTCGATCCAGCGTATCGCCGACCAGGCGGAGTTGAGCAAGTCGACGTTCTACCACCACTTCGACGGGAAGGACGACCTGCTGCTGTCGTTTCTGGAGTACATCCTCGATACGTTCGACCAGCTGTTCCAGCTCGAATCCTCGGGGGACCCCCACAACGACCTGAAGACGTTCATGAGCCTGATCCTCGGCGACCTCCCGCACGCGGAGGAACTGCCCGATAGGGACGCCGCGCTACGGGCCTACGTGGAACTGCGCGCACACGCTGTCCGAACCCCCGAGTTCCGCGCGAAGTTCACGGAGACCGACCACCGGTTCACCGACCGGGTGGCGACGATCATCGAGGAAGGGATCGACGAGGGCGTCTTCGCCGACGCCGATCCGGAACTGACGGCCCAGTTCCTGCTGACCATGCTCGACGGGATCGTCCTCCAGAGCGCGACCCGGGAGGACGATCCTGTCGAGCCGATGCGAGAGTCACTGGAAGCGTATATCGACGAGCAGCTTGTGGTCCAAGACGAGACGTAAGCCCGGCACACTCTAGTCGTTCTCGCGGCGGATCGACTCGTGGGCGTCGACGATCCCCTCGAAGTCGTCGATCGCGTCCCGGAGCCCCGCTTGCAGTTCGTCGGCACGGTCCCGCAGTGCCCGGTACTCACTGCTGTCTTCGAGTTGTCTGGACGGCTTCTCCGCTTCGAGGACCGCCAGCTTCGCCGTGATCTGGAAGTACTCGTCGAGACGGTCGTCCTGGTCGGATTGCGAGAGGTGCTGATCGAGTGTCGCCAGTAGCGTCTCCCGGTCGACCGGCTTACAGAGGTAATCGTCGAACCCCATCTCCAGGATGTTCAGGTCGGGATCGACGGCCGTTATCATCACGACAACCCCCTCGTAGCCGCGCTCGCGGAGTCGGTCGAGCACGTCGTCGCCGTGGACATCGGGCATTCGCCGGTCGAGCAAGACCGCGTCGAACGACGGCCCGGCCCTGTCCAGGGCCGCCTCGCCCCCGTAAACCGTCTCCGTCTCGTAGTGCCCCGCGAGGCGAGCAGCCTGCGTGTCCGCGACCGCTGGCTCGTCGTCGACATCAACACGCGACCGCGGGTGGAGGCTGACACAGTCCCTCGCTACGGCAGCGCAGTAAGTATGTCTGGCGGCTCGCCGGATGCGGAAAACGTTAACCCGTGGCCGGGCGACTGACCGGATGATGGCCGGGACATCGGACGAGCAGGACGGGGGTCGGTTCGGGAGCGTCGCGACGATGGTGGTCTGGATCGGGGCCGGTGCGCTCCTCGTCGCCGGCGGGGCGCTCGCCGTCGGTGCGGCCGTCGAACTCCCGCTGTCACAGGCGGTCCTGGGCGGACTGGGGGTCGCACTCGGCGGCGGCATCGGCGCGGTCGGATATCTCGTCTCGGCCGACGACATCCAGCGAGCCGACACGGGACGGACGGGAGACACCGTCGAACTGAACGAAGAGGAGATCCCGTCCCCGGAACCGATCGACCTGTTCGGCGGCCACCCCGATCCGATCCTCTACTACACCGACGAGGGGTACGGCCCGGTCGTTCGGGCCGCAAACGAGGCGTTCGGGGACACGTTCGACGTTCCACCCGCCCGGATCGCCGGGACGCCACTCGGAGAGACACTGATGACGGTCGACTCCGGGGCGATCGACGCCGAATCGGTCACGGACGATGGGTTCGAGACGACCGTCGCCTGTGAGACAGCGGCCGGTCGGAAACAGTTCCGAGTCCGGTCGGTCGGGGACGGGACCGACGGCTACCTGTTGTACACACCGGTAGAGTAAGGGACCAGTCGGTCACCCGGGTCGACGACCGATCTCTTCGAAGGCCGTCTCGATGTCCTCGAACTCCGCGAGGGCCTCGTCCATCTCACCTCTGAGCCGTTCGGCACGCTGTTGGAGCTGTCCCATCTCGTCGCTGTCTTCGATCGACTGTGGCGTCTTCTCGGCTTCCAGGAGCGCGAGCTTCGACGTCGCCTCCAGGTACTCGGTCAGTCGCTGGTCGTAGCGGCGAGCGGCGAGTTGCTGTTCGATCGCGGCGACGAGGTCGTCCTTGTCGACGGGCTTGCACAGGTAGTCGTCGAACGGCATGTCGATGATGTCGAAGTCCGGATCGACGGCTGTGATCATGATGACGCGGATCCCGAGATCGCGGTCACGGATCTCGTCGAGCACGTCGTCGCCCGAGATGTCCGGCATCCGTCGATCTAGCAGGACGACGTCGATGTCGTCGTCGATCATCTCCAGGGCTTCCCCACCGCCGTAAGCTGTCTCGGTCTCGTATTCGTTCCGGAGTCGCAACGCGTAGACGTCCGCGACCTCCGTCTCGTCGTCGACGACGAGGACAGTAGCCTCTGTCACAGTATCCTGTAGTGCCCGCTGTGTACATATAACTATAGCGGGGAACTCCCGGCTCCGGTACGGCTGTAACGGAAGTTTAATGATCGCGTCACGGCGAGATTCGGGATAGGAATGCTCGCGCCGCTGCAACTCATCGACAGCTTCCTGCTGAACTACAACGTTGGCGACGTCCTGTTACTGAGCTTCGTCCTCGGCGCTGTCGGAGTGCTTCCGACGCGATCGCTCCGTCTGCTGGGGCTGCACACGCTTGGCATCGGCGTTGTACTGCTGATCCTCCCGACAGCCACGATGGAGCCCAGCACCGGAAGCGTCCTGACGTCGGCGTTCCAGTACAAGCTGTTCGGCCTCGTGTTGCTCGTGATCGCACCCGTGCTGTTCTCACTGGGTCGGCGCTAGGCGAGTTTCTCCAGCGCGGTGAAGAAATCGAGCGGCGGTCCCGCGAGGCGGATCGGATCACTCGCCCGCGAGATAACGACCTGACACGGCGGTTCGAGCTTCTGTCTGACGCGTCCGTCACTGACCACGACACCCGTGTCTCGATCGCTGACTTCGACGACGATCTCGCTGTCGGCGTCGACGACCAGCGGTGGCATCCCCTCCGCGCCGGCCATCTCGGTGACGATGAGTCCGTGGAGATCGGGGTGGACCAGCGGCCCGCCCTCGCTCAGATTGTACGCCGTCGAGCCAGTCGGTGTCGCGACGAGGACGCCGTCGGCGTGGTTGTCGGTGTAGGTCGCGCCGTCGACTCGAACCCGAAACGTCGCGCCGCCGCCGTGACCGCGATGGGACCCCTGGACGACGACTTCGTTGAGTGCTGGCGAGAGTGTCCACCCGTCGCCACTGGCTCGAATCCGTGCCAGGGCACGGGTCCGTGCGCTACCGGTCTTCTGGATGTGTTCGACCTCGGCGACGACTGTCTCGATCGCCTCCTCGGGTGCGATAGCGTTCAGGAACCCGACTTCGCCGAGGTTGACGCCCATGATCGGCGTCGATCCTGCCCCGCGGGCAGCGTAGAGGAAGGTCCCGTCACCACCGATACTCACGACGAGATCGCAGTCGTCCATGGACTCGACGGGAGCCGTCTCGGGTGGCGCACGCTCCCAGTCGTCGTGGTCCACAGCCGTCTCGCCGGTGGTCTCGTCGACCACGACGGCGGCGGAGACCTCGTCGAGACGGTCCGAGAGCGTACTCGCAAGCGAGATGGCCCGGTCGTTGTTGCGCTGGGCCACGATGCCGACGGTCATACCGATAGCTACGGCGCTGCGGTCATAAACCAGCCACGGGTTCGGACCCTGTCGGACTAGATCTCCTCAAGCGAGGCGAACTCGCTCCAGCACGTACAGTCCAGGTCGTCGATCGAGGTCACCTCGTCGGGGAGCGACGAGATGGGCATCCCGTCGTCGAACTCCTCACACCCTTCCCGGTGGATGGAGAAGTCACCACTCGCCATAACTGGCATACAAGCAGCCACGTAGCTCGGGAGTATAAATCCCGCTATCCGGGGCTATCGGCCGGATGTGTCGGACATCCGAACAGTTTCGACCCGGGCTTTTCGACGGCTACTCACCGTTCATCACGGCACACCCCCGATCAAGAGTGATAGAGGCCGGGCGAACTGTTCGTGATACGGACAGCCGCCTACAGGACGCCCATCTCGGTCAGCCGTTCGGGGAGATACGTGTCGGTCACGAAGTCCAGCCCGCGGGAGGCAAGCGCCTGCTGTTCGGCCTTCTTCCCGATGTCCAGTTGGAGTTCGATCTGTTCCTCCCAGAAGTCGGTCTGGAACCGTGGATCTTCCAGTTCCGACTCCAGCGCGTTGATGTCCGAGTCCGACAGCGGGTCCGTCGGGAGGTCGTACTCAACGATGTCCTCCGGTCGGATGCCGACGAACTGGGCCTGTGGGGTCGCCAGATACTCCGAGAGGTGGGCGGACTTGATCGACCCGTAGGCGACCGAACCGTAGATGCGGTACGACCACGGGTCACCGTCTGTAAAGACCACGACCGGGAGAGCGAGTTCGTCGTGGAGCCGCTTGGTGATCCGCCGTGTCGCCCGGGCCGGCTGGCCCTTCAGGTGGACCACGATGACGTTGTACTCGTCGTCGAAGCCGTTCTCGACCAGCCGATCGCGCATCCCGCCGGTCTCGACACAGAGGACGAAGTCGGCGTCGTTGTCCAGGAACTCGATGGTGTCGGGGTTGTTCGGGATCTGGTAGCCGCCCTCGCCGACGTCCTTCTGGCAGTGGATGACCCGTTCGCCCCGCCGGGTCTGCTCGCGTAGTTCCAGCGGTCCCATGATCGTCGCGCCCGACTCCTCGGGGCGCATGTGGAAGTCCTCGCGGGTCACGTCGGAGACGATCTCCAGGTCCTCGATGAGCTGGTTGGACTCGTCCTGGCTGTTGAACTGGGCCTCTTCGAGGTCCCAGGACTCCGAGAGGTAGTACAGTTCACGTAGCGTCGACGAGCGGTCCTCTTCGAGTTGCTGGGCGAGGAAGTCGATCGCGTAGGTCGCCTTCAAGAGCTTCTCGGCCCCGGAGACGGACTTGGCCGACCGCGTGGAGGTGCGGTCGCCGTAGACCCAGACGTTCTTGTCCTCGTCGTACTCGATGTTCGATTTCGTCCGCGTGGGGATCGACATCGTCGGGACGTCCCCCTCGGCGAACTGGTCGTAGAACTCCGCCGCGAGGTCGATGAGTTGCTCGCGGGCCTCCTCGGTGTCGGGTGTCGTGCTCTCGCTCATATCAGGCATCCACCGTCAGTTTCTCCGCTTCGATACCGTCGACCGAGACGGTGAACTCGGCCTCCTCCGTCACGCTGTACTCCAGGACGGCCCGGTCGCCGGCGGCGACCGTCGGCGACCACTTGACGAACCACTCGCCGTCCATCTCGACGACCGTCGCACCGTTGGTGTCCTGCGGTTCGGCGGTGACGATGTCGGTCAGTTCGATGTCGGCGTTCGTGTCGTCGTTGTTCTCGACGACGAGCCGAACGGTCCCGTCCTCGACCTCGCGCTCGACGAGGACGTTGTTCATGATGCGGGCCAGCGAGTCATCGATGTGTAGCTCGTCGTTGCCGGTGACCTCGGTGAGTTTCTCGGCCATCTCCGGGAGGATGGTCGCGAGCTTGTCCTGTTTCTCCCGGCGCTGTTGCATCGACCGGCGCTTGTTGAGGTAGCTCTTGAGTTCGCGGGCCGCCTCCCGGATGGCGAGTTCGATCTCGTCTTCCATCTCCGGGACGTTGGCGATGGCGTCCTTGGACTCGCTGGTGAACGGGACGTTCGTCGAGGCGACGTGGACCATCAACACGGCGGGGCCGTTGGGAATGCCGGAGCCGCCGGGCTGGTCGAGGTTGTAGTTGCGCCAGTTGATCGACTTGACCACGTCGGTCGTCGCACAGGCGCCGCGCTGGTAGACCAGCGGGACGCGGTTGGCGAAGCGCATCACGTCGATGTTGCCCTCTACCGGAACGTCGCCGCCGTAGGCGATCCCGGCCTCGACGATGAACGGGTCGCCGCCGTGGACCGAGGCGTCCCGCGTCGACGCCGCGTAGAAGTCCGCGTCGAACTCCTTGCGCAGCCCCTGTTCGACGAGTTCGGCGTCGATCGGCGCGAGACAGTCAGTCGGCGGTGCGATGATGTCGGTCTCGCGCATCGCCGAGAGCAGTTCGCTGGCCGTGTCGCGGTCGTCGGCCACGTCCGCGACCTTCGGCGGGTCGTCGGGGACGCGGACCGCGATATCCCACAGCCGGTCGAGGATCTTCTCGCGGGCCGTCTCCCCGAAGGTCTCGCCGTCCTGTTCCTCGGTCATGTCGGCCGCACGGTCGACGTACTCCCCGAGCGCGTCCCGGGTCAGGACGTGGGTCCCGTCGCCGAACTTGTCGGCCAGTCGGCCGGCCAACCCCTCGATGGCGGCGTCGTCCTTCCGGGTGGTCGTCGCCGCGTCGACGAGTTCGTAACAGTCGCTCGCCCGCTCGGCGGTGACGGCGTCCCAGGCCGCCTCGACGGCGTTTTCCCGGACCGTCGAGCCGAAGGTCGTGTCGTACTCCGTCTCGACGTCCGCGGCCGCCCCGTCGACGATCGCCGCGATCTCGTGGTGGGCCACGCGGTCGCGCTCCCCGATCGCGTCGGCCACCGCCGTCGCGAACGCGGCGGTCGCCTCCGCACCTTTGTTCGCGACGGCGGCCTCGACGGCCGTCTCCACGTCGACCTCTTCGTGAGCCTGTGGCGGGCTCCAGGCCATCCCGCGCCCGTAGTGGCGGTCGTTGAGGTTCGCGATGACCTTGTCGGCGGTCTTGCCCCCGACCCTGGTGAACTCCTCCTGGAGGAATCCGGAGATCGAGTACGAGTCGGTCGCCTCCAGCATCTTCAACAGCGTGCCGAGTTCGACGCCGTGGGGGTGTGGCCGGATCTCCTCGGTCTCCTCCGGCAGATCCGCGCCCTCGACGCGCTCGAACTTCTTCGGTTCCTCCAGCCCGGGCTCGTCGAACTCGATGCGGGCGTGGGGGTTGACGACCGCCGTGTCCTGGATGTAGTCGTGCAGCGACGACCGGGCGCGCATGTTCGCCTCCATCTCCAGTTCGATGCGGGTGCCGTGGGGCCGTTCCCAGGTGGTCGTCTCGTCGGCACTGATCTCCGGTTCGTTCGAGTCGGTGTCGACGATGAGTTCGAAGTATTGTGCGTCGGACTGGCCTTTCGGCCGGGACGTGATCTTCGCCGGCTTGCCCGAGGTGAGCTGCGAGTACAGGACCGCGGCCGAGATCCCGATTCCCTGCTGGCCGCGGTTCTGCTCGCGGGCGTGGAAGCGAGAGCCATAGAGGAGCTTCCCGAAGATCTTAGGCAGTTGCTCTTTCGTGATCCCGGGGCCGTTGTCCTCGACGATCAGGCGGTAGTAGTCACCGGCCTCCTGGATCTCGACGTAGATATCGGGGCGGATGCCGGCCTCCTCGCAGGCGTCCAGGGCGTTGTCGACGGCCTCCTTGACCGCCGTCACGAGCGCCCGGGCCTCCGAGTCGAACCCCAGCATGTGTTTGTTCTTCTCGAAGAACTCGGCGATGGAGATGGCCCGTTGGGACTCGGCCAACTCCTCGGCGATCCCCTCACCGTCGCCGAGTCGGGACTGATACGAAGTCATTGTCGTGCGGTAGGTACCGGCGTCGAGGTTAAAAGGTGTTCGCCGCCGGAGTGAAAGTGAAACTGCCGCCGACAACGACGGTGATCGGACAGTTATTTCGTTTGACGAATAGACGGAAAATTTATTAAAAGTCACCGTCTTCGCCGGGTTTTACTGCGAGCCCTCCGCACGCGCGTGCGGGAGTTTTATCAACCCCCATCTACTAACAAGAGTAAGTTCCTATGTCAGGAGAGTCCGATGAGTACGGCGCAAAGTCGATCCAGACCCTCGAAGGGCTGGAAGCCGTCCGGAAACGACCCGCGATGTACATCGGGTCGACGGACGCCAGAGGCCTCCACCATCTCGTCTACGAGGTCGTCGACAACGCTATCGACGAAGCCCTCGCCGGCTACTGTGACACCATCGACGTGACCATCCACGAGGACGGCTCCGTCTCCGTCAGCGACGACGGGCGGGGCATCCCGGTGGACGAACACGAAGAACACGGCCGCCCGGCCGTGGAGGTCGTCATGACCATCCTCCACGCCGGCGGAAAGTTCGACAACAAGTCCTACCAGGTCTCCGGTGGCCTCCACGGCGTCGGCGTCAGCGTCGTCAACGCCCTCTCGAAGTGGCTCGAAGTCGACATCAAACGCGACGGCGCGCTGTGGCGCCAGCGGTTCGACCACGGCACGCCCGAGTACGATCTGAAGAAGATCCGTGACTTGGCGCCCGACGAGGGGACCGGGACCACCGTCCGGTTCTGGCCCGACGACGAGATCTTCGAGACCGGCGAGTTCTCGTTCTCGACGCTGTCTTCCCGACTGCGCGAACTGGCCTTCCTCAACTCCGGTGTCGGCATCACGATCAATGACGAACGCGACGGCACCGAGGAGACCTTCGAGTACCAGGGCGGAATCAGGGAGTTCGTCGAGTACCTCAACGAGACCAAAGAGCCCCTGCACTCGGAGGTCATCTACTTCGAGGACGAGGACGACATCACCGAGGGGACCGTCCAGGTCGAGATCGCCATGCAGGGCACCGACGACCTCCAGGGGTCGATCCACGCCTTCGCGAACAACATCAACACACGCGAGGGCGGGACACACCTCACGGGGTTCAAGACGGCGCTTACACGCGTGGTCAACGACTACGCGACCGACAACAATCTGCTCAAGGACTTGGACGACACGCTCAAAGGCGACGACATCCGTGAGGGGTTGACCGCGGTCATCTCGGTCAAACACCCCGACCCGCAGTTCGAGGGCCAGACGAAGACGAAACTCGGGAACAGCGAGGTCCGGGGGATCGTCGAGTCGGCGATGCACGACGGCCTGGCGACCTTCTTCGAGGAGAACCCCGACACCGCAGAGATGGTCGTCGGCAAGGCCGTCGAGGCCGCGAAGGCACGCAAGGCCGCCAAGAAGGCCGAAGAACTCACCCGCCGGAAGTCCGCTCTGGACTCGACGGCACTGCCCGGGAAACTGGCCGACTGCCAGACCCGCGATCCGGAGGACGCCGAACTGTTCATCGTCGAGGGTGACTCCGCGGGCGGGAGCGCCAAACAGGGGCGCAACCCCGAGTACCAGGCGATCCTCCCGATCAAAGGGAAGATCCTCAACGTCGAGAAACACCGCCTCGACCGCATCTTGGAGAACAACGAGATCCGGAACCTCATCACCGCGCTGGGCACCGGCATCGGCGACGAGTTCGACATCGACGACCTTCGCTACGAGAAGATCATCATGATGACCGACGCCGACGTCGACGGCGCTCACATCCGGACATTGCTGTTGACGCTGCTGTACCGGCACATGAAGCCGCTCATCGAGGCCGGCTACGTCTACGCGTCCCAGCCCCCGCTGTACCGCGTTCGGTACCGCGGCGAGACCTACGACGCGATGACCGAGCAGGAGCGCGACCGGATCGTCGAGGAGCAGTGCAACGGCAACCCCACCCAGGTCCAGCGGTTCAAGGGACTGGGCGAGATGAACCCCCAGCAACTCTGGGACACGACGATGGACCCGGACAACCGCATCCTCAAGCAGATCACGATCGAGGACGCCGCGGCGGCCGACAAGATGTTCAACGTCCTGATGGGTGATGCCGTCGAGCCCCGCAAGGAGTTCATCAAGGAACACTCGCCGGAAGCGGAGTGGGTCGACATATGAGTTCGGACGTTCCGGACGACGCGAACGCACCGGCGGACCGCATCAAACACGTCCGCATCGAGGACGAGATGGAGCAGTCCTACATCGACTACGCGATGTCGGTCATCGCGGGGCGGGCGCTGCCGGACGTCCGCGACGGGATGAAACCCGTCCACCGGCGCATCCTCTATGCGATGCACGAGATGGGTGTCTCATCGGGGTCGAGCCACCGGAAGTCCTCCTCGATCGTCGGGGAGACGATGGGTGATTACCACCCACACGGGGACTCGGCGATCTACGACACGCTCGTCCGGATGGCACAGGACTTCTCGATGCGCTATCCCTTGGTCGACGGACAGGGGAACTTCGGCTCGATGGACGGGGACCCGCCAGCGGCGATGCGGTACACGGAGGCCCGGATGGCCCCCATCGCCGAGGTCCTGCTCGAAGACATCGAGAAAGACACCGTCGACTTCTCCAGTAACTACGACGACCGCCTCCAGGAACCGGAGGTCCTCCCGGCGAAGGTCCCGAACCTCCTGTTGAACGGCTCCTCGGGTATCGCGGTCGGGATGTCGACGAACATCCCGCCGCACAACCTCGGCGAGTTGGTCGACGCGACGATCCACCTCATCGAGAACCCCGACGCCACCGTCGAGGACCTGATGGAACACGTCAGCGGGCCGGACTTCCCGACCGGCGGCAACATCGTCGGCCGGGACGCCATCTACTCGGCGTACGCGACCGGCCGGGGACGGCTCCGAGTCCGGGCCGAGTACGAGGTCGACCGCGAGGACGGGCGGATCGTCATCAGCGAACTCCCCTACCAGGAGAACAAGGCCCGCATCGTCGAGCGGATCGCCGACGACGTCAACGAGGGCAAGATCGAGGGGATCGCGGACCTGCGTGACGAGTCCGACCGCAACGGCGTCCGCATCGTCGTCGAACTCAAACGCGGCGCGAACGTCGACGTCGTCGAGAACCGCCTGCTGGACCACCACCTCGAATCGACGTTCGGCGTCATCAACCTCGCGCTGGTCGACGGCCAGCCACAGGTCCTCTCGCTGAAAGAGAGCCTCCAGCACTACGTCGAGCACCGCCGGGAGGTCGTCCGCCGGCGCTCCGAACACGACCTGGCCGAGGCCCAGGACCGCGCACACATCCTCGAAGGCCGGCTGAAGGCCCTAGAGAACGTCGAGGACGTCGTCGAACTCATCCGAAACAGCGAGGACCGGGACGCCGCCCGGGCCGGCCTCCACGAGGCGTTCGACTTCTCGGAGGACCAAGCCGCTCACATCGTCAGGATGCAGTTGGGGTCGCTGACCTCGATGGAGTCCGCGGAGATCGAGGAGGAGTACGAGGAGGTCCAGGAGACCATCGACTACCTCCAGGCAGTCCTCGACAGCCAAGCGAAACTCGACGGCGTCATCACGGACGAACTCCGCGAGGTCAAAGCCGAGTACGACGACGACCGCCGGACTTCGATCATCGAGGACGAGGGCCAGGTCACCCACGAGGACCTCATCCCCGAGCAGGACTGCGTGGTCGTCATCACGGAAGACGACTACATCAAGCGGATGCCCGTCGAGAACTTCGATCCACAGAACCGCGGCGGCAAGGGGATCATCGGCGCCGACCCCAAGGAGGGCGACCGCGTCTCGAAGGTCTTCCGGGCCAACAGCCACGACTACCTGCTCTGTTTCACCAACCGGGGGCAGGTCTACCGGCTGAAGACCTACGAGATCCCCGAGATGTCACGAACCGCCCGCGGGAAGTCGGCGGTCAACATCATCAACCTGGACGACGGCGAGGAGATCACCGCCGTCGTCTCGACGGACGACTTCGAGCCCGAGGAGTGTCTCACGATGGTCACCCGCGACGGCTACGTCAAGCGGACCTGTGCCGCCGACTTCGAGAACATCCTCTCGACGGGCATCCGCGCAGCGAAACTGGAGGACGGCGACGAACTCGTCGACGTCGAGGTGACCGACGGCACGAAGGACCTGGTCATCGCCTCCGAGGGTGGGATGACGATCCGCTTCGACGAGGACGAGGTCAGCGAGATGGGGCGGTCCGCACGCGGCGTCAACGGGATCAAACTCGAAGACGGCGACAAAGTCGCGGCGATGGTCGCGACCGACGACGACGACGAGCGTGCGCTGTTGACCGTGACCGAACACGGCTACGGCAAGCGGACGAAACTCACCGAGTACCGCGCCCAATCCCGGTACGGAAAGGGGCTGGTCGACATCAAGACCGACGATCGAAACGGCCGGGTCCGCACTGCGAAGGCCGTCACCGGCGACGACCACCTCGTCATCATGTCCGAACGGGGCCAGATCATGCGCATCCGCGCCGACGACATCTCGCAGGTCGGCCGCAACACCAAAGGCGTCACGATCATGGAACTGGAAGACGGCGACGGTGTCGCGAGTGTCACCGTGGTGCCGGCCCGCTCCGAAGAATAGCAACTGCGAGCGCAGCGATCAGCTTTCTCGCCCGTCGAGACCTCGTTCGGGGGTGATCGTAACGAATAGCAGTGTCCCGTCGGTACGGTGGCACATGTCCCCCGGCAGGTCCCCCTCGGACTGGACAGATCCGGAGTACGTCGCGACGGTCGTCGGCGTCCTCGCGACCGGGGCGCTCGTGTGCTACAGTTCGCTAACCCCGTCCGGTCCGACTGTCGACGAGATCGTGTTCGTCGTGCTCGCGATCACCCTCCCCGCGACTGTCGCGTACGGACTCGCACGCCGACTGGGCTGATCCACAGTAATAATTCTGTCGCCGGTTGCGCTGAGCCGCAGCCCAGCCTTTTATCTAATGGACACGGGGTCCGATAGTCGACACGCGATGGTTCCCGACGAGATGACACGACGCGAGGCCCTCCGACTCGCCGCGGGGTCGCTCGCGGCCGGAACGGCAGCGGGCCTGAGCGGTTGTGCCTCCGCACTGCCGCCGCTCGGCTCGCAACTCGATTTCGGCCGTGTCGACGTCCCCGACCCCGACAAACCGACGTACAGACAGTGGCTTCCAGCGCCCTCCCGGATCGCCAACGACCGTCGACACTACAACGTGTTGTTCCGGCGGCCGACAGCCATCGACTACATCGCTCCCGTGCGCTTTGCCGTCCCGAAGAAGTCCCTGCTGACCGATCTCGACTACGTCGGCGTCGACTACGCGGACTACGACCGCCTGCTCTCGACGCCGTTCGGCGTCGTCCTCGAAGGACAGTTCGACGCCGCGACGGTCACCGAGGCGCTTGCCGACACCGGCTACGGCGGCGAGGGGTCGTACCACGAATACGACCTGTTCACCCGAAGCGACGACCCCCGAACGGTCGCGCTCCGGGACGGGACCGTCGTGTTCGCCAGCGAGCGCGCTCACGAGGCAGCGGACGTCCGGGCGCTCGTCGACGCCGGGGCGGGCCGGACCGACCGCTACCACGAGGTCAGCGACCGGTTCGCCCGGGCGAGCGCGGCCATCGGCGAGAGCCGGATGGTCGAGTTCCTCCGGCCGTTCGAGGCCCGCAGTTGGCTCAAAGCCGAGGCGTTCCGCTTCGATGGCGAGGCTGCCTACCACGTCCTCACACACCACTACCCGGACGGCGAAGCGGTGCCGACCGACCGGCTCAAACGGCGCAGCGTCCAGAAGAGGCTGCTGACCCGCGAGGTGGACGCGTTCCACTACGAGGAGCGCGGACAGATGGCGACGGTCGCCGGGCGGGTTCCACCCGGCGAGGGACTCGACCCGTCGGCGGAGCCGTATCCGCCACACGCCACCTGGGGTGGGGCCGTCGACTCCGGGACCGTGACGCTCCGTCACGAGGCCGGCGAGGCCGTCGGCGCGGCGAACCTCCGGTACGAACTGCGCTCCCCGGACGGAACCACCGTACAGAGCGGGACACCGTGGTCCGGCACCGAGACAGTCCGGGCCGGCGATACCACGACCGTCTCCCGGGACGGATCGACCGACGTCGCCCGGTTTGTCCTCCAGTTCACGGCCGAGGGTGCCAGCTACGGCTCGGTGTTTACCCTCGAAACGGAGGGGGACGGATGAGTGTGGCGACCGCATCCGCCGGCCGGCAGGCCTGGTCCCCGTCGCCAGCGGTCGAGCCCCGACACCACGGGAGGTTATTTCACCAGCGCATGACAGAGACACCTGTGTCAGAGGACACCGACCTGTCGACCGTCGTCGGCCTCCTCGACGACGAACACGCCCGGTCGATCCTCGTGGCGACGAGCGAGGAACCGCTGTCGGCGACGGAGCTGAGCGAACGGTGTGACGTCTCCGTCTCCTCGATCTACCGTCGCCTCGACCGGCTGGCTGAGGCGGGCCTGCTTGACGAGCAGACCCGGCCGCGACGCGACGGTCATCACGAGACGGTGTACGTCTCCCTGCTGGGCCGGTTCGAACTCACGATCGAGGACGGAACCCTGGAGTGGACCGTGGAGGGGACCGAGACCGACGTCGCCGACGAACTCACTCGCCTCTGGGGGAACTTCTGAGATGGTCGCTGTCGGTTCACTCACCGGCGTACTCACCGGCGCTGCGGCGACCGGATCGGCGGTGATCGGCCTCTACATCGGATATCACGCCTACCGGGGGCTCCGTCGCCACGGCGATCCGGCGATGCGGTATCTCTCGGTCGGCATGATCGTCTTGTTCGGCGTCACCTATCTGGTGGCCCTACTCGGACAGGGATTGATCGCCGCCCACGTCGTCGGCATCCGCTACCAAGACAGCTTCCGCCTAGTCGTCAGACTGCTCCAGTTTACCGGACTGGTGCTCATCGCGTACTCGCTCCGCCTCGCAACCGACAGCGGCCTGCTGTCTCGCTGATCTCCACTTAGCTTCGACGGCGGAACAGTCCCGGCGAACTCAGAGAATCCGCTCGCCGAACGCACTCGAAACGAGTTCACAGGCCAGTTCCGCGGTCCGGTTGTGTTCGTCGAGGATCGGGTTGACCTCCACGACTTCCATCGAGCGGAGCGAGGCGCTGTTGTCGGCGACGTGCTCCATGGCGATGTGTGCCTCCCGGTAGGAGACACCGCCCCTGACGGGTGTCCCGACGCCGGGCGCTTCCGTCGGATCGAGCCAGTCCAGATCAAGCGAGACGTGGATCGCGTCGGTGCCGTCGGTAGCGATAGCGAGCGCCTCCTGGACGACCGTCGAGGCCCCACGGGTGTCGATATCGGACATCGTAAAGGCCGTCACGTCGCTCTCGGTGAGCAACTTCCGCTCGCCCTCGTCGAGGCTCCGTAGTCCGACGAGGACGACGTTCTCCTCGCTGACGCCCGGAGCACGCGCCCACGGTGTTTCCCCGAACCGCCCCTTCCCGAGAATCCCGGCCAGCGACATCCCGTGGATGTTGCCGCTCGGCGTCGTCTGTGGGGTGTTGAAATCTCCGTGTGCGTCGAACCAGACGATTCCGAGTTCCTCGTCGGGGTCGGTCGCTCCGTCGACGGTGCCCATGGCGATCGAGTGGTCACCACCGAGAACCAGCGGGAACTCGCCGTCGGCACGTGTCGCCGCAACAGCCGCCGAGAGATCGGCACAGACCTCCCGTGTCTCGGGGAGGAACTTCGTACGACCGTCCGGGAGGTCGTTCGCGTCCGGATCGCCCGCCTCCGGTCGTGGAACGGCGATATCACCGCCGTCGATACAGTCGAACCCGAGATCGTCGAGCCGATCCGCGAGGCCACCGTACCGGATGGCCGACGGTCCCATGTCGACGCCCCGGCGGTCGGCACCCAGATCCATCGGGACCCCCAGGACACGTACGTTCTGTCGCATACATTCAGTATCAACGGCCGCAGTAAAAAATGGTGCCAGTTAAGTTAGTCTACCGAGTACCTTCGGGACGATGGAACGATGCGAGTCGGCCCACTCCACCGAAGGGTCGACCCACGTCCTCGTCGTCGATCCCAACTCGGCACGGGGGGATCGACTCGCGGACTCGCTGGAAAGGCAGGGTGCCATCGAAGGATACGGGAGTGTGTCTGTCAGCGACGCCATCGACCGACTGGCGTGGCCCGATATCGACTGTCTGGTCGTTCGCCACGGCACTGAGGGGTTCGACGCCGTGGAGGCAGCCGACGCGATCGGTGAGAAACACCCCTGTCTCCCGATCGTCCTGTTTACGACCGTCACGGACCCGACGATCGCGGAACAGGCCGTCGGGACTGCAGTCGACGAGTTCGTCGACGGCACCGACGGTGACGCGATGGCTCGGCTCGCGGCCACCGTGGAAGACGCCGCACTGGATTCGAGCGCACGGGGAGGACTGGCGACACCACCCCTCGACGAGAACCCAACGCCGAACGTCGATTCCGGGGCTGTCGAGGAGTTGCTGGCCGAGGGCATCGATGCGGGCTACCTCTCGCAACTCCTCCACAAGAGCCGGCTGTTCGATACGATCATGGAGTCGATTCCAGTCCACCTCTATATCAAGGACGCCGACGCGCGTCACCTCTACGTGGGAACCGGCTACTTCGAGGAGCCACTGGAGGAGTTCATCGGGAACACCGCCCCGAGATCGGGCTCTTCGCCGGCAGACAAGCGCTGCGAGCCCACCGAGAGGACAGCCACGTCATCGAATCGGGCGAGCCGATCCTGAACAAGGTCGAATACCTGCCGATGATCGACCAGTGGAACCTCACCTCGAAGGTCCCCTGGCACGGCCCCGACGGGGACGTCGTCGGACTCATCGGTGTGACCCGTGATATCTCGGCCCGCAAGGAGCGCCAGGAGGAGGTCAAACGCCAGAACGAGCGGCTCGAACGGTTCTCGAAGATGGTCAGTCACGACCTCAGGAACCCGCTGCAGTTGGCGACGATGCGGCTCGAACTCGCTCGCCGGGCCGACGACCCGACGCCACACCTCGACGACATCGACGAGGCGCTCCAGCGGATGGATAGCCTCATCGAAGACGGACTCGCACTGGCGAGACAGGGCAAACAGGTCGTCAGTCCCGAACCAGTCGAACTCGACGGCATCCTCCGGACGGCCTGGAGTTCGGTCGACGCCCCGGGAGCGACGTTCGTGATCGACTCTCCACCCGGGGTGGTCTTGGGTGACGTGGGACGCTTACGACAGTTGGTGGCCAACGTCTTCCGGAACGCGATCGAACACGGTGGACCGTCAGTGACAGTTACCGTCGGGCAACTCCCAGACGACACCGGGTTCTTCATCGAGGACGACGGTCCCGGGTTCCCGAACCCCGATGACGCCGACCTGTTCGAGGTCGGCTACACCACCAGCGAGACGGGAACCGGGCTCGGGCTCTCGATCGTCGCGGAGATCGCCGACGCACACGGCTGGACGGTCCGTGTGGGGACGAGCGACGAAGGCGGTGCACGGCTAGAGTTTGTGGACGTCGAGCGGCCGTCCAGCGGGTTCGATACCGACGCTGACGAAAACTGAGTCCGGGAACCCCCGCCCAGCGAGGGACGGACTGTGACGGGTCCCTCGCTTCGATCGGCTCAGCGGATTCCCGTCACGCCTCGATCTGTGGCCACTCGTCGGCGGTCACGTATACTGCTCACAGACCCGTTCGATTCCGTCCTCGAACGAGATCTGGGGCTCCCAGCCGGTCGCCTCGTTGATCTTCGAGTAATCGCCACAGGTGTCGTGAACGTAGACGTCTTCGGGGATCGGGTTCTCGACGAACTCGGGGTCGATGTCGGTCCCGAGTTCGTCGTTGAGCATCTCGACGACAGTCAGGAAGTCGTAGGCCTCGCCGGTTCCCAGGTTGTAAACGCCGTTCAGTTCGTGATCGGCGGCCTGTTCGAGTCCGCGGACGATATCCGTGACGTGCGTGAAATCACGGGTCTGAGTGCCGTCGCCGTACAACACCGGTGGTTCGCCGTTGGCCATGTCGTCGGCGAACTGTGCGATGACGTTGGCGTACTCACCTTTGTGTTCCTCAGCCCCACCGTAGCCCTGGTAGACGGAGAAAAACCGCATCCCGGCGAGCGAGAGGTCGTAGTGGTTGTGGAAGTATTCGGCGTACGTCTCCCGTGCCATCTTCGAGGCCTCGTAGCCGGTGTTGACCGTCACGTCCATCTCCTCGGGGGAGGGGTCGGTCTGGCTGCCGTAGATCGACGACGTGGAGGCGTAGACGACGGTGTCACAGCCGTCGTCACGGGCCTGTTCGACCGTGTTGACGAACCCCTCGACGTTGACCCGAGCGCCGTGGGTCGGGTTGTCCTCGTGCATCTGATAGGAGGACAGCGCCGCCAGATGGAACACGACGTCGACGTCCGTCGGGAGATCGTCCTCGACGACGCTCCGCTCGACGTACTCGACCGCCTCGGAGACGTTCGCCGGCGTCCCCAGATAGCCGTCGTCGACCACGATCACGTCGTTGTCCGCCGCCAGCGAGTTCGCGAGGTTCGACCCGATGAATCCGCCACCACCGGTAACCAACACGCGTTGACCGTTCATGTTTGTCCCACGTATACCGACTGACAAGTGGGTATCGGTTGCGGGTCGCCGGCGTGGACCCACCACCGTCGCTTTTAAGGACGGTTGTACCGAACGAAATATTATGTCATCGATAGAACTGACTCCGAGTCAAAAAAATATCTTACAGGAACTCGTAAACCTCTACCGCGAGAGCGAGAGTGCCGTCAAAGGCGAAGATATTGCGGAGAAAGTCGACCGGAACCCCGGGACGATCCGTAACCAGATGCAGAGCCTGAAGGCGCTCCAACTCGTCGAAGGCGTTCCTGGCCCGAAAGGCGGGTACAAACCGACTGCGACGGCCTACGACGCCCTCCAGATCCAGGACATGGACCAGGCAGCCGAGGTCCCCCTTCGGCACAACGGCGAACTCGTCGAGAACGCAAACGTCGAGGAGATCGACCTCACGAGCGTCCACCACCCCGAGGAGTGTCGCGCCGAGATACAACTGCAGGGGTCGATCTCGCAGTTCCACGAGGGCGATTCGGTTACTGTCGGCCCGACACCGCTCTCGAAGCTCCAGATCATCGGGACCCTCGAAGGGAAAGACGACACGAACAACAAGCTCATCCTGACGATCGACGATATGCGGGCACCGGCCGGAGAACCGGAGCACTGACCGGCGGCGACTCTCTGCTGTTCTCTTTTCCGTTACCGCACGCGAATCCGTCACGAACGATTGCTCGGGAAAGCAGTCCTCCGACAGCGATTTCAAAGCCTTTGTATCACCGGACTACCGAACCCACTGTATGACAGACCACGTTGTCGTTCTCGGCGCAGGGTATGCCGGTGCTGGTACCATAAACAGCCTCGAATCCGAACTAAACGGGGAGGCGGACATCACCTGGATCTCCGATACGGACTACCACCTCGTGCTCCACGAGTCCCACCGCTGTATCCGTGACCCGAGCGTCCAGGAGAAGATCTCGATCCCGGTCCACGAGATCAAAGAGCCAAGCACCGCGTTCATCCAGGACGAGGTCACCGGTATCGACACCGAGGATCGACAGGTCGAACTGGCCGACAGCGACGACGTCGAGTACGACTACCTGCTGGCCGGTCTGGGCACCAGTACCGCTTTCTTCGGCATCGACGGTCTCGAAGAGTACGCACACACGCTCAAGAGCCTCGACGACGCGCTGGGTATCCACGACGCGATCCAGCAGGCCTCCCGAGAGGCCTCCCGGAACGACCCCGCACAGATCGTCGTCGGCGGTGCCGGCCTGTCGGGCATCCAGACGTGTGGCGAGATCGCGGAGTTCCGTGACGATCACCGCGCACCGCTTGACATCCACCTCGTCGAGGGGCTGGACGAGATCTTCCCCGGGAACGACCCCGAACTCCAGGGGGCACTGCGCAAGCGCCTGGAGAACCGCGACGTGAGCATCATGTGTGGCGAGTTCATCGGCGAGGTCGACGAGGAGACCGTCTACATCGGCGACGACGAGGAACTCGACTACGACGTGCTCATCTGGACCGGCGGCATCACCGGCCGGGAGTGTATGCAGGACGTCGATCTCGACAAAGACGAGCGCAACCACCGCGTCCACGCGGAAGGTGACTTCCAGACGGAAGACGAGCGCGTCTTCGCCATCGGCGACTGCGCACTGATCGACCAGCCCGGCGAGAACCCCGCCCCGCCGACGGCCCAGGCAGCCTGGCAGGCCGCCGAGGTCGCCGGCGAGAACCTCGCTCGCGCGGTCCGCGGCCAGCCGCTGAAGACCTGGACCCACAAGGACAAGGGGACCGTCATCTCCGTCGGCGAGGAGGCCGTCGCTCACGACGTCGTGAACGTTCCCATCGACACGTTCGGCGGACTGCCGGCGAGGATGCTCAAGAAGGGCATCGCCGCCCGCTGGATCTCCGACGTGACCGGCTTCGGCCGCGCCGCGAAGGCGTGGCCCGACATGTAAGACCGCGTTTTACTGCATCACCCGTCGTCGCGTACTCGACGAGTTCCAGCACACTCCTGGCCACCGCACCGTACAGACGGCGATTCCACAGCTCAGGTCCGCAAACCCACCGCGACTCCGTTGAGTCGGGCGAGAACGCGGCGGGTGGGACCGCTTTTTTGTCTCCGTATCACTGAACGCCACTAATGGCCCCCGATGACAGCGAGCCGGACGACGACAGCGACTCCCCCCGCCCCTCCTCCGTCCACTGTCCCGACTGCGGGACGAAGGCGTCGGCGGACTGGTCGTTCTGCCGGAGTTGCGAAGCGTCGCTCAGCGACGCGGAACCGGCGGACCGGACGCTCGGCGACGGGAGTGAGTTATCCGAATACATCGACGGGGAGACGGGTTGTCCGAAGTGCGGTCACGCGGACGCGGAGGTCGACAACATCACGACGACGGGCGAGGGCGTCACCAGGCTCCTCGACATCCAGAACCGGCGGTTCAAAGCCGTCTCCTGTACCAGATGCGGGTACACGGAGTTCTACAGGGGACAGGACGCGGGCGTGGTGCTCGACCTCTTCATCGGCTGAGAGCGGGCGGCGACGGGTGGGTGTCCTACTCCGCCCACAGCCCGGAACCAAAGCGGTGGGACGGAGCGACACACCGACCGCTACCGGTCGATCGAGAGCCCGGCGTGCCACCGGTCGGCGTCGGCGGCGGCGACGGCCTCGTCCATCCGTTCGAGGTAGGTCACCGCGAGACTGGCACAGTTTGCGGCCTTGCGCTCGCCCTCGGTACGGAACTCGCCGGTGACGCGGTTGGCGTACACCGTACAGACGGCGCCGGCGCGTAGACCGTAGAGGCCGGCGAGCGTGAGAATGCTCGCGGCCTCCATCTCGAAGTTGAGGACGCCCGCCTCGCGGAGTTCGTCGAGTCGTTCCTCGGTCCCACGGGCCTCGAAGCCGCCGAAGCCCGGCCGTGACTGGCCAGCATAGAAACTATCCGTCGAACAAGTCACCCCGAGGTGGTAGTCGTAGCCCAGTTCCTCGGCGGCGGCAACCAGCGCCGAGACGACCCGGTGGTCGGCGCTTGCGGGGTAGTCCTCGCGGACGTATTCGTCGCTGGTCCCCTCCTGACGGACCGCACCAGTCGTGATGACCAGATCCCCGACGCTAGCTTCCTCGCGGATCGTGCCACAGGAGCCGACCCGGAGGAACGTATCCGCACCGACCCGGGCCAGCTCCTCGACGGCGATCGCGGCCGACGGGGAGCCGATCCCCGTAGAGGTGACCGAGATGGGCGTTCCCTCGTGGGTACCAGTCGCGGTACGGTACTCCCGGTGGTTCCCGACGATTTCGTGGTCCTCCCAGCCGTCGACGACCTTCGCGACCCGTTCGGGGTTGCCCGGCAACAGGACACTGTCAGCGACGTCGCCGGGGCCGACTTCGAGGTGGTACTGCTCGTCGTCGTTGGGGTCTTCGCTGTCGCCGGTCATACGTCCAGGTGGGCCTTCGTGATGGTGTTTGGAAGCAGTTCCCCCAGCGTGTACTCGCTGACTTCACCGTCGCCCTCGTCGCAGTAGACCGGTAGATCCTCGCCACAGAACTCCGCGAGCGACTGCCGACACATCCCACAGGGCGTGACGCCGTCGCGCTTGTCCGAGGCGACCGCGAGGCGAGCGAACTCGCGGTGGCCGTCCTGGACCGCCTTGCTCAGCGCGAGTTCCTCGGCGTGGATGCTGTTGCTGTAGTTGGCGTTCTCGATGTTGCAGCCGGTGTAGACGGCTCCGTCGGCCGTCTCGATAGCGGCACCGACCCGGTACTCGGAGTAGGGGGCATAGGAATCCCCGATAGCCGTCCGGGCTGTCTCCAGCAGGTCGTTCATACCGGGGCAACTCGTGGGACGGGCAAATACCCACCGGCGCCGGCCGGACGGTGGCGAGGGACAGTCTGGACGGTCACAGAGCGCCGACTCAGCCCTCGGACTGTGTGGCGACGGCCTCTGCGACCGTCTCGACGACGCCCTCGACGAGCGTGTCGACGTCGTCGCTCTCGGCGTAGACCCGGACGTACGGTTCGGTCCCGCTGGGGCGGACCAGCGTCCAGGACCCGTCGTCGAACGAGAGGCGGACACCGTACTCCGTCGAGACACTGGCCTCGGGGTAGGTGGCGGGCAATGATTCCGTCAACGTCTCCATGGCGTCCGCTTTTGCGGCGTCCGGGCAGTCGACGCTGACTTTCCGGTACGGTCGTTCGGGGACGACCGCTCGCCGGTCGGCCAGCGACTCTGAAGCGAACAGACAGGTCAGGACGGCCGCGCTGACGACGCCGTCGATCCAGCCGCCGAAAGCCGGGTGGATATGTTTCCAGGGCTCGCCGGCGAAGACGACCGCTGTCCCCTCGTCGGCGTCGGCCCTGACCCGTGCGATGCCCTCGTGGAGCGCACCGAGGTGGACCCGTTCGACCCGGCCGCCGGCGGCCGAGACGCGTTCGTCGACCCGCCCGGAGGCGTTCGGCGTCGTCACGACGACGGGGTCATCGGCGGCCGAGGCCCGCGTGTAGTGCTCACCCAGGATCGCCAGGATCGTGTCCTCGTGAACGACCGCGCCGTCGCTGTCGACGACGACGATGCGGTCGCTGTCCCCGTCGTGGCCGATGCCGATGTCGACCGTGGTGTCGGCGACGAACGACCGGAACTCCGACAGCGTCTCGGCCGTGGGTTTGCTCTCCCGTGCCGGGAAGTAGCCGTCGACGTTGGCCTCGACGGCGCGGACGTCTGCTCCCAGTTCCCGGAGAACCTGTGGCGTCGCGACGCCGGACATCCCGTTGCCGCTGTCGACCGCGACCGTCAGGTCGCTGGGATCGCTGCCGTAGTCGCCCGCGTACGCGGCGACCGCCCGGCGGTACTCGGCGAGTGGCTCGACAGCGGTGGTGTCACCCCACCGGCCCCACTCGGTCGGCGCGACTCCGGTGTCGATGCGGTCGCTGATACGGCGCTCGGCCTCGCCGTCGTACTCCTGGCCGTCGACGAACAGTTTGATGCCGTTGTCGTGTGGCGGGTTGTGACTCGCCGTGATCATCACGCCCCGGCGACCCCGTGACGCCCAGGCCAGCGTCGGCGTCGGCACCGCTCCGACGCGGACGACCTCGATACCGGCGCTTGCCAGTCCTGCGGCGAGTGCGTCGGCCAACGCCGGGGAAGTGATCCGGCCGTCGTACCCGAGCACGAACTCCTCGCCGTCCTGTCCAGCGGCCCGCCCCACCTGCAGCGCGAGTTCGGGGGTCACTCGCTCGACGACGTCTCCTCGAATTCCGGCCGTCCCGAACAGTTCCATACCGCTTCTCGGAACGGCTATCGCTTAGTTCTGTCCTCGCTCGTGTTGCGATGGTGATCGCCGCCGGGAAAACAGCCTCAGAGCAGTTCGTCGAAGTCGTACCCTTCGATGTCGACGCCGTCGCTCGTGACGTCGGCCAGGTAGATACCGTTACCCGATCCGGTATCGCGTTCGGCAGCAGCCTTGATCGCGGCGGCGGCGACCTCGCGAGCCTCCTCGTTGGTCATGTCCTCCTCGTAACGGTCCTCAAGGGTCCCGTAAGCGACGGTCAGCCCGGAACCAGTGACGGTGTAGTCGTCCTGCATGACGCCGCCGGCGGGGTCGATGGAGTAGACGTGGTGGCCGTCCTCGTCGACGCCCCCGAGGATGGGGTTGATCATGAAGAAGGGGCCGCCACGGGCGAAGTTCCCCGCGAGCGTCGAGAGCGCCTGCATGCTCATGTCTTCACCGCGACGGGCCTCGTAGAGGTTCACTTCGGCCCGCAGCGAGCGGATGAACGACTGGGCGCCACCGACGCTGCCGACCAGGGTCAGCGCCGCAGTCGGGTGGATCTGTTCGACCTTCTGGACGTTTTTGTTCGAAACGAACCGGCCGCCCAGCGAGGCGCGCATGTCAGTCGCGATGACGACGCCCTCGCTCGTCGCGATCCCGATCGTCGTCGTCCCGGTCTTGTTGACTTTCTCCGTGTCCTGCTCGCTACGGTCGGGCAGGGAGCCGACCTCCGGCTCGTAGGGGTCGGTCTGGAACTCGTCGGTCGACGGGGGACGCTGTCGCTGAGAGAACGGTGAGTCAGGAGTGGTGTCGCGCATTAGCGCTTCTTTCCCGTCGGGCGGTGATAAAACCTCTTCTTGGAACTCCCCTACGCACTCGCCCGGTCGTAGGCCGAGTTCAGTTGGGTCACCAGGCGGTCGATCGGCAGTCGCAGTCCCACGCGCTCGGTGACCATCGCAACCGGCAGGAGTGCGATCCCGAGCAGCAGCGTCAGTTGATACAGTGCGAGCACCGCAGCGGAGTACAGTCGAACGTCCATCGGTCTATAGCACCAGACAGGGAGAGAGTCGTATATAAACCTTCCGTCGGATTTAGCGAGAAAAAACCGCCGCAGTCTGGTGGTTTTCCGGGACACCCTCTCGTTTGGCCGCTGCTGGCTCAGTGGCCCCGCTTCGAGCGTAACACGAGTGTCGATGAACTCCCTCGTTCGCATAACTTATGGCGATAATGACGGTGACGTGCGCACACCGACGAATCAAAACTATCGAGTAGTCGGCCCACATTGGAGGAGATATGAACTACCTCGTGGCGATGGAAGCAGCCTGGCTGGTTCGTGACGTAGAAGATATCGACGACGCGATCGGTGTTGCCGTGAGCGAAGCGGGCAAGCGCCTCAACGAGGCCGACATGGACTACGTCGAGGTCGAGGTCGGCGCCACCGGGTGTCCCGCCTGCGGTGAGCCGTTCGACTCGGCGTTTATCGCGGCCGACACGGCGCTGGTCGGACTGGTCCTCGAAATGGAAGTGTTCAACGCCGAGTCGACCGAGCACGCACAACGGATCGCCAAGAGCGAGATCGGCGGCGCGCTCCGTGACGTCCCGCTGAAGGTCGTCGAATCCTTCGAGACCGAGGCCGACGAGGAGTCCGAAGCCGAGGCCTGAGTCGACCGCCGGTGGCTTTTTGTATTACCCCAGGTTATCGGGGGTATGGACTTACCCACGTCAGCGGACCTCCGGGAACGCCGTACCGAACTCGATCTGACCCAGAGCGAGTTGGCCGACAGGGCCGACGTTTCACAGCCGCTGATCGCGCGGATCGAGGGCGGCGACGTCGACCCGCGGCTCTCGACGCTGCGCCGGATCGTCAACGCCCTCGAAGAAGCCGAAGGCGGGATCGTCCGGGCACGGGATCTGATGAACTCGCCGGTCCACAGCGTCGAACCGGACGATTCGGTCCACAACGCCAAGGAACTGATGGACGGGAAGGGGTTCTCGCAGGTCCCGGTCGTCCGGGACGGCTCCCCCGAGGGACTGATCGGGAACTCGGACATCCGCCAGCGCGACGAGGAGAACGTCGGCGAACTCCCGGTCGCCGAAGTGATGAACGAGTCGATCACGACCGTCGAACCCGACGCGACCATCGACACCGTCGACGACTACCTCAACCACAACGCCGCCGTCCTGGTCGTCGAGGACGGACGGACCGTCGGCGTCATCACCGAGGCCGACATCGCTCGGACGGTTAGCTGATCGGCGTCGCGGGGTCACTCGGTCAGTTCGAGCCCGCGAATCGCGACGGCTTCGTCGCCCTCGGTGATCTCGCCGACGATCCGCGCGTCCTCGCTGTCCTCGACGACCGCCGCGGCGTCCGCTTCCGGCAGCGCCGCCACGAAACCCGTCCCGCGACCACTTTTTCCTCCTCGGGTTCGACTCGCGGCTTCACCGCGGTCGAACCGCTCGTCGCAAAAACGTGGGGCAAAACTCCCTGCTGGCTCACTGCGTTCGCCAGCAGTACGCATCCTCTCGTCACCGCAACCGCACCGCGACCGCACTACTGTAGTTCTAGTCCCCGCACCGCCACGCACTCCTCACCCTCGGTGACTTCGCCGACGATCCGCGCGTCCTCACTGTCATCGACGACCGCCGCGGCGTCCGCTTCCGGCAGCGCCGCCACGAAACCCGTCCCCATGTTGAACGTCCGGTGCATCTCCTCGTCGTCGACGGTCCCTTCCTCTTGGACGAACTCGAAGACCGGCTGGGCCTCGAACGGATCGGTGATCTCGTAGCGGTGTTCACCCATCCGTGTGAGGTTCGTCCAGCCGCCGCCGGTGACGTGGGCGGCGGCGTGAGTTTCGTGGCCCCGCAACGTCGGCAACACGTCGGTGTAGATACGGGTCGGTGTCAGCAGTTCCTCGGCGATCGTCCGGTCCGGATTCGGCGGGAACGGGTCGGTGTACTCGTGGTCGCGGGTGACCGCTTCGCGGGCCAGCGTGAGCCCGTTCGAGTGGATACCCGAGGACGGCCAGCCGACGATCGCGTCGCCGACCTCGGCTTCGCCGGGGAAGACAGCGTCTTTCGGCGCCAGGCCGGCACAGGTGCCGGCGATGTCCAGGCCCTTGATCACGTCGGGCATCACCGCCGTCTCGCCGCCGACGAGTGCGACACCCGCCCGCTCGGCGCCCTCGCGCAGGCCCGCACCGATCGCCTCGCTGGTCTCTTCGTCGGGTGCTTCGACCGCCAGATAGTCGACGAAGGCGACGGGTTCGACGCCGGTAGCGACGAGGTCGTTGACGTTCATCGCCATGCAGTCGATCCCGATCGTCGAGTAGTCGTCGATCGCCTCGGCGACGAGCAGTTTCGTCCCGACGCCGTCGGTCGCAAGCGCGAGGTACTGATCACCGATGTCCACCAGCCCTGCGTAGTCCCCCTCGAACTCGCCGGCGGCGCCGATGAGTGCCATCGTAGCTGCCTCGCTCTCGTCGATGTCGACGCCGGTCTGGGCGTACGTGAGTCCCTCTTCTTCGGGGTCGTCCTCTGCAGTCATGTCCGAGAGGGTGCGGGGCGCGGGCAAAAGCCCATCGTTCCATCAGAGCACGAACAGCGCGCCGATGCCGAGCAGGATCGAGGGGACGGCCACGGCGACGAACACGCCCGTGTTCCACTCGCGGACCTTCCGGCCGTCCAGCGGACCGAACGGGATCATGTTGAACCCGGCCAGCAGGAGGTTGATCTGGAGCCCGCGGCTGGCGAGGTCCCAGAGAAAGCCGCCGACACCGCTGGCGGCGAACGAGAGATACGGAACGAGAAAGACCACGGCCAGTCCGATGTTCGTCACCGGCCCGGCCAGCGCGATGAGGCCGTTCTCCTTGGGCGTGATCCGTCCGCGATGGACCACGGCACCGGGCGCAGCGAAGAGAAAGCCCACGAGCGCGCCGACGATCGCGAAGCCCAGCATCCGGTAGTCGGCTTTGAACGCGGCGACCTGGCCGAAGCGGATCGCGACGACCTTGTGTGCGAGTTCGTGGAGC